>JAITLM010000027.1 GCA_031277885.1 Microbacterium sp.
CATCTCACCGCCGGAGGAGAGCCGGGCTCGTACGATCCCGACCGTCCGCCGGGTCGCGCCCGGCTGAGCGGCGCCGAGGTGCAGTTCGCGCTGCCGGAGGCGGACGGCGCGGGCCGTGCGGATCCGGCGCCTCGCCGCGGGCGCGGGACCGTACGAGCGGGGGCGCCCCTGTGGGAGCCTCGGGCGCTGCTCGTCGGCGTGGTGAGCACGACCGCGTCGCGCACGGCCGAGACGCTCGCCGCGCGGTTCGGGCCCGGAGCGGTGCAGGCGCTCGGGGAGGGGAGGCCGGTGGTGCTGCCGGACGGGGCGGGGCGGGCCGAAGCGACCGCCGCGACCGACGCGGATTCCGGTCGGATCCGTGCGGTCGGAACGGTCGGAGGGACCGGCTCCGGGCGGGACCGCTCCGCGCGCCACGAGCGGGAGCCGGACGGTCTCCTCGTGCTCGTCGGCGATGCCGACGCCTGGCAGCGTCAGTACGCGCTCTGGCAGCGGGTCGTCCGCACCGGCGAGGTCGTGGTGCTCGCCGAGGCCGCGCGCGACCTACGCACGCTCGTCGGGGTGCGCGAACTGCCGCCCTATGCGGCGCCGCACGCGGGGCGGGCGTGGACCATCGATCGGGACGGTCGTCCGTCCCTGGTGATCCTCCCCGCCCCGCAGGGCGACCTCAGCCGAGCAACTCGTCCAGCGGAGTGAGCGGCAGCTCGTGCGCGGTGGCCACGCCGGCGTTGGCGATCCTGCCGCCGGTCACGTTGAGACCGCCGGCCAGGGCGGCATCGGCGCGCAGTGCGGCCTGCCAGCCGCGACCTGCGATCTGCCGCACGTACGGCAGAGTCGCGTTGGTGAGCGCAGAGGTGGACGTGTTCGGCACCGCGCCCGGCATGTTCGCCACGCAGTAGAACACGGTGTCGTGCACGCGGAACGTGGGGTCGTCGTGCGTGGTCGGGTGCGTGTCCTCGAAGCAGCCGCCCTGATCCACCGCGATGTCCACGAGCACGCTGCCCGGACGCATCTCGGCGACCATGTCGTTCGTGACCAGCTTCGGCGCCTTCGCCCCCGGGATCAGCACCGATCCGATGACGAGGTCCGAGTTCACGACCGCACGACGCAGGTCGAGCGGGTTCGACGCCGCCGTCTTCACCCGGCCGCCGAAGAAGTCGTCCAGATAGCGCAGTCGCGCGATGTTGGTGTCGAAGATGGTCACATCCGCGCCCATGCCCGCCGCGATCACGGCCGCGTTCGCGCCCGCGACACCGCCGCCGATCACGGTCACGGTGGCGGGACGGGTGCCGGGGACGCCCGACATCAGCAGGCCGAGGCCGCCGTGCGAGCGCATCAGCGTGTTCGCGCCGACCAGCGGTGCGAGACGCCCCGCGACCTCGCTCATCGGGGCGAGCAGCGGCAGCGCACCCGACGCCAGTTGCACGGTCTCGTAGGCGATCGCCGTCATGCCCGACTCGGCGAGCCGGTCGGTGAGCGGACGGTCGGCGGCGAGGTGCAGATACGTGAACAGCACCAGGTCGCTGCGGAAGCGGTGGTACTCGCTGGCGATCGGCTCCTTCACCTTCAGCACCAGCTCGGCGCGGGCCCAGACCTCGTCGGCGTCGTCGAGCAGCGTCGCTCCCGCCTCCACGTAGTCGGCATCCGACATCGAGGAGCCGGCACCGGCGCCGGACTGCACGAAGACCTCATGACCGGCCTGCACGAGATCGTGCACGCCGGCGGGCGTGAGGGCGACCCGGAACTCGTTGTTCTTCACCTCGCTGGGGACAGAGATCCTCATCGTGGCTCCTTTCCTTCCCTAAGACGGGTACGGCCCCTTCTGGGGGCGCTCAGATTCCGGCACCGGGGCGGATGGCCCCCACGCCGCTGCCGCCTCCGAGGACGGCAAGTGGAAGGGCCGAGGCGAGGCCCTCGACCTGCGCGTCGGTCAGCGCGCCCGCGCGGGCGAGCAGGGTGGCGGCGACGATCGTCGCCGCGCGGCCGGAGCCGTCGAGCATCTTCAGGGCGACCGTGGCGCCGTTCGGCGCGACCATCACCATCACGCCCTCCGCGCCGTGCTTCGCGAACACGCCGAGCTTCTCGATCGCGATCGTGTCGGGGCGTCCCGGCCCCTCGATCGTCCACGGGTTCTCCCGGACCGTGCGCACCAGCGCACCCGCGACCCGGTGCAGGGCGAACGGCGAGCGCTCCGACGCGGTCCCGATGCGGTGCACGGCCCTGGCGAGGCCGGTGAGCGTGATGGCGTGCACGGGGGCGCCGCAACCGTCGATGGCCGTCGCCGCGACGCGCTCGCCGCTGAGGCGCTCGACGATGTCCTTGATGTGCACCTGCAGGGGGTGGCCCAGGTCGAGGTAGCCGGCGGTCGGCCAGCCGTTCGCGATGCAGGCGCGCAGCATCGTGGCGTGCTTGCCGGAGCAGTTCATCCGGATGCGCGCCTTGCCGGCGTGATCGCGCACGAGCTCGTCCCTCGTCGCCGAATCGCCGGGCCAGTCCGCAGGGCAGCCCAGGTCGTCCTCGGTGAGGCCGCCGGCAGCGAGGATCTCGCGCACCACGGCGACGTGCCGGTCGGTGCCGTTGTGGCTCGCCGTGGCGAGGCCGAGCTGCTCGCCCTCGAGCGGGGCACCGGCGGTCAGGCACGCGATCGCCTGCATCGGCTTCATGCTGGAGCGGGGCAGCACCAGTGCGTCGGAGTTGCCGTGGCGGACCACGACCTCGCCCTCCGGGGAGAGCACGACAGCCGCTCCGATGTGGCGGGATTCGACGAATCCGTTCCGTTCGACGACGGCGAGTTCCACGGCATCCTGGACGGTCAGAGTCTGCACCACGAGTGCCAGCCTAGTGGGCGCGCGCACCGCCGCCCGGCGCATTTCGACCGGGGCGGGCGCGATCCTGGCACGATGGATCCATGACCCTCGGCACGCATCGCTACGCCCTCCGCACCACCTGGACCGGGAACCGGGGCACGGGCACCTCGGGCTATCGCGACTACGACCGCGCGAGCACCATCAGCGTCGAGGGCAAGCCGGACCTCCTGGCGTCCTCCGACAAGCCGTTCCGCGGGGATCCCGCCCGCTGGAACCCCGAGGACATGCTGCTCGCGGCGCTCAGCGAATGCCACCTGCTGAGCTACCTCCACGCGTGCGTGACGGCCGGCGTGGTCGTCGTCGACTACCGCGACGAAGCCACCGGCACGATGCAGGAGGATGGGCGCGGCGGCGGCGCATTCACCGAGGTGACGCTGCATCCGGTGGTCACGGTCGCCGCCGAGTCCATGCGCGCGGCCGCCGAGGCCGCGCACGCGCAGGCCAACGCCTGGTGCTTCATCGCGAACTCGGTGTCGTTCCCGGTGCATCACGAGGCGACGATCCTCGTCGCGGATCCTGTCGTCTGATCGCGGATCCACCGGTCGGCCGGGTGCGACCGGCGCGGTCAGCGCCGCTCGTGCGGCAGGGCCTGCTTGATCTTCTCGATCGCGCCCTGCGCCGGAACCTCGTTGTAGACGCCGGCCAGCTCCTGCTCGCTCAGCGCATGGATCGCGGCCATGATCTCATCGGTTGCGCCGCGACGGGCGCGGCCCGAGGTCGCGGGGCCGTGGTGCGAGAGGTCCAGGGGCTCCCCGAAGCGGATCGTGACCTTCGAGCCGATCTTGGGCATGCTCGCCCCGACGGGCATCGCCTTGTCGGTGCCGATCACGCCGACCGGCACGACCTTCGCACCCGTCTGCAGCGCGAGGAACGCCGCACCGGTGCGTCCCTTGTACAGGCGGCCGTCGGTCGAGCGCGTGCCCTCGGGGTACAGCGCGACGGCGAGACCCTGCTCCAGCAGCTTGCGCTGCTCGTCCAGCGCGTCCAGCGCGGCCTGCCCCGCGCCCCGGCGCACCGGGATCGCACCGACCGCGCGCATGAAGTTCGCCACGAAGCGACCCTTGAGGCTCGTGCCCTCGAAGTAGCTCGACTTCGCGAGGAAATGCACGCGCCGGGGGGCGGCGACGGGGATCGCGATCGAGTCGATGAAGGAGAGATGGTTCGAGGCGATGATGATCGGGCCGTCCATCGGCACGTTCGCGCGGCCCTCGATACGGGGGCGGTAGATGAGCCGCGTGAGCGGGATCAGGATCATCCGGCCGAGCAGGTAGGTCGCACCGGCGCGATGCACCTCTTCGTCTTCGTCCTGGTGCTGATCCGCGACGGCTTCGTCGCGGGCCGCAGACGCTGCGGGTTCGGATTCCGGGGTCACCAGACAAGGCTAGATCAGGATCCATTCCGTGATCGGAATGCGCTCGCGCGGCGGAGAGTCGCGCAGAATCGCCCTGCCTCCCAGCGGCGGCAAAGCCCGATAGGGCAGGATAGGCGGGTTCGTCTCTACGTCTCGAGGTCCTCCGTGCGCATCCGCCTTGCCGCTGCTCTCTCCGCCGTCGCAGCGACGGCCCTCCTGCTCTCCGGCTGTGCCGGTGCCGGGAACCCCTCCGCATCCCCGTCGCCGTCCGCCTCGTCGTCGTGCCTGCTCGATGCGAAGCCGGGAAAGACCTCCGACGCGGTCAAGGTCGACGGCGAGGGTAAGGACCTGAAGATCACGGTGCCGGCCGGTACGGACATCGACGCCGCCACGTCCGTCGAGCGCACGATCCTGAAGAAGGGCGACGGCAAGAACGTCGTCGCCGGAGACCTGGTCTCCGTGCAGTACCGTCTCGTGAAGGCCGCCGACGGCTCCGCCCTGGACTCGAGCGAGCGGGGCGCGGGCGATCAGCTCCCGATCCTGCTCGACCCGAACCAGCAGTCGCTCTTCGTCGTGGCTCTGGAATGCCAGCCGGTCGGATCCTCCGTCGTCCTCGCCGTGCCCGGCAAGCTCCTCGGCCAGGGCCAGCCGTCCGTCGTGGTCTACGCGCAGTCCACGAAGAAGCTCCCGACCGTCGCCAGCGGCAAGGAGGTCGCCCCCGTCGCGGGGATGCCGACCGTGAAGCTCGCCAAGGACGGTTCGCCCGACATCACGATCCCCAAGTCGGACCCGCCGACCGAGACGAAGATCGCTGATCTCAAGCAGGGCGACGGGCCGACCGTGGGCAGCGGCGACTTCGTGATCGTGCAGTACCGCGGCGTGACCTGGGCCGACGGCAAGGAGTTCGACTCCAGCTGGAAGCGGGGGACTCCGGCGCAGTTCCAGACCACCGGTGTCGTGCCCGGCTTCAAGAAGGCGCTCGAGGGTCAGAAGGTCGGCTCGCAGGTGCTCGTCGTGATCCCGCCGGCCGACGGGTACGGAGATCAGGCGCAGTCGTCCATCCCCGCCAACTCGACCCTGGTGTTCGTGATCGACATCCTCGGCACGCTGCCGTCGGCGGCGCCCGCGCAGTGATCCGCTCCTGACCCTGAACGGGGCCCGCCGCGTCACCGACGCGGCGGGCCCCGTTCGCTCTGAGGGCGCACGGCCTAGGCTGAGGCCATGCGTCGCGTCCTCATCCTCGGCTCCACCGGCTCCATCGGCACTCAGGCCCTCGACGTGATCAGGGCGAATCCGGACCGTTTCGAACTGGTCGGCCTCGCCGCGGGCACGCAGGCGGACCTGCTGGAGCAGCAGGCCGAGGAGTTCGGGGTGGACGACACGGCTCTCGGCGCGGCCGAGGCCGAGCAGCTGGTCCGGGATGTCGAGGCCGACGTGGTGCTCAACGCGATCACCGGCTCCATCGGGCTCGGGTCGACGATCGCCGCGCTCAAGGCCGGCCGCACCCTGGCGCTCGCCAACAAGGAGTCGTTGATCGTCGGCGGCACTCTCGTGACGGGGCTCGCGGAACCCGGTCAGATCGTGCCGGTCGACTCCGAGCACTCCGCGCTCGCGCAGGCGCTGCGGTCGGGCACGAAGCAGGAGGTCCGCCGGCTCGTCGTGACGGCGTCGGGAGGGCCCTTCCGCGGCCGGTCCCGCGAGGAGATGGCCGCGGTCACCCCGGCGGAGGCGCTTGCACATCCCACCTGGGACATGGGGCGCATGGTCACCACGAATTCGGCGACGCTCGTGAACAAGGGGCTCGAGGTGATCGAGGCGCACCTGCTGTTCGATGTGGACTACGAGCGAATCGAGGTCGTCGTGCATCCGCAGTCGATCGTGCACTCGATGGTGGAGTTCGTCGATGGATCGACGATCGCGCAGGCCTCTCCGCCCGACATGCGCCTGCCGATCTCGCTGGGCCTGGACTGGCCGAACCGTGTGGGCGGCGTCGGCCGGCCGATCGACTGGACCAAGGCCGCGAGCTGGACGTTCGAACCCCTCGACAACGCGGCCTTCCCGTCGGTCGCCCTGGCGAAGCACGTCGGCCGGGCCGGGCGCACCTTCCCGGCCGTCTACAACGCCGCGAACGAGCAGGCCGTGAACGCGTTCCACGAGGGGCGGCTGAGCTTCCTCGCGATCGTGGACACGATCCAGCGCGTCGTCGACGCCCACGAGCCGCCCGACGAGCTCACGGTCGAGTCGCTGGCCGCCGCCGAGGCGTGGGCGCGGGCGACCGCAGACCGGATGATCGCCGCTCAGGCGTGACCCACCGGACCCGATCCTCCGGATCCGGGCGAGTGCACAGCCCCGGCACGGCCGTTTCCTAGCCCCGCACCGGTAACGTGGCGGGGTGGAGATCCTGCTATACATCGGCGGCCTGCTGTTCGTGCTGGTCGGACTCGGTGTCTCGATCGCCCTGCACGAGCTCGGGCACCTCGTTCCCGCCAAGCTGTTCGGCGTGCACGTCGGCCAGTACATGATCGGCTTCGGTCCGCGCCTGTTCTCCAAGAAGATCGGCGAGACCGAGTACGGCGTCAAGGCGCTGCCGGTCGGCGGCTTCATCTCGATGTCCGGCATGTACCCGCCCTCGCCGGGCGAGCAGGACGATGGCGCAGGGCGGAGCCGGTCGCGCGGCGCGTTCCGCACCCTCATCCAGGATGCGAGGGCCGCGAACGACGAGACCATCGACCCCGAGCGCGCGAGCCGCGTCTTCTACCTGCTGCCGGTGTGGAAGCGGGTCATCGTCATGTTCGGCGGCCCGTTCATGAACCTCGTCCTCGCGGTCGTGACCTTCACGGTGCTGCTGAGCGGCATCGGACTCCAGCAGGGCACGACCACGATCGCCTCGGTCTCGGAGTGCGTGCTTCCGGCGGGATCCACCCAGACGTCGTGCTCCGCATCGGATCCGGTGGCGCCCGCGGCGCAGGCCGGAGTCAAGCCGGGGGACAGGATCATCTCGGTCGGCGGGAAGGACGTCAGCACCTTCGCCGAGGCCAGCGCGATCATCCAGGCCTCACCCGGCAAGGCCCTCCCTCTCGTCGTCGAGCGCGACGGATCCCGGCTCACGCTGCAGCTGACGCCCGTCGCCGCCCAGCGCCAGGAGGCGGATGCCAACGGGCGCGCGGTCGTGGACGACAAGGGCAACGCCGTGATGCACACGGTCGGCTACGCCGGAGTCGGCGCGCAGCTCGCCTACGTGCAGCAGCCGCTCTCCGCCGGTTTCGATCAGGCGATGGCGAACACCGGGGCGGTCGTGCAGCTCATCGGCAACCTGCCGGTGCGGCTATGGGACGTGGGCGTCTCGCTGGTCACCAACACTCCGCGGGACCCGAACGGACCGCTCAGCGTGATCGGGGTCGGCCGCATCGCCGGCGAGGTCGCGGCGGCCGATGCTCCGCTCCTGAACCGCTTCGCCGTGCTGCTGAGCCTCATGGGGTCGCTGAACATCGCGCTGTTCGTGTTCAACCTGATCCCGCTGCTGCCCCTGGACGGCGGGCACATCGTGGTCGCGCTGTGGGACGGGCTGAAGCGCGCCTGGGCCAAGGTAGCGGGGCGTCCGAAGCCCAAGCCCGTCGACGCCACCCGGCTCGTGCCGTTGACGATCGTCGTGGCGGCCCTGCTGGTCGGCATGGGCGGCCTGCTGCTCGTCGCCGATCTGTTCCACCCGGTGACGCTCGGCTGAGCTCTCAGCCCAGCGCGTGCCCGACCAGGCGCTGCAGGGTCGTCATCCCGTCGCGCGACAGGATCGACTCCAGGTGACCCTGCACGGAGGCGAACGCCGGACCGCGCAGCGCGTACACGTCGCCTGAGGCCGGATCGGCGGACACCTCGGCGGCGCCGACCTCCGTCGTCCCGGGCGCGACGCGCGCCGTGAACGTGTTGTAGAAGCCGATCGAGGCGTCCTCGCCGAACACCGGCACCGCCTTCTGCAGACCCTGGTGCGGGCTGGCGAGCGGGGCCAGCTCGATCCCGAGCGAGTCCGCGAGGATCTGGTGGCTGAGGCAGACCGCGAGCAGTGGACGCGCCGTCTCGCGACGGTGCGCGACGAGGGCGCGCATCCGGGCGATACGCGGGGAGGAGCCGTCCCTGGGGTCGCCAGGACCGGGCCCCGCGATGAGCAGGTCCGCGGCGTCGATCTCGGCGTCGTCGGCCTCCGACCAGGGCTGGATCCGGACGTCGAGTCCGAGATGGCGCAGCTGGTGCGCGAGCATCGTGGTGAAGCGGTCCTCGGCGTCCACGACCACGGCCGTGCGACCGGCGAAGGGTGCGGACGCCGACGCCTCGGTGCCGCCGTCCTGCGGGTTGATCCAGAACTCGGCGAGCCGGGCGTTGCGGGAGGCGAGCAGAGCCTGGATCTCGGGATCCTCGGCCGGGGTCGCGCCCGATCCCGGTGCGTCGTCGTCCTCGCGGGCCTCGGCGGCGGTGTCGCGCGCGACGGCGCCGATCGCGCCCAGCACGCCTGCGGCCTTACCGTGGGTCTCGCCGACCTCGCCGGCGGGATCGGAGTGGCGCACGAGCGTGGCGCCGACCGGGACGCTGACCTCGCCGTCCTTGAGGTACACCGTGCGGATGAGGATCGGCGCGTCCAGGTCATGGCCGTCGGCGCCGTTCGGCGTGAAGAGCGCCGCCACGCCGGAGTAGTAGCCGCGGGGCTTGCGCTCGTGCCGGCGGATCACGGTGCACGCGTTCTGCATCGGGGATCCGGTCACGGTCGGCGCGAACATCGTCTCGCGCAGGATGTCGCGCGGATCCAGCCGGCTGCTGCCGCGCAGCATGTACTCGGTGTGGGTGAGCCGCGACATCTGCTTGAGGTGCGGGCCGGTGATCCGCCCGCCGTCGGAGCAGACCGCGCTCATCATCTTGAGCTCCTCGTCGACCACCATGAACAGTTCCTCGGTCTCCTTCGTCGAGGAGAGGAATTCGCCGAGCGCCGCCGTGGTGGAGCCGCCCGCGGGGTGGCGGAAGGTGCCGGAGATGGGGTTCATGGTCACGACGCCGCCCTGGGCGACGACGTGCGCCTCGGGGCTCGCGCCGACCGCGACCACGCCGGGGGTCACGACCGCGAACGTCCAGTACGCACCGCGCTCGTGCTCGAGCAGCGCGCGGAACCAGGTGAGCGCGGCCGTGCGCTCGGCCGCGGGGACCGTCGTGTCGATGCGCGCCGTGTAGTCGCGGCGGATCACGAAGTTCGCGCCCTCGCCGCGCCCGATCTCGTGGGCGATCACGCGCTCGACGATCGCGGCGTACTCGTCGTCGCTGAGGTCGAAGCCGCCGTCCTGCAGCGGGATCGGATCCGCCGGCAGCGCCGCGCGCACCTCGTCCGCGGGCAGGTGCAGGTGCTCGTCCACGATCAGGCAGCGGAGCGGAGCGCCGTCGTCCTGCGCCTCGAAGCCGCGCTCGCGGACCTGGCGATAGGGGACGAGCGAGAACACCTCGCGGCGCTCGCCGCCGGTGCCCAGCGGGATGTCGGCGAGGTTCGTGACGTCGACGATCTCGCCGGTGAGCAGCTCGACGCTGTCCGAGCCTTCGCGGGCGAGCAGGACGAAGGACGAGTCGAGGGCGTGGATCCGGTCGGCGGTGGTCATTGAGGGTGCTCCTGAAAGAGGGATCCGACGCGGCAGAAACGACAAGACCGCCCCGGAAGGCGGTCTGGATCGTGGGTCGCGAACTCTCCGCCTAAGAGGCGGGCCACCAAGAGCGGTTCGCGGACATGCGCCGAAACTACCACACGGATCCCGTCCAGCTGCGCACGGGTACGCTGGATGACGTGCCAGCTGTGAACCTGGGGATGCCCCGGATCCCCGATGTCCTCGCCCCGCGACGCAAGAGCCGCCAGATCAAGGTCGGCAAGGTGCTCGTCGGCGGCGGTGCGCCCGTCAGCGTGCAGTCGATGACGACCACGAAGACCACCGACATCAACGGAACGCTGCAGCAGATCGCCGAGCTCACGGCCTCCGGCTGCGAGATCGTGCGCGTGGCGGTGCCGTCGCAGGACGACGCCGACGTGCTGCACATCATCGCGAAGAAGAGCCAGATCCCGGTCATCGCCGACATCCACTTCCAGCCGAAGTACGTGTTCCAGGCGATCGACGCAGGCTGTGCCGCGGTGCGCGTGAACCCGGGCAACATCCGCAAGTTCGACGACCAGGTCGGCGCGATCGCGAAGGCGGCGAAGGACGCGGGCGTCTCCCTGCGCATCGGCGTGAACGCGGGCTCGCTCGACCCTCGCCTGCTCGAGAAGTACGGCAAGGCCACCCCCGAGGCGCTCGCCGAGAGCGCGCGCTGGGAGGCGTCGCTGTTCGAGGAGCACGACTTCCACGACTTCAAGATCTCGGTCAAGCACAACGACCCCGTCGTGATGGTGAAGGCCTACCGTCTGCTCGCCGCGATGGGCGACTGGCCGCTGCACCTCGGCGTGACGGAGGCGGGCCCGGCGTTCCAGGGCACGATCAAGTCGGCGACCGCCTTCGGGATCCTGCTCGGCGAGGGCATCGGCGACACCATCCGCGTCTCGCTGTCTGCTCCTCCTGCCGAGGAGGTCAAGGTCGGCCACCAGATCCTGCAGTCGCTGAACCTGCGCGAGCGCAAGCTCGAGATCGTGTCCTGCCCGTCCTGCGGTCGCGCCCAAGTCGACGTCTACACGCTCGCCGAGAACGTCACCGAGGGGCTCAAGGACATGACCGTGCCGCTGCGCGTGGCGGTCATGGGCTGCGTCGTGAACGGTCCGGGCGAGGCGCGCGAGGCCGACCTCGGCGTCGCGTCCGGCAACGGCAAGGGCCAGATCTTCGTCAAGGGCGAGGTCATCAAGACCGTCCCGGAGGAGGACATCGTCGCAACCCTCATCGAGGAGGCGAACCGCATCGCCGACGAGATGGGTCCGAACGCGCCGCTCGGCACCGCGCAGGTCGTCACGAGCTGAGGGGCACCCCGTAGCGCGTGTTCCCCGTGGTGGCCCGCGTGACAGAGTGGGACTCTTCAGAGGAGGAATCATGAGCCGACTTCCCGACGCCGTGCAGCGCATGGTCGACGCCATCAACGACGCCGACACCGAGGCGTTCGTCGCCGCATTCACGCCGGACGGCTTCGTCAGCGACTGGGGCACCGTCAAGGCGGGTGCCGAGGGCGTGCGCGCCTGGGCCGGGTCCGATGCGATCGGTGCCGGCGCCCGCATGACGATTCTGTCCGCGGACACCGACGGCGACACGACCCGTGTGCGCTTCGGCTGGCGCAGCAGCGTCTTCAACGGCGAGTCGGACGGGATCTTCGTGGTCTCCGGCGACCGTCTCGCGAGCTTCACCATCCCACCGTCGCACTGACGTCTGCGGCCTTCTCGTCACCTTGTCTGGAGTCCTCGTGTCGCACAGCACCGTCGTCACCTTCCCCTCGGGATCCCTCGTCGAGTCTGCGCACGTCGTCGGCGTGCACCCGGCGGAGGCCGGCGCGGTCGTCGTGCTGGACCGGACGCCGTTCCACCCCGTGGACCACACCTGGCCGGATCAGCCGGGCGATCGTGGTGCGCTGCGCGTGGAGGGCGTGGAGGTCGCGGTGACCGAGGCCGTCATGGCGGCAGTGAGCGATGAGGGCGAGGTCGCGGTCGGTGCGGACATCCCGGTCAAGCGCGGTGCGGAGGGGTGGACCTGGCTGGTCGGACACCGGGTCGAGTCCCTTCCCGCGGCGCTCGCAGCAGGTGCCGTGGCGGAGGCCACGGTCGATGCGGAGCGTCGTGCCGGGTTGAGCCGTGGGCACACCGCCTGTCACCTCGCCTCGCTGGCCCTGGACCTCGCGGTCGCCGACCTGTGGCGCAAGGATCCCGGATCCGACGCGCTCGGCAACCCCGATTTCGAGGGGCGCGCGAACCAGACGAGCTTCATCGACGAGGGCGGTGCGGTCGACGAGTACCGGCTCGGCAAGAGCCTGCGCAAGGCAGGGTTCGATACCGAGGGTTTCGCCGCGTCGCTCGCGGAACGCGAGGAGCGCATCAACGCCCAGCTCGCGGCCTGGGTCGCGTCCGGCGCGTCGAGCCGGATCGAGGTCGACGGCGAGACGATCGTGGATCGTCGCCGCTGGGTCTGCGGACTTCCCGAGGGCACCGCGTCGATCCTCTGCGGCGGCACGCATGTGTCGTCGCTTGCGGAGTTCGCGTCGATCCGGGTGTCGCTGGATCTGACGGATCCGCAGCTGCTCGTGATGAGCACCTCGGTGGTGCCGGCGTAGCCGAGCGTCCCTATCCCAGCGTTTGCCGATGGGCACGTAGGGTCCCGTGCGTCGGGGCGTCGGGGCGTCGGGTCGCCGCGGCGTGCCCGCGGGACGCGGCGTCGCCCCTTCGTGTCATCGACGGAGGAGCCCGCGGCCGTCCACCCGGGACGGATTGACCGTGAAAGCCGTCTGCTGCCGTCCTCCCCTCACGCCGCCGGGCGGAAGCGCTTCCGCCAGGGTTCGGACACCGCCCAGGCGTACCGGAGCGCAGGTCTGGGCGGGAGCGCGATCGTCTGACCGCGGGGGTGATGGAGCGCGAAGTCGTCTTTCCCGCGGCGAGAGATCCGCCACCCGCCGTGGTGCAGCTGCATGTGGTGGAAGCGGCAGAGCAGTATTCCGCGGTCGATGTCGGTGCGGCCGTCGTCGCGTGACCACTCGTCGATGTGGTGCGCCTCGCCGAAGGACGGAGGCCGGTCGCAGCCGGGCCATCGGCATCCGCCGTCGCGGACGGCCAGCGCGACGCGCTGCTTCGCGGTGAAGAGCCGGTGCTCGCGGCCGACGTCGAGGGGGTTTCCGCAGGTATCGACGGTGACCGGCACCGATCCCGCGTCGCATGACTGCTGTTCGGCGACGGCGACCGGGAAGGTGTGCAGGTGATCCTCCGTGTGTGCGATCGGATCCGCGATGCCGTCAGCGTTCACGACCCGGACGATGCGGACCCCGGCACGTCGTGCGCCGAAGACGGTCGGGGCATCGGCGAGAGCGCCGGTGCGGAGCAGATCGAGGAGCAGGTCGTAGGTGAGCTGATCGTTCGTGCGCGGATCGTCGGTCAGCGCCTGAGCGCGGGCCTTCTCCTCGGCATCGACGAATCGGGGACCGCCGGTCCGCGGGCGCATCGCGTTGGCGATGATCGTGGTCGCCCACGCATAGCCCTCATCGTCGAAGTCGATCGCGCCCCGCCTGCGGCCGTCGGCGGTGGTCCACACGCGGAACGAGCGTCGCGCATACCGTTCCTGGAACCGCCGGACGGCGCTTTCGGGGTCGAGCCGGTCGCGGATCGCGCGCGCCGCGGAGCTCAGCATCTCCGGAGTGTCGTGAGCCGACGCGTCGATGAGCTGTTCAGCGGCCAGCTCCCACAGTTCGTGCATGAGCACGTCGTGCTCGGTGTCGTCGGGCCCTTCCTTCGTCGCGTCGGCCGGGGGCGGGTCTGCGAGACCCTGGCGGATGGCGTCGTGCTGCGCGGCGGTGAGTCGCCCGTCGAGCAGGGCGCGGTCGAGTCCGGCGTGCCAGAGCTCAGTCGGCTTCTCCGTGCGAGTCGACTCGCCGTCCGCTGGCGGGTCGCCTTCGCCCGGCTCGGAGGGAGCCGTCGCCGAGGCGAGCAGCGACTCGCCGATGCGGACCTGCCGGCTGGCCTCGGCTCGCGTCGATCCTGTGAGCTCCTGCACGAGCGAGGTGACGTTCCTGTGCCCGCGGGTCTGGGCGAGACCGGCCTGCCCTGCTTCGCGGGAGGACCGGGCGGCGACGACACCGGTGGCCGCCGCGCGGATTCTTTCCCCGCTCTGGACCAGCGCGGTCGCCGCCGCGATCGCCGCGACCGCCTGGGCATCGTCGAGTCTCTCGGCGAGAGCGACCAGCTCGGTCGATTCGAGAGCCTCACCGAGAAGCGCGCGCAGGGTCTGCACCTGTGCGTCGATCTCGGTGAAAAGTTCCATGCTCCATTCTCTCGACGGCCACCGACATACGGAGAGCCGATCCAGGATCGGGGAAGAACTCCGAGCGAGTGCGGCCTGTGCGGACCGTCAGCGCTCGTGGCCCTCATGGATGCGGCCACCGGCGATGTCGAGCTCGTGCTCGATCTGAGCCGCGAACGACGTGTGATCGCCGGCCAGCAGCGGCGCGGAGAGCAGCCTCGCTCGCTGCGGATCGAAGTCGCGGAGGCGGCGTGGCAGCCACTTGCCCGATGCGATCCATCGTCCGTTGGTGAGGAGGATCAGTTCGGCGGTCCGATCGAACAGCGCTGCGGCGAGCTGATGACGCTCCAAGGGGTCTCGGGCATCGCGGTAGTCGTCGAGCAGATCGGTGATGACGTAGCGGCGCGTCGCGGATTCGGCCTCGCTCACCGTCGGGCCGGCATCGAGCACCGAGGCCCAGCGCTCGCGGAGCGACGGCAGCTCAGGACCGGCGCGCAACGTCAGCCCCTCCACCAGCATGTGCACGATCACCGGTCGATGCTGGGCGACGCCTCGTCGCGCCCATTCCTCGAACCCCGACGGGGTGTAGGCGAACACCTCCACCGCCTCGCCCTCGAAGCCATAGGTCGCGGCATGGCTCGAAGTGCCGGTCGCGTCAGGAACATCGGCGAAGAGGGATTCTCCGATCACCAGCAGGTCCAGATCGCTGCTCGGCGTACGCGTGCCTCGCGCTGTGCTTCCTGCGAGTATGACGCTCGTCGCGGCGGGGAAGTGCGCGGCGATGAACCGCTCGGCGAGGGCGAGGTGATCCATCGGCTCAGCGTAGCCTCGGGTCCGAGCGAGTGCGGCCTGTGCGGACCGAGACCCCGGTCGCTCACCACATCGCGCGCAGCACGCGTTCGGCGTCCTCGGGGGAGAGGCCGTCGCGTCGGGCGGCGGCCGCGAGCGCCCGCGCCGCCTCGGCGACCGCACGCGAGACGGGCGTTGCCGACCGGCTCACGCGAGTACCCGCGCCCCTGCGGGACACCACGAGCCCCTCTTCCTCGAGCTGCTTGTATGCCCTGGCCACGGTGCCGGGGGCGACGCCGAGGTCGGAGGCCAGCTGGCGCACGGAAGGCAGCCGCTCGTCCGCGGCGAGGCGGCCGGTCGTGATCAACCCGCGAAGCTGGCCGTGCACCTGCTCGGCGGGCGTTCCACCGGTGGCGGAGAGAGCGATGATCATCGCGCGAGGGACGGGGAAGGAGAAGCCTGCCGCACAGGCGTCGGGACGGCGCTGAGGGCGATCAGGATCCACATCGCCAGCCCGATCGTCTCGGCCACCGGCGAGGCCCACGCGAAGACGGGTTCCATCGCGGCCAGCGGGCTGGGGATCGTGATCGTCCCCTCGTGCGGGGACAGCAGCTCCGATGCGGTCGAGGCGGCGCCGTGCAGCCGGCTCAGGACGAAGCCGAGGTGCACGAGCAGGGCGCCCAGCGCGGCGCGACCGATGTTCGCGGCGCGAAGACGTCGAAGAGCGGTGTCCTCATCGACGGGGGCGTCCCAGGCGGGCCGGGGGACGGACCACCATGCGATCGCGGTGACGACGAGGAGCAGGGCGAGCGCGACCATCGCCGGCACCGAGTAGTACCAGCCGTAGGTGCCGAACCCCGAGCGGGCGCCGTTCGTGCCGATCGCCTCCCATCGCTGGGTGTAGCGTCCCGCGCCGTCGGGCCGGGAGGGAGCGCCCAGCGCGACGGTCAGCGCGAGCACGAGCGCGCCGACCGCGAGCACGCCGGCGATCCACCATCCGCTGAGGAATGCGCGCAGGGTGCGGGGCGCGATCTCCGCCGACCCCGCTCGAGTGCCTCGGGGGAGGCGCACCGCCAGCAGCAGAACGGCCAGGGATCCGAGGGCGAGCGGAAGGACGGCCCTGAAGCGCTCCAGCTGATAGGCGTCCCCCACGGATGTCGCGGGGGACACCCACCAGATGACGGTGCGGACGACGAGGAACGCGATCACGGGGACGGCGCCGGCGAGCATGGTCGCCATCATCGCGGCGCGCCCGTGCCGGGGGAGGGCGCGCCGCCACAGGAGGCGGGCGATGAGCGCGCCCGCGAGGCCGGCCGCGGCCGGGCCGAAGACCATGAGCACTGCGATCCACATGGGCGCCTCCTATGTATCAATCGACTGATACATAATGTATCCGTCGAGTGGTACATCGGCAATGGTCAGCGCCGGTCCAGCCCCCGGTCGTCGATCCAGGTCCGCCAGGGCGTCACCGTGCGGATGAACGCCACCGCGTCGAACGCGTCGCGCGCGCGGCCGGGCTGGACCACATCGCCGTTGTGCCACCCGGTCGAGACGTCGAGTCCGAGGGCGGCCGCCTCCGGCGCAGTGCGCAGATCGAAGAAGGCGTCGCCGATCCCTGAGCGCTCGATCGCCGCATCGAGGCTGGACGGATCGAGCCTTGCGATCGGCGCGGTGAAGGGACGGGAGTGCCCCGGGGGATCGGCGGGATCCGGCCGGTGCAGCCATTGCTCGCCTCCGCCGAACGCGGTCCCGATCACCACGAGGTCGTCGCCGAGCCGATCGGCGAGGTGCCCGCCCATGGTCGTCATCGGATCCGGGACGAACGGCGGAGCGGAGAACGGGGTGCGCTGCACATGGCCGTTGGCGGCCGCGACCACGATGCGCGGCTCGCGCTGCAGGATCCACTCCACCGTGTCGGCCATCCACGCGTCGCGGATGTTCGCGGCGGGCCAGGTGCGAGTGGGCCCCGCAGCCATCGCCTGCAGGAACGCGTCGGCCGCCTGGGCGCTCTCGGCCGCGCGGATCGCGAGGTCGACCCGCTGTTCCGCCAGAGCGCCGCCGTCGAGAGCCGCGATCTGCTCGCGCCGCCGGGCACGGATGCGTGCGGCGAGATCGGCGATGCCGACGGTGATGACCGCGCGCTCGGGCGCGGGCAGCGCCAGATACGCCCGGATGGAGGGCGCGGCCTGTGCCAGACCCGTCCGATCGTCGGGGAGATAGCCGAACAGCGGCAGCACGGTCTCACGGACGTGCGCGGCGTAGTGCGGATCCGTCTCATCGAGCACATCGAGCGCGGCGAGGACTCCGGGAACCGCGCTCGCCGAGGAGTCGGGCAGATCCATCCCGTACCAGCGAGGGACGGAGCGCCCTGTCGCGGTGCGCTCGCGCATCCAGGTGAGCTGGTCGAGCATCTCCTGGCAGGCGCCGAACCCGTACGAGACCCCGTTGCGCAGGGTGTCCCGCAGGCCTCCGCGCCCGGTGCGGATCCAGTCGTCGACGAGCCTTCCCTCCGGCAGTCCGCTCTCCGTCACGAGGGCCGTGAAGCCGGCACGGCGGTGCAGGAACCGGAACACGCGGTGCCGCAGCGCGAAGAACTCGTGCACGCGGTGCATCGACTCGCCGATCGCGACGACGCGCGCATCTCCGATGATGTCCAGGAACGGCTCGAGGTCCGCATCGTCGTCCTCATCCGGATCGAGCGTGCGCAGGCGATGCGCGGAGCCGCGGAGCCACGCGGCCAGGTCGTCCGCGGCGCCCTCAGCGGACCGCAAAGGAGACCTGCCCCTTCGCGACGTCGACGGCGTTCAGCACCACCTGGATGGTCGCGCCCGCGGCGACCGAGTCCGGCAGCGCCATCGAGGCCGTCACCGGCGGATCCGCGATCTGCACCGTGCCGCGCTCGCCGTTGCGGCGGATCACGACCGCCGCGAAGGCCTCGCCGACGTGCGGCGCGAGCACGGCGGCCTCCACCAGGTCGAGCGTGCGCGAGTTCAGGGCGGACGACCGCTGCGCGCCGGCGCGCATCAGGTCCGGGATCTGCGTCATGCTCTCGTGCACCCACGCCGGGATATCCTCGCCGCGGCTCACCGCGAGCGAGATCGCGAGGGACCAGCGGTCCACGAGGCGCCGCAGCGGAGCCGTGGCGTGCGCATAGGGTGCGGCGATCGCGGCCTGGGTGGTCTCCGCCGGGATCTCGCCGTCGAAGGCGACGTAGCCCGCGCCGCGGAACAGTGCGGACGCCGCCTCCAGGATCGGCAGGGTGCGCGGATCGTCCCGGTCGAGGCCGCGCAGGTAGTCGCCGTAGCGGCCCGCCGTCCACGGCACGCCGAGCGCCTCGGTCTGCCGGCGGAAGGTGTCGAACGCGGCATCGTCGGGCTGGGGCATGGTCCGCAGGATCCCGACCTTCGCCTGCAGCATGAACTGCGCCGCGGCCATGCCCGTCATGAGCGAGAGCTGCGCGTTCCAGTCCTCGATCGGCAGGGGCGTGCGGCGCTCGATCGCGTAGGCGCCGTCGTCATGGCGCACGACCTCGTCGTCCGGCAGGTTCAGGCTCGCGCCGCCGCGCTGCGCCTCCTGCGCCAGGCGCAGGCGCCCGATCTCGGGCAGGAGCGCGGCCGGGGTGTCCCTGCCCGCGTCGAGGTCGGCCTGGGTCGTGACGTAGTCCAGCTTCGCGCGTGACCGGATCAGCGCGCGTTCCAGACGTGTGTCGGTGACTGCTCCGGTCGCGTCCAGGGCGAACGTCCACACGAGCGCGGGGCGATCCTGATCCGGCAGCAGCGAGGCACGATCCTCGCTGAGCACGGGCGGATGCAGCGGGATCGTGCCGTCCGCCGCGTACAGGGTCTCGCCGCGCGCTCGGGCGGCCTCGTCGAGCGCGCCGCCGGGCGTCACGAACGACGGGACGTCCGCGATCGCGTAGCGGACGGTGTACCCCGTTCCGCTCCGCTCGAGCTGGAAGGCCTGGTCGAGATCCATGGATCCTGCCGGATCCAGCGTGGCGAAGGCGATGTCGCGCAGGTCGAGGTCGGGCGCGGGGGCCGTGGCCGATGCCGCCTCCGCCTGGGCCTCGGGGGAGAATCCCGTGGGCGCGTCGATCTCGGTGCGCAGAGCCGCGAGCGCGGTGGCGAGCTCGCTCTGCGCTGCGGACGGGGCGACGTGCGGTCGGCGCTGCAGCATGGGTTCAGCCTAGGCCGCCCTCCGCGTCCGAGCCGGGTATTAGCGTGGTGTCCATGACCACCTCTGCCGACAAGGCCCGCACCCTCGCCGCGCTGTACGCGGCTCCCGAGATCCTCCGCGTCGTGAACGTGTGGGATGTCGTCTCCGCCCGGGCGATCGCCGCCCTGCCCGAGACCACGGCCATCGCCACGGCGGGCCACTCCATCGCCTCCTCCTACGGCTACGCCGACGGCGCGATCCCGCGCGAGCTCATGCTCGACATGGTCGGACGCATCGCGGCCGCGGTCGAGCTGCCGGTGACCGCCGACCTGGACGACGGCTACGGCGACGCCGGGGAGACCGTGCGGCTCGCGATCGGCGCCGGCGTCGTCGGTGCGAACGTCGAGGATCGGCTGCGCCCCCTCGCCGAGGCGGCGGCCGATGTCGAGGCCATGATCCGCGCCGGAGAGGCGGAGGGGGTTCCGTTCGTGCTCAACGCGCGCACCGACGCCTTCGTCCGCGGGGGAGGCCGCCCGGTCGAGGAGTCCGTCGCCGACGCGATCGCGCGCGGCCGCGCCTACCTGGAGGCCGGCGCCACCGCGGTGTTCGTGCCGGGGATCCTCGACGCCGACACCACCCGCGCCCTCGTCGAGGGGATCGGCCACGGCAAGGTCAGCGTGATCGGCCTGCCCGGCGCGCTCACCTCGACCGAGTACGAGGCCCTCGGCGCCGCCCGCATCTCCTTCGGCCCGCTCCCGCAGCGCGTCGCCCTCACCGCACTGCAGGACAACGCGTCGGAGATCTACGCCGGCGGGGTCATCCCTGCGAGCACGCGCGCGCTGAACTGATCCCTCCCCGCCGATCGCCCCGCCTCTGCAACCCGCACGGGCGGGGCGATCGCCGTCAGTAGACTTGTCCGGTGGTCACACGTCTCTCGAACTTCTTCCTCCGCACGCTCCGCGAAGACCCGGCCGGCGCCGAGGTCGCGAGCCACAAGCTGCTGATCCGCGCCGGATACATCCGACCGCAGGCGTCGGGCATCTTCGCCTGGCTTCCGCTGGGCCTGCGCGTCAAGGCCCGGATCGAGAAGGTCGTCCGCGAGGAGATGGCCGCCGCGGGCGCGCAGGAGGTGCACTTCCCGGCGCTCATGCCGCGTGAGGCATACGAGGCGACGGGGCGCTGGGAGGAGTACGGCGATCTGCTCTTCCGCCTGCAGGACCGCAAGGGCGGCGACTACCTCCTCGCACCCACGCACGAGGAGGCGTTCACGCTGCTCGTGAAGGATCTGTACTCCTCGTACAAGGACCTCCCGCTGACGATCTACCAGATCCAGGACAAGTACCGCGACGAGGCCCGTCCGCGTGCGGGCCTCCTGCGCGGCCGCGAGTTCACCATGAAGGACGCCTACTCCTTCGACGCCGGCGACGCCGGTCTCGAGGCGAGCTATCAGGCGCAGCGCGATGCCTATGAGCGCATCTTCCAGCGCCTGGGCCTGGAGTACGTGATCGTGCAGGCCGACGCCGGCGCGATGGGCGGATCCCGCAGCGAGGAGTTCCTGCACCCGACCCCCGTCGGCGAGGACACCTTCGTGCGCTCCGCGGGCGGTTACGCCGCCAACGTCGAGGCGTACACGACCGCGATCCCCGAACCCCTCCCGTTCGACGCGGACGGCGCGCCGGTGATCTTCGACTCGCCGAACACGCCCACGATCGAGACGCTCGTCGCGCACGCGAACGCGCACCTCGACGGAGAGTTCACGGCGGCGGACACGCTCAAGAACGTGGTGCTCGCGCTCACCCACCTCGACGGCACGCGCGAACTCGTCGTCATCGGCATCCCGGGCGACCGCGAGGTCGACGAGAAGCGGGCGGAGGTCGCCTTCGCCCCGGCCGAGATCGAGGCGGCGACCCCCGAGGACTTCGAGAAGCACCCGCTGCTGGTCAAGGGCTACATCGGCCCGTGGTCGCCGACCGGCGCGATCCTCGGCGAGGAGTCCGCGACCGGGATCCGCTACCTCCTCGACCCCCGCGTCGTCGAGGGCTCGAGCTGGATCACGGGCGCGAACATCGACCAGAAGCACGCGCACTCCGTGATCGCGGGCCGCGACTTCTCGGCCGACGGCATCGTGGAGATCGCGAACGTGCGCGAGGGCGATCCCGCACCCGACGGATCCGGCCCCGTGCATCTCGCGCGCGGCATGGAGATCGGCCACGTCTTCCAGCTCGGCCGCAAGTACGCCGAGGCGCTCGGGCTCAAGGTGCTCGACGAGAACGGCAAGCTCGTGACCGTCACGATGGGCTCCTACGGCATCGGCGTGACGCGCATCCTCGCGATCATCGCCGAGCTCAACAACGACGACAAGGGCCTCATCTGGCCCGCCTCGGTGGCGCCGTTCGACGTGCACGTCGTGGCCGCCGGTCGAGACCAGATCGCGTTCGACGTCGCCGCGGATGCGGCGGCCCAACTCGAGGCCGCCGGGCTCGACGTGCTCTACGACGACCGTCCCAAGGTCTCGCCCGGCGTCAAGTTCGGCGACGCCGAGCTCGTCGGCGTGCCGCGCGTGCTCGTCGTGGGCCGCGGCGCGGCCGACGGTCAGGTCGAGCTGTGGGATCGCCGCAGCGGAGAGCGCCACACGATCTCCCTCGCGGAGGCCCTGCAGGCCCTCACCGCACGCTGAGCGCCGCACACCAGCGGTGAAGGCCCCGGGATCCGTCGAGGATCCCGGGGCCTTTCGCATGCGGTCACTCCGCGGCGATCTCGCAGCCCAGCGCGAGCGACGCGTAGGAGAGGATGTTCGCGCGATAGGTCGTCGCGCCGAGCTCCAACCCGATCAAGGGATAGAGGTCGTACGCGTCTTCGAGCGCGACGATGTTGCGCGCGATCACGGTGAGCTCCGCCGCGGGCCGGAAGACGCCGAGCGCCGCCCCGATCTCGATCGTGGATCGGTAGAGACTCACCTGGCGCTCCACGATCGAGCGGTGCAGCGGGCGGTACTGGGGCTGCTCGCGCAGCAGCGGGATGCTCTCGTACGCCATCCGCAGATGGTCGCTGATCTCATCCGGTACGCCGGCCTCGACGAGTTTCGCGAGCCGCCGGATCGGATCCGGCTCCTGCTCCGCGATCACCCTGCGATGCTCGTACATCTCCTCCAGCACGCCCTCGACGGTCGCGTACATGAGGTCGTCGAAGCTGGGGAAGTAGTACAGCACGCTGCCCGCGCTCACCGAGGCCTCGGCCGCGACCGCGCGCACGTTGGTCGCATTCAGGCCGCTCCGGCCCGCGACCCGGCGGGTGGCCGAGATGAGCTCGGCGCGGCGCGCGCTGTGCTTGTGCGGTGCCGGCACGGCGACCCCTTCCTGCGGACCCTGCGAGCCGCCGCGTCCCGATCCTGGCGCTCAGCCCTCGTCGTCCACGACCACCGTGGTCAGCTCAGCATAGTGCCGGGGATTGCGCGCCTTGAGCACGAAGCCGATCACGATCCCGGCGAGGAACAGGACGGGCGTCGGCGCCAGCAGAGCGAGGTTGATCGGGCCCTCGACGCCCGAGACCAGGCTGAAGTTCGTCGCGATGAGGATCCATCCCACGATGAGGCCGACGGCGCCGAGGGCCGGGGCGACCAGGACGCGCCAGACGCTGTGGCCCCGGCGGTCGCGCAGGAAGAAGCCGACCACGGCGATCGCCGCGACGGCCTGCGCGAACACGAGGCCGGCGACGCCCACCGAGTAGACCGGCAGAGCGAAGCCGAGGAAGGGATCGGCTCCGGACGCGAGCGTGATCACGATCGCGGCGAGCGAGATGATGCTCATCACGAGACTCGCGTGGTGCGGTGCCTGGGTCTTGATCTGCGTGCGGGCGAGCCAGGCGGGCAGCAGCCGCTCCCGGCCGATCGAGAACAGGTAGCGCGTGCAGGCGTTGTGGAACGCGAGCAGGCAGGCGAAGAAGCTCGTCACGATCAGGATGCGCATCGTGATCGACGCCCAGAGCCCCAGGTACAGCTCTCCGGCGTTGAACACCATGTCCTGGAAGGTGTCCTCCTGGGCGAGCTTGAGCACGCCGTCCACACCGAAGGCGACCGTGAGGATCCAGAACGTGAAGGCGTAGAAGACGCCGAGGAACGCGATCGCGATGTAGGTCGCCATCGGCACCGTGCGGGTGGGCCGGATGGCCTCCTCGGTGTAGATCGCCGTGCTCTCGAAACCGAGGTAGGCGCCGAACCCGAAGACGAAGAGCGCGCCGCTGCCCGCGGCGAAGAACACGTTCTGCGGAGCGAAGGCGGCGAACGAGATCGGCTCGGGGCCGCCCTGCGCGAGCACGCCGATCGCGAGGATCAGCAGGATCGCGACCTCGGCGGTGAGCAGCACGGCGAGCACCTTGGCGCCCACGTCGATCTTGCGATAGCCGAGGATGCCGACGGCGAGGAAGGCGATGAGCGCGTAGACCGTCCACGGCAGCTCGATCCCGAACAGGGCGGAGAACGTCATCTCGCCGAAGAAGCCGACGAAGCCGTAGAAGCAGATGCAGAGGGCGGCGTAGGAGAAGATCGTGACGAACACGATCCCGATCCCGACCGGCTTGCCGAGGCCCTTCGCGCCATAGATGTAGAACGCACCGGCGTTGCGGACGTAGCGCGACATCGCCGTGAACCCGACCGCGAACAGCATCAGCACGATGCCGGAGGCGAGCATGGCTCCCGGCCCGCCGATCCCCGCGAGGCGGAAGTCGGTCGGGGCGGCGCTGGCGACGACCGTGAGCGGTGCGGCAGCGGAGATCACGAAGAAGACGATCGCCCAGACGCCCAGTCGGCGGCGGGCGAGCGCGGTGCCGCCGGTGAGGGCGGCGTCGGCCGGGGCGGCGACCGCGGAATCGGCGGGGGAAGGTCGAGACATCATCGGCTCCTGGTTTCGGTCAGCCGTGGCATCGGGACAGCAACGGCGCTTGAACAGCGATTCAAGAGCGTTAAGTCGATTCTGTCAAGCAAATAGCTACGATCTGCCGTAAGATTCTGAACACTCGTTCAAAGCAGATCGGAGACCCCATGACGTCGCATCCCACCTCGCCGCAGCCGGAGGGACGCCCGCGCGCCCGCGATCTCGGCATCGTCTTCGACGGCGAACCCGGCGCGCGGGATGCGATCACCGATGTCCCCGGCCTCGAGGTCGGATTCACGACGCTCATCGCAGGGGAGGGCGCGCATGCGGTGCGCTCCGGGGTGACCGCGATCCTGCCGCGGGGGCGTGCCGGCGTGGGCGACGCGTGCGCGGCGGCCGTGCACTCCTTCAACGGGAACGGCGAGCTCACCGGCCGGAGCTGGATCGACGAGTCCGGATCCGTCGCCCTGCCGATCGCCATCACGAACTCGCATGCCGTCGGTCCGGTGCACGCCGGCGTCGACGCGTGGCTCGCCGCGAACCGCCCCGACCTGGCCGCGCAATGGCTGCTTCCGGTCGTCGGCGAGACCTGGGACGGCTACCTCAACGACATCAACGGCGGCCACGTGCGGCCCGAGCACGCCGTCCAGGCGCTGGATGCCGCGGCGGCCGGGCCGGTCGCGGAGGGGAACGTCGGCGGAGGCACCGGCATGAACTGCTACGGCTTCAAGGGCGGCACAGGCACGGCCTCCCGGATCGTGCGTCACGGCGAGGACGAGTACGTGGTCGCCGCGCTCATCCAGGCGAACTTCGGCTCCCGCGCGGAGCTGCGCCTGGACGGCGTCCCGCTCGGGCAGCAGACCGCGGCGCCGAACCCGATGGACGACACCGACTGGTTCGCGCAGGACCGGGCCGCAGGGCGGGCCGTGAGCGGGGCCGGATCCGCCATCGTCGTCATCGCGACGAACGCGCCCCTGCTGCCGGGTCAGTGCGCGGCGCTCGCCCGCCGCGGCGCGCTGGGACTCGGTCGCAGCGGAACCGCGGGCAGCCACTTCTCCGGCGACATCGTGCTGGCGCTGTCGACCGCGAACCCCGGGGCGCTCAGCTCGGTCTTCCCCTCCGACGAGCGCGCCGAGTACGAGCAGCTGCGCTTCGTGCCATGGGGGCGGATGGATCCGTTCCTCGCCGCGGCGGTGCAGGCCGTCGACGAGGCGGTGTGGAACGCGCTCGTCGCCGCGGAGGACATGGTCGGCCGCGACGGGCACGAGAGCGTCGCGCTCCCGCACGACGAGATCCGTGCGGCCGTGGCACGGCGCGCGGGGCGCTGAGACACGGGCCGGTGCGCGTCCTGCAGGATGGGGGCATGGACACCACGCCGGCCGCCTGGCTGCGAGCACGCCCTTCGCTCACCGGATCCGCCCCTGCGCTGCATCCCGACGCGGTGCCGGACGATCCGCTCGCACTGTTCCTGAACTGGATCACGGCGGCGGCGGAGGCCGGCGTCGCCGAGCCGCATGCGTCGACCCTGGCGACGGTCGATGCCGACGGCGTTCCGGATGCGCGCACCCTCATCCTCAAGGACGTCGACGAGCGCGGCTGGGCCTTCGCGGGGACGCGTTCGTCCGCAAAGGGACGGCAGCTCGCAGCGAACCCCGCCGCCGCGCTGAACTTCTGGTGGCAGCCGGTGCTGCGCGCCGTGCGGGTGCGCGGGCCGGTGGTCGAGGCGCCCGAGGAGGAGACCGCGGCCGATCTCGCGGCGCGTTCCGCGGCGGCGCGCGCCGGGGTCGCCTCCGGCGATTGGGTGCTCTGGCGGATCGTGCCGACCTGGATCGAGTTCTGGCAGGGGGCGGTCGACCGCAAGCACATCCGCATCGTGTACACCCGCGAAGGGGATCGTTGGATCCGGTCATGGAGCGGCGGCGAGGGAACGCGCCAAGGCTCGGGGGAGGAGGAGAGCGCATGAGCGACTACGAGGTCATGAGCATCGGGAGCCCCGACGAGTGGCGGGCCTTCCACGGCGGATTCGACGAGACGCGCTCGCGCGACGGCCGGCGCGTCGTGGACCACGGGCTCACCATGCAGTACATCGGCATGACCGCCAACGCCCTGGTCCCCGGCGAGGAGGCGGGCTACTGGCACACGCATGCGCGCATCGAGGAGCTCTACGTCTTCCTCGCCGGACGCGGTCAGATGGGCGTCGGCGACGACGTCGTCGAGGTCGGTCCCGGCTCGGTCGTGCGCGTCGGCCAGGGCGTGCCGCGCACGTGGCGCGCCCGCCCGGACAGCCCGGGTGAGCTGCGCTGGCTGTGCATCCGCGCCGGCGGCGAGTCGCTGCCGCACCTCCCCGATGACAGCGCGCGCCTGCCGGAGCGCCCCATGCCCTGGCCCGCCGCGGACTGAGCGCCAGGGCCTCCGGCCGATCCGCGCGGCGACGCCCGTCGACGCAGGCGGCATGACACGCTGGAGGCATGACCGACGAGATCCTGCCTCCCGCCCTCAGGGCCGAGATCAACGCCGTGCTCGACGACGCCGGCGTGCACGCCGACCGGCGCCTGGTGCTGAGGATGCTGCAGACCGCGGTGCTGCTCGGCGAGGACGGCACCGACCGGCTGGATCTGAAGATCGCCTCGGCCGCCCTCTCCGAGATGCGCAGCGCGTTCCGCCTGTTCGCCCCGTTCCACGGGGTGTCCAAGGTCACCGTCTTCGGATCCGCCCGCACCGCGCAGGACGACCCGCTGTACCGGCAGGCACGTGACGTGGCCGCAGCGCTCGCCGCGGAGGGCTGGATGGTCGTCACCGGCGCGGGCCCCGGGATCATGCAGGCTGCGGCGGAGGGCGCGGGCCCCGAGCGCTCGCTCGGAGTCTCGATCAGGCTCCCCTTCGAGGAGAAGGCCAACACGATCGTCGCCGAGCAGGAGCACGTCGTCGCGATGAAGTACTTCTTCACGCGCAAGCTCATGCTCATGAAGGAGTCGCGCGGGTTCATCTGCCTGCCCGGCGGCTTCGGCACCCTGGACGAGATGTTCGAACTGCTCACGCTGCAGCAGACCGGCAAGGCCGAGCCCATGCCGATCGTGCTGCTGGACGAGCCGGGCGGCACGTTCTGGCGGGGTCTGGAGCGCTTCGTGCACGAGGACCTCTCGCCGACCGGGGTCATCTCACCCGGCGACTTCGACCGCGTGCAGATCACCGATTCGGTGTCCGAGGCCGCCGCTGTCATCACCGGGTTCTGGCGCAACTACGACTCGCTGCGGTGGGTGGGGGACCTGCTCGTCCTCCGCCTGCGCGCCCAGCCGACCGCCGAGGAGATCGCACAGCTGAACGAGGAGTTCGGATCGATGCTGTCCTCCGGCCGCATCGAGGCCTGCGGTCCGCAGCCCGTGGAGCTCGCCGACAAGGATCGCGTGGACTTGCCGCGGCTCTCCCTGCACCTCGACCAGCGTTCGGTCGGGAGCCTCTTCCGCCTGATCGGTGCGATCAACCGCTTCGGATCCGCCCCCGCCGCCTGACCGCCTTCCCCACTTCCGAGTCGTCCCCGTCAGCGGAGGCCATGGGCTCCGCTGACGGGGACGACTCGAAGATGGCGGTGGTGTGACGAGGGGCGTCGATCAGCGGGTGCGGGCCTGCAGGTACGCGAGGATGGCGCGCACGCGACGATTGCCGTCGGGGGAGTCCTCGATGCCGAGCTTCGCGAAGATGCCCCCGATGTGCGTCTCGACCGTGCGCTCGGAGAGGAACAGGTGTGCGCCGATCGCCGCGTTCGACCAGCCCTCGGACATGAGCGCGAGCACTTCGAGCTCGCGCGGGGTGAGCGCGTCGAGCGCACGGCCGGACGGCTCGGCGCCGAGCGGCGTGATCACGGCGCGCACGTCGCCACCGCCTCGACGATCGTCCCGGTCGTCCACGGTTCTCGGGTAGTCGGAGCCCCCAGCGCGGCCTCCATGACAGCACTGTAGAACCAAAGCAGCGCGAGCGGTACCGCCCTGCTCAGGCCTCGGAGCGCCGGATCCCCTCGGCGAAGGCGGCGAGGTCGACGGGCTGCCCCAGAACGCGCTCCGCGGCGCGCGCGCCGGACGCGTAGGCGCCGCCGACCGTCGCGGGCTCCTCGCCCCAGGTGGCCTCGCCGGCGAAGTGCAGCACGCCGTCCACCGGGCCCGCCAGAGCGTCGTGGTCGTGGTGCGAGGATCCGGCCGCGACGTGCGAGTAGGAGCCGTGCGAGAACGGATCCTCGCCCCAGCGCGTGATCCAGCGGGCGACCGGATCCGGGACGGCCGTGCCGTAGAGCCTTCTCAGCGCCGCCACCGCGTCGGCCGCCGCCTCGTCGTCGGTGAGCGTCTGCACGTGCCGCCCGAAGGGCCCCGCGGCGAAGGTCAGGAGCGTGGGGCGGCCGCTGATCGCGGACACGTCGTACCAGGAGTGCCAGTGCTCGCCGGGCTCGCCGAGAGCGCGGATCGCATAGACGCCGTCCTCCCAGAAGCGTTCGGGGAACTGCAGGAACACCTTGTTGAAGACCCCCATGCCGAGCCGCGCGATCGGATCCGCGACCTCGGCGGGCAGGGGCGGCTCGAAGGCGATCGCGCCCGCCTTCAGCACTCCGAGCGGCACGGTGACGACGACCTGCGCGGCGGTGAAGTCTCCGTGGCCGGTCTCCACCCGGACGCCGTCCTCGGCGCGCGCGACCCGCCGCACCACGTGCTCGAGCCGCACGTCGAGCCCTGCGGCGATGCGCCGCGGCAGCTCGTCATAGCCCCGGGGGAACACCACCTCATCGCCGTCGATCGCGTCCTCGTCGAGCCCGTGGGCGTCGAGGTCGCCGATCCACGCGCCGCACTGCTCCTCGACGCGATGCCGGAAGAACTCGCGGATCTCGTCGATGCGCTCGGGATCCAGGGCGTCGTCGCGGCGCTCGAGCGCGTCCAGGGCGCGCTCCGTCACGTCGAGATAGGAGTCGCCGGGCGCGGACCGGACGATCGCCTCCTCCAGGGCGCGGTCGGCCGTGTCGACGTCGGCGACCCACCGCGCGCTCTCGGCCGCGGACATCCGGTTCCCGTCGCCGTCGAAGTCGGCGATGGGCCGGCCGCCCGCCTGGAAGCTGCCGACGGTGAACTCGATCGTCGGCGCGTCCAGCGCCTGCGCGAGCTCCCACAGCCGGGAATCCTCGATCCCGTGGATCCAGGACGCGCCGAGGTCGACGGAGAAGCCGGCATCGCGGTCCGTGTGCATGCGCCCGCCGATCCGGCTCCGCGCTTCCAGCACCACCACGCGCTGTCCGGCATCGGCGAGCAGCCGCGCCGCGGTCGCGCCGGACATGCCGGCACCGATCACGATCGTGTCGAACTCGGGCACATGTCCTCCTCGGGGTGTCCTCGCCGTCGCTGTCCCCGGCATGGCGACCGGGGGACTTCGCCGAGGCGGGTCCGGCCAGGGTATCGTTGTACGGATGTCGTGCGTGCGGGTGCGCGCCGACGAGAGCTGAACAGGGAGGCCGTCATGGATATCGATCTCGGGTTGCTGCGCACGATCGAGCGGGAGAAGGAGATTCCCTTCGACGAGCTGATCGCGATCATCGAGCAGGCCGTCCTGACCGCCTACGCCAAGCACGACTCCCAGGAGGGCGTGCTGACCGAGGGCACCCGTGTCGACCTCGACCGCAAGACCGGTCACGTGACCGTGATGGTCCCCGTGCGCGACGAAGAGGGCGCGATCATCGGCGAGGAGGACTCGACGCCCGACGACTTCGGCCGCATCGCCGCCTTCGCCGCCAAGCAGGTCATCGGCCAGCGTCTGCGCGACATCGCCGATGACGCCGTGCTCGGGGAGTTTCGCGGCAAGGAGGGCGACATCGTCGCCGGCGTGATCCAGCAGGGACCGAACCCGCGCATGATCCACGTGGATCTCGGATCCGTCGAGGCCATCCTCCCGCCCGAAGAGCAGGTCCCCGGCGAGGAGTACGCGCACGGCACGCGCATCCGCGTGTACGTCACCTCCGTGGCCAAGGGGATGAAGGGTCCGGCGATCACCGTGTCCCGCACGCACCCGGGTCTCGTGCGCAAGCTGTTCGCGCTCGAGGTGCCGGAGATCGCCGCGGGCCTCGTCGAGATCGTCGCGCTCGCCCGCGAGGCCGGGCACCGCAGCAAGATCGCGGTCAAGGCGAACGACCCCGCGATCAACGCCAAGGGCGCCTGCATCGGCGAGATGGGTCGACGGGTCCGCGCGGTCACCGAGGAGCTGGCGGGGGAGAAGATCGACATCGTCGACTACCACCAGGACCTGGCGACGTTCGTCGCACACGCGCTCTCACCGGCGAAGGTCACCAGCGCGTTCGTGCTCGACTCCGGCACCAAGGCCGTGCGTGCGCTGGTCCCCGACTACCAGCTGTCGCTCGCGATCGGCAAGGAGGGGCAGAACGCCCGCCTCGCCGCCAAGCTCACCGGCGCCAAGATCGACATCCAGCCGGACTCGATCCTCGACGGCGCCTGAGCGGCCGCGTTCGCCTGCTGCGCCCGAGGTGTAAGATGGAGTCCGTACGAACGTGTGTCGGTTGCCGCGCTCGTGCATCTCGCACCGCCCTGCTCAGGGTGGCAATCCGGAACGGTGAGCTCGTCTTCGACGAGCAGGCCGTGCTGCCGGGGCGGGGTGCGTGGGTGCATCCGGCACGGGAGTGCGTGGACACCGCTCTGCGGAGACGCGCCTTCACCCGTGCGCTCCGTGTGTCCACTGCAATGGAATTCCCGGAAGCAGAGAATACGCAGACCCTCGAGAAACGGCTGAACGGCTATGGAAACAAAGTGAACGGCTCGAAATGAGACCCGTCCGCGACTAGTGGTCTGCCCTGCCAGGGCGGACCGACCCTGACAGGAGAATTGTGGCTGGTAAACCACGCGTGCACGAGATCGCCGCTGAACTCGGCGTCGACAGCAAGTTCGCACTCGCGAAGCTCAAGGAGCTCGGCGAGTTCGTGAAGTCCCCCTCATCCACGATCGAGCCCCCGGTCGCGCGCAAGCTGCGCGCTGCCATCGAGGCCGACAAGCCGACCGGCGCCGCGTCCTCGGGCGCCCCGGCGGCGAAGCCCGGCGGCGCCACGCCCGCCGCGGCGTCCTCCGGCGCACCCAAGCCCGGCCCCAAGGCGCCGACCCCCGGCCCCAAGCCGGGACCGGCCAAGCCCGCTGAGCCCGCTCCGGCTCCGGTCGCGGAGCAGCCCGCTGCTCCGGCGGCCCCGGCGGCCCCCGCCGCGGAGAAGTCCTCCGCGCCCAAGCCCGGCGGCTCCGGCGCCCCGCGCCCCGGCGCACCGCGTCCGGGCAACAACCCGTTCTCCTCGCAGCAGGGCATGGGCTCGCGGCCGGCGGGTCCGCGTCCGGGCAACAACCCGTTCGCCTCGCAGCAGGGCATGGGCCAGCGCCCCACGCCGGGCAACATCCCGCGTCCGCAGGCTCCGCGCCCGGGCTCCCCGCGCATCGGCGCACCCCGTCCGGGTCCGGGCGGTCGTGCCGGCGGTCCCGGTCGTCCCGGTGGTGGCGGTCGTCCCGGCGCTCCGTTCCAGCAGCGCACGGGCGGCCCCGGTCGTCCCGGCGGCGCCGGTGCCGGTGCGGGCGGTGGCTTCCAGCGCCCCGGTGGCGCTCCGGCCGGCGGTTTCGCCGGTCGTCCCGGCGGTGGCGGCGGCCGCGGTCGCGGCCCCGGCGGTGGTACCGCGGGCGCCTTCGGCAAGGGCGGCGGCAAGAGCAAGCAGCGCAAGTCGCGGCGGGCGAAGCGGCAGGAGTTCGAGATGCGGTCGGCGCCGGTCGTCGGCGGCGTCAACGTCTCCAAGGGCAACGGCGAGATCATCCGCCTGCGCCGTGGCGCATCGATCGCAGACTTCGCGGACAAGCTCGAGGCCCTGCGCGGGTACACCGTGCAGCCCGGCACGCTCGTGACGATCCTCTTCAACCTCGGCGAGATGGCCACGGCCACCGAGTCGCTGGACGAGGCGACGTTCGAGGTGCTCGGCGCCGAACTCGGCTACACGATCCAGATGGTCTCTCCCGAGGACGAGGACAAAGAGCTCCTCGAGGGCTTCGGTCTCGACCTCGAGGCCGAGCTGGAGGCGGAGAGCGAGGACGACCTCGAGATCCGTCCCCCGGTGGTCACCGTCATGGGCCACGTCGACCACGGTAAGACCCGACTGCTCGACGCGATCCGCCAGACCAACGTCATCGAGGGCGAGGCCGGCGGTATCACCCAGCACATCGGTGCGTACCAGGTGTGGACCGAGCACGACGGCATCGAGCGCGCGATCACGTTCATCGACACCCCGGGTCACGAGGCGTTCACCGCCATGCGTGCCCGTGGTGCGCAGGTGACCGACATCGCGATCCTCGTCGTCGCGGCCGACGACGGCATCATGCCGCAGACGGTCGAGGCGCTGAACCACGCCCAGGCGGCCGGCGTGCCGATCGTGGTCGCGGTCAACAAGGTCGACAAGCCCGAGGCCAACCCCGCCAAGGTGCGCCAGCAGCTCACCGAGTACGGCCTGGTCGCAGAGGAGTACGGCGGAGACGTCATGTTCGTCGACGTGTCCGCGCGTGCGAACACCGGCATCCAGGAGCTCCTGGACGCGGTTCTGCTCACCGCGGACGCGGGTCTGGACCTCACCGCGAACCCGAACAAGGCCGCGCGAGGCATCGCCATCGAGGCGAAGCTCGACAAGGGCCGCGGTTCGGTCGCGACCGTGCTGATCCAGTCCGGAACGCTCCGGGTCGGCGACGCGATCGTCGCGGGCACCGCGTACGGACGCGTTCGCGCCATGATCGACGAGAACGGCGATGCGGTCGAGGCCGCGGCTCCGTCCCGCCCGGTCCAGGTGCAGGGTCTGAACTCGGTCCCGCGCGCCGGCGACGTCTTCATCGTCACCGAGGAAGACCGCATGGCCCGCCAGATCGCGGAGAAGCGCGAAGCCGTCGAGCGCAACGCCCAGCTGGCCAAGGCCCGCAAGCGCATCTCGCTCGAGGACTTCACCCGCGCCCTCGAAGAGGGCAAGGTCGAGACGCTCAACCTCATCATCAAGGGCGACGTGTCCGGTGCCGTCGAGGCGCTGGAGGAGTCGCTGCTCAAGATCGAGGTCGACGACTCGGTGCAGCTGCGCATCATCCACCGCGGCGTCGGCGCCGTCACGGAGTCGGATGTGAACCTGGCGACGATCGACAACGCGATCATCGTGGGCTTCAACGTCCGCCCCGACCCGAAGGCCCGCGAGGCCGCGTCCCGCGAGGGCGTGGACGTGCGGTTCTACTCGGTCATCTACAACGCGATCGACGAGATCGAGAACTCCCTCAAGGGCATGCTCAAGCCGGAGTTCGAAGAGGTCCAGTCGGGTGTCGCCGAGATCCGCGAGGTGTTCCGCTCCTCGAAGTTCGGCAACATCGCCGGTGTCATCGTGCGGTCGGGAACGATCACGCGCAACGCCAAGGCACGCGTCATCCGCGACGGCATCGTCATCGCCGATGGCCTGGCCATCGAGTCGCTGCGCCGGTTCAAGGACGACGTCACCGAGGTCCGCACGGACTTCGAGGCGGGTATCGGCCTGGGCAAGTACAACGACATCCAGGTCGGCGACGAGATCGAGACCACCGAGATGGTGGAGAAGCCGCGCGCGTAAGCACGTGGCAGCGCAGGATGGCATCCTGCGTCGGCCTTTCGGGGGCCCGGCCCGCTTCGCGGGCGCCCCGACGGTCGCCACAGGATGCCATCCTGCTCCACGCTCGCGTTCTGCGCGGGCGAAAGAGTGAGAGGGTAAGGACATGGCCGGAGAACGACAGGCACGACTCGCGGATCGGATCCGCGTCATCCTCGCCGAGCGGCTGGAGAAGGGGCTGCGCGACCCGCGCCTCGGCTTCGTGACGATCACCGACGTGCGCGTCACGGGCGATCTGCAGCACGCGTCCGCGTTCTACACCGTGCTCGGCACGGAGGAGGAGCGCGTGGCCTCCGGTGCAGCGCTCACCGCGGCGACCGGACTGCTGCGCAAGGAGGTCGGACGTCAGCTCGGCGTGCGCCTCGTGCCGACGCTGGAGTTCATCCCCGACGCTCTGCCCGAGAACGCCGATCACATCAGTGATCTGCTCCGCCAGGCGCGCGAGCGCGATGAGCAGGTCGCCGGCATCGCCGCCTCCGCCTCCTTCGCCGGTGAGGCGGACCCGTACGTGAAGCCGCGCGAGGACGACGAGGAGTAGATCCGATCGCGCCGCATCGCGGCGCCGTGAGACTTGCGGGAAGAGCCCGGGAACCCCGTGTTCCCGGGCTCTTCCTCGTCTCGTACCGCGTCGACGGTATTTCTTCTACCGGGTTCAAGAACCTTTGCGGGCGCCGGATGCCCTTGCTAGCATCCGAGCGCGTGCGCGACGAGGCGCACGGTCGAGCACAGCGGGGGGCTGCGCCATGGGGGACGCGAAGAGTGCGCGCATGCGGGATCTGCGCGCGGGACACAGGGCGCCGGCGAGGCAGGGGCACGAGGACGCGTCCCCGACGCTGCCGGTCGACGTCCACGACATCGCCCCGCACGTGCGCGCGGCGATCGACCGTGCCTGCGGAGGCGATGCGGTCGCGTCCGCAGCGGTGCGCGCCGCCCTGACCCCGGAAGCACGGCGCGGGTGGCGGGCGCCGCCCGATCCGCTTCCGGCGATCCCCGCAACGGGCGGGCCTGAACGGCGTGCTCTGCCGCGGGACGCGGATCCGGAGCAGGTGCTCGCGCTCGCGCTGTGCGAGGCCGGGCCGGTGCAGGTCCTGTGCGCGATCGCGGGGTGCGGGCCCGACCGGATCCCGGGGTCGCCGCTGACGGGTCTGGTGCGACTTCACGGCGGGCGCTTCAGGTTCGCCGATGCGGCACTGCGGGTGCAGGTGCTCGCCGCGGCGAGCACGCAGGAGCGGCTGCGCGCCCACCGGCTGCTCGCGCAGCTCCTCCAGGGCGCCGACCGGGGCGAGGCCGCGCTCTGGCACCGTGCCCGCGGAGCGGTGGCGGGCGATCCGGCCCTGGTCGAGCCGCTCCTCGCGCTCGCTCGCATCGCGCTGCGGGAGGGAGACGCCGAGCGGGCGTGGTCCCGTGCGACGGAGGCGGCGGAACACGCGCCGTCCGGCACGGCGACCCACGCCGGAGCTTTGCTGCTCAGCGGGCGCGCGGCCCTGGCGGCGGGGTGGATCGCGGATGCGGCGGAGCGCTTCGAGCAGGTGCTGCGCATCGATCGGGGGCACCGCGCGGAGGCGGCGCAGGCGCTCGTGCTGACGCATGCCCTGCGACACGGCACGGCTCCCGCGCCGGATCCGCGGGTGTCCGTCGAGGCGATCGGCCGCGGGACCGCATTCGCCGTACGGCTGAGCGCACCCTTCGGCGCGGCCCTCGGCGGCCGCCGGCCGGATCGGCGACGGCTCGAGGCGGGTGCGGCGGGCGTCCGCGGCGCGATCGATGAGGGCGGCGCGGTCGGTCGCGTGACAGACGCCCTCCGCACCGGCATCGACGGCGACCCGGACGCGGGGATCCGCGCCCTCGCTGATGCGGATCCGGATCCGACCGCGGATGCGGCGCCCCCGCTCGGCCTGCACGCGCGCGCCCCGCTGCTGCGTGCACGACGCGCGGTCGCCGAGGCGCTGCTGCACGTCTGGGCGGGCCGGATCGGCATCGCGCACCGGATCCTGAGCGCCGCTGCCGTGGACCTCCCGGTCGCGCTCCCGTTCGGCGGCGTCGCCGCGCCGCTGTGCCGCCGGCTCGAGCTCGCAGTCGACGGCCGGATCGGGCCGCTCTCGCATGAGCTCACTGCGGCCGTGCCCTGCATGCAGGACTCCGACGGCTTCGTGGACCGCGCGATCGCCGCCTACCTGCGCGGGCGGACCGACGAGGCCGCCGTGCACATGGCGCTCTGGTCGGATCGCGGCAGGCCGCCCGAGCGGTTCGGCCTTCCCGGCCTGGACGAGATCGGCCCGCTGGGGGCTTCCGCGGCGCTGGAGACGCCAGAGGCCGCGCTCGCCCGGACGCTGCGCGAGCGCATCCGCTCCGCACGGGAGTCGTCCTGGCGCACGGTCCTCGAGGCCGTGGCGGCGGAGAGCAGGGGAATACGCTCGGCGTTCGAACGGGGCAGGGTCGAGGCGCTGCTGGGGTCCGCCGCGGTGACGAGAGGCGATCGAGGCCGCGGGGTGCGGCACCTGCGCGCGGCGCTCAGCCTGTTCGAGGAGTCCGGAGCCCTGGCGTGGCGCGGCATGGTCTGCCAGCGCCTTCGGGCGCTGGGGGAGCGCCGCCGGGCCTCCGCCGCCGGCGTCGGCGCGCCGGAGGAGCAGGCGGCGACATCCTCGCTGGACGTGTGCCGCGCGATGTGGGAGCCCATCCTCACCGCGCGCGAGCTGGACGTCGCGCTCCTCATGGCCGAGGGGCGCACGAACAAGGAGATCGCGCTCGCCCTGCACGTGTCCGTGCGGACCGTGGAGGTGCATGGCGGGCGCGTCTTCGCCAAGGTCGATGTGCGGACCAGGCACGAGCTGACCGTGCTCGCGCACCGCACCGACCAGCACCTCTGAGTCCCGGGGGTCCGCGGCGTGATGCGCGGGCCACGCCGGCCCGGGTCAGCGGGGGAGGAGGAGCTCGCCGTCCGCCGCCTCGAGGAGCCCGTCGGCGATGAGCGAGTCGATCGCGCGGTCGCGCTGGGTCGCATCCGGCCAGTCGGCGAGGACGGCCTCGGCGGGCAGGCGGTGCCCCTCGGCGTGACGCAGAGCGCGGAGCACGCCTCCGCGCGCCTGCCGGTCCGACCCCTCGTACTTCGCCTGCCGTCGCCGCCGATCCTCCCCGTCAGGGAAGCCCGCGGCGCGCCAGGCGCACAGATCCGCGAGAGGGCAGCGCGCGCAGTCCGCGCTGCGGGCGGTGCACACGGTCGCGCCGAGCTCCATGGCCGCCGCGTTCACGACGGCCGCGGCGGCGGGTTCCTCCGGAAGCAGGGCGAGCATGTCGTCCAGGTCGCGCCGAGAGGGCGGATCCGGCTGGGCGCGTCCGTGCACGGCGCGCGCGATGACGCGGCGCGTGTTCGTGTCGACCACGGGGTGGCGGTCGCCGAACGCGAACACCGCGACGGCGCGCGCCGTGTAGTCGCCGATGCCGGGGAGGGCCAGCAGCGCGGGCACCTCGCGCGGTGTGACGCCCGCGTGCTCATCGCGGATCGAGGTCGCGGCCCGGTGCAGCCACAGCGCCCGGCGCGGGTAGCCGAGGTTCGCCCACTGCTGCAGCACCTCGGCGGGGGTCGCTGCCGCCAGGGAGAGCGGATCCGGCCAGCGTGCGAGCCAGGCCTCCAGGTGCGGGATCACCCGGTTCACGGGCGTCTGCTGCAGCATGAACTCGCTGACCAGCACGCCCCAGGCGCCGTACCGGGCGAGGTATTCCGCGCGCCGCCAGGGCAGATCCCGCGCGTGCTCCCGGTACCAGGCGATCAGCGCGGACGCGGTCGGCGAGGAGGCGGGGGAGTCGGGCACGGGAGTCCACGCTACCGCGCGAAGGGGCTCGTGCGACCGGTGCGGGCCCGTCGGATCCCGGACCCGGGGGCCTCTAGGCTGGGAGGATGGCAACCAGCGGGATCCTGCTCGTCGACAAACCGGGCGGGATGACGAGTCACGACGTCGTCGCCCGCACCCGCCGCGTGTTCGGCACGCGCAAGGTCGGGCACGCCGGCACCCTCGACCCGATGGCCACGGGCCTGCTCGTGGTCGGCATCGAGGCGGCGACGCGCCTGCTGACCTTCGTGGTCGGGGCCGACAAGACCTACCTCGCCACGATCCGCCTGGGTCAGAGCACCGGCACGGACGACGCCGACGGGGAGATCGTGGCCTCGGCGGATCCGGCGCACGTCGCCGCGATCACCGCGGACGAGATCGCCACCGGTGTCGCCGCGCTCACCGGCGCCATCTCCCAGGTGCCCAGTGCCGTCTCCGCCATCAAGGTCGACGGACGCCGGGCCTATGACCGGGTGCGCGCGGGGGAGGACGTCGTCCTCGCGGCCCGTGACGTGGTCGTGTCCCGCTTCGACGTGCTCGACGACCGCCCGGGCGACGGAGGGGTGCGCGATCTCGACGTGGTCGTGGACTGCTCGTCCGGAACCTACATCCGCGCCCTCGCCCGCGACCTCGGAGCAGCGCTCGGCGTCGGCGCGCACCTCACGGCGCTGCGTCGCACGCGCGTCGGGCCCTTCGACGTCGCCGATGCGTCCGCGCTCGACGACCTCGCCCAGGCGCAGCCGCTGACCGCCGCCGACGCTGCGGCCCGCATCCTCCCCGTCCTCGAGGTCAGCGTGCAGGAGGCCGTCGACCTGCGTCACGGCAAGCGCCTGGCCGGCCAGCGTGCGCGGCTGGAGGGGCCGCGCGCCGCGGCGATCGATCCGGACGGCGTCCTGATCGGGATCGTCGAGCGCCGCGGCGATGATCTGAAGAGCGCGATGAACATGCCGGAGGGGACGTCATGATCCTCTGGTTCACGATCCTCCAGCTCGCGGTCGCCGTCGCCGCCGGCCTGCTGTGCCTGATCCTGGGCTTCGCGGGCAAGCGGCCGAACGACTGGACGGTCGGATCCCTCGCCCTGATCGAACTGCTGCTCATCGTGCAGGTCGTCATCGCGATCGTCTCTCCTTTCGCGGGCAATCCGGCGCTGGGCGATCCGCTCGAGTACGGCGTATATCTGGTCTCGGCGGTGCTGCTGCCGATCGGCGGAGCCATCTGGGCGCTGCTCGAGCGCTCACGTTGGAGCACCGTGATCATGGGCGTAGTGGCGCTCGCGCTGGCCGTGATGATCTGGCGCATGCAGGTCATCTGGATCACCCCGATCGGCGGCTGAGCAGAGCCGCACCCGCGGACCACCGGTCCTCGTGTTCCGTAGAATGGACTCCGCCATGAGCACTGCGCGACCCTCGACTCCGTCCGAATCCGCCCCCCAGCCGGAGGGCTCCTCCGTCGCACCGGCCCGACCCCGCATGCGCGGCGTGGGCCGCGTGCTCGTGATCGTGTACGCGGTCATGGCGCTGGGCGCGACCGGCCGATCCTTCGTGCAGATCGCGCGGGCCTTCGACGAGGCACCGCTCGCGTACTCGCTGTCCGCGGCCGCCGCGGTCGTCTACATCGTCGCGACGCTCGCGCTGATCGGGTCCGGGCGTCCGGGCTGGTACCGGGTCGCGTGGGTCGCCATCGTGTTCGAGATGGTCGGCGTCCTGGTCGTGGGCACGCTGAGCCTGACCCACCCTGCCCTGTTCCAGCACCAGACCGTGTGGTCGCAGTACGGGCTCGGCTACGTGCTGATCCCGCTGTTCCTGCCGATGGTCGGGCTGTGGTGGCTCGTCACGCACCGCCCGTCCCGCGCGGCGGTCGCGGATGGCGCCGCCTCGTCGGACGGATCCGCCGCATGATCGTCTTCCGCGACCCCTCCGAGATCCCCGCGGACTTCGGGCGCACGGTCGCCGCGATCGGCAAGTTCGACGGCGTGCACTCCGGCCATCGCGCGGTGTTCCGTCGCGCCCAGCAGGACGCGGCGCGCATCGGCGCGAAGACCGTGGCCGTGACCTTCGACCGCAATCCGCTGAGCGTGCTGCGCCCCGACCGGTGCCCGGACGATCTCGTGTCGGTCGAGCGCAAGATCGAGCTGCTCTCCGCGTGCGGACTGGACGCGGTCCTCGTGCTGACCTTCGACGAGCAGCTGGCGTCGCGCACGGCCGAGGACTTCGCGCAGGCGATCCTCGTCGATGCTCTGCACGTCGCCACGGTCCTCGTCGGACGCGACTTCCGATTCGGGAGCGGCGGCAAGGGGACGCCGGCGCTGCTGGCAGAACTGGGCGCACGGAGCGACTTCACGGTCGACGTGATCGAGGACGTGTTCCTGGAAGGCACGGACCGGCGGGTCTCCTCGTCCTGGGTGCGCGAGCTGCTCTCGGCGGGCGACGTGGCGCTCGCGGGCGCCGTGCTGGGACGCCCGGTCTCGGTGCGCGGCGAGGTCGTGCACGGCCTCAAGCGAGGGCGCGAGCTCGGATTCCCCACTGCCAACCTTCCTGCCCTGCTCGACGAGATGGTGCCGGCGGACGGCGTCTACGCGGGCCGGCTGGCGGATCACACGACCGGACTCGTGCACCCCGCGGCGATCTCCGTCGGGACGAACCCCACGTTCGACGACGTGCTGCAGCGCCAGGTCGAGGCGCACGCGATCGACAGCCCGGGTCTGGACCTCTACGGTCACGACGTGACGGTCGAGTTCACCCACCGGCTGCGCGGCATGACGGCGTTCGAGAGCATGGACGCGCTCGTCGCGGGCATCGCCTCCGACGTCGCCCAGGCGCGGATCCTGCTGGGCGTGCCGGAGCCGGATCCGGCGAACTCGCCCGCCGAGTGAGCGCATCGGGGCTCGCGTGGCGTAAACTGACCCCGAACCCGTTGTGATCGACGTGCGCGATGCACGCCTGCGGGGTTCTCGTCCGCTCGGTCTGCGATGCCTCTCGGCAGCCGCCCGTCCGCGGACACGCATCGTCGGGACGGAGCTTCGTCCGGGCGGTCATTTTCGGACAGTCGCCGTCCTCTCGGAGACGGCATCCACGCTCAGGAGGAGCATGCCGACCACGGCGACCGCCACCCGGCGGAAGAAGACGTCGCGTCGAGACGAGGACGCGCCGCTGATCCCGATCCTCGCGCGCAAGGTGCGCGAGATCGAGGCCAAGGCCCAGCACGGGAAACTCGGCCCGACCAACCGCGTCAAGTTCCAGGTGATCGCGTTCCTGGTGCGCGAGGAGCGCGCGAGAGCCAAGGGGGACGTCGAACTCGGCGACTCCGCGCGGGCGGAGCAGCTCAAGCGCCTGGACGGCGTGGCGACGATCCTCGCCAAGACCGCTGCGCGCGACACGTCGCTGATCCAGTTGCTCGAGGCGGACCAGGCGACGAGCCCCGTCGCGAAGCGGATGCGCCGCGACTGGCTGCTGGAGTCGGGCGCGGAACTCGCTCCCGAAGAGCTCGTGATCGCCGACGTCGTCCGCGTGCAGCAGGCGCCGGTCGTGCCCGCTGCTCTCGCCGAGCGCCAGGTCACGCCGCCCTCGGTGGAGTCGCGGATGCTCGCGAACCCCTTCCTCGCGCCGGACCTCACGCCCCGCCCCGCCGCGACCCCGCGGCGCCGGCTGGACGGCTGGGAGCTCATGGGCCCGCTGTACAAGGCGTTCGAGTCGGGTGCCGGTGGCACGGCGGCCTCGATGGAGCTGCCTCCGCTGCCCGAGTACGACCACCTCTCGCCCAAGGGCCTCGAGGTCATGGTGCACCAGTCGCGCTTCCTCGAGTCGGTCAGGGCGGGGCATCGCTCGTTCCTGCTCGCCGACGAGCCCGGCCTCGGCAAGACGGCCCAGTCGCTGCTCGCGGCCCAGGCCGCGTCGGCGTACCCGCTCCTCGTCGTCGTGCCGAACGTCGTCAAGACGAACTGGGCGCGCGAGGTCGCGCGCTGGACCCCTGGCCGCAGCGTGAGCGTCGTCCACGGCGACGGTCACGACGTCGACGGCTTCGCCGACATCATCGTGCTGAACTACGAGATCCTCGACCGCCACGTCGGGTGGATCGGCGACCACGGCTTCCGCGGGATGATCGTCGACGAGGCCC
>JAITLM010000083.1 GCA_031277885.1 Microbacterium sp.
GCCGCCTGGTTCGAGGTGTCCCTGATCCCGGAGACCCTCTCTGCCACCACGCTCGGATCCCGGTCGGTCGGCGACCGCGTGAACCTCGAGACCGACATCCTCGCCCGGCACGTCGAGCGGCTGCTCGCGTTCCGCGCCGCAGACGCAGACGCAGGCGCCGACAGCGCCGCCACACCGGAAGGAGGCTCACGATGAGCCTTTCCACCATCGAAGAGGCGCTGGAGTCGCTCCGCGCCGGCCGCCCCGTGCTCGTCGCGGACGACGAGAACCGCGAGAACGAGGGCGACGTCATCCTGTCGGCCGAGCTCGCGACGCCCGAGTGGATCGCGTGGACCGTGCGCTGGACCTCCGGGTACCTGTGCGCGCCCATGCCCGCCGACATCGCCGACGCCCTGAACCTGCCGCCGATGGTCGAGGCCAATGAGGACGCCCGCAGCACCGCGTACACGATCAGTGTCGACGCCGCCTCGGGAGTCACCACGGGCATCAGCGCGGCCGACCGCGCCCGCACGCTGAACGTGCTCGCGGACGCCTCGTCCACCCCGACCGACCTCATCCGCCCCGGGCACGTGCTGCCCCTGCGCGCGGTCGACGGCGGCGTGCGCCAGCGCGGCGGTCACACCGAGGCGGCCGTCGAGCTCATGCGCCTGGCGGGCCTGCGCCCGGTGGGCGCGATCGCCGAGGTCGTCGCCGAGGACGGCAGCATGATGCGCCTGCCCGGCCTCATGGAGCTCGGCGAGCGCGACGGGATCCCCGTGATCACGATCGAGCAGCTCATCGCCCACCTCAACGAGACGGACCCGCGGGACGAGGCCGACTGCGTCGCGAACAACACCCGACGTCGGGTGAGCCTGCGCGCGGACGCCACGGTGCCCACCACGCACGGCGTGTTCCGCTTCCTCGCCTACAAGGACCGCATCACCGGCACCGACCACATCGCGGTCGTGTCCGGCGAGCCGACCGAGACCGCGCTGGTGCGGGTGCACTCCGAGTGCCTGACCGGCGAGGCGTTCGGATCTCTCAAGTGCGAGTGCGGTCCGCAGCTCGAAGCGGCCCTCGACGCGATCGAGCAGGACGGCGGCATCGTCATCTACATGCGCGGCCACGAGGGTCGCGGCATCGGCCTCATCAACAAGCTGCGCGCCTACGCGCTGCAGGAGGAGGGGCTGGACACCGTCGACGCCAACCTCGCGCTCGGCCTACCCGCCGACGCCCGCGACTACGCCGCCGCCGCCGGGATCCTCACCGATCTCGGCGTGAAGAAGGTGCGCCTGCTCACGAACAACACCGACAAGGTGGCGCAGCTGCGCGACCTCGGCCTGGACGTGATCGAGCAGGTCCCGCTGATCGTGGGCGTCGGCCCCAACAACCACCAGTACCTCGAGACCAAGCGCGACCGAATGGGCCACATCATCGGCGAGTCCGAACTCGCCGCGGCCCTGGCGGCGAACGGCGCGGAGAACGGAAGAGACGACGCATGAGCGGCGCAGGAGCACCCACCACCGGCGGATTCGACGCGAGCGGCCTGAACGTCGTGATCGTCGCCGGCACCTGGCACGAGACGATCACGAACGGCCTCATCGCGGGCGCGCAGCGCGTGCTCGAGGAGACCGGCGCGAACCACCGCCTGGTGCGGGTCCCGGGCTCGTTCGAGCTCGCCGTGGCCGCCCAGGCCGCGTTCGTCGGCGGTGCGGACGCGGTGGTCGCGCTCGGCGTGATCATCCGCGGCGGCACTCCGCACTTCGAGTACGTCTCGGCCGCCACCACGGACGGCCTCACCCGGGTCTCGCTCGACGCGGGCAAGCCCGTCGGCTTCGGCGTGCTGACGCTGGACGACGAGCAGCAGGGTCTCGACCGTGCGGGCCTCGAGGGCTCCAAGGAGGACAAGGGCGCCGAGGCGGCCGACGCCGCCCTGCGCACCGCCCAGGTCATCCGCTCCCTGCGAGGCTGAGTCCTGCCCCGGTGCCCCGGGCACAGACTGCCCCGGGCACGGACCTTCTATCTCCGAGTCGTCCCCGTCAGCGCACGCTATGGCGTCCGCTGACGGGGACGACTCTGTTTGGATGAGTTTGCCTCGCTGATCGGGGGAAAACTCGGGTCCAATGTCGGTGGTCCAGGGTTTACTGGAGGCATGGCAGACCTGAGCGGCGCGGTGAGGGATCCGGGGGCAGAACCCACGGATCCGAGTGTCGTGCTGACCGCTCTCGTCACCGGGTTGGAAGCAACCGAGGCCGCGATCATCCGGCTGCACGCGTTGCGGGAGGCGCAGCTCGCTGTGGCACAAGACGTCGCCGCAGCGATCGCGGCGTCCGAACGGCCCGGATCGACGCCGGGCGCCGCGGCCGAGCTCGCCGCCCGGTCCGTCGCCGCTCAGATCGCCGGGGTGTTGCACATGTCGGATCGGGTGGTGCAGGCCCGGATGGCGCGGGCGGCGGACCTGATGGCTCGGTTCCCCGCGACGATGCAGGCGTTCACAGATGCGCGGATCAATGCCGCGCATGTCCGCACGATCCACGATGCGGGCGCCCGCCTCGACGAAGCAGCGGCACGGGCGGAGTTCGAGCAGATCGCGGTCGCCGCTTCGGAGGGCGAGACACCGCATCGTGCGAAGCGGCTCGTCGAGCGGGCCGCAGAGAGGCTCGCCCCGCGCAGCCTGACCGAGCGCCATCGGGACGCGCAAGAGCAGCGGCGTGTGTGGCGGGAGGATCTGGGCGATGGGCAGAAGGCCCTCGGCCTGATCCACTCCGCCGCGATCGTGGACGGGATCTACGACCGGCTCACCCAACAGGCGCGCGCGGTCACGCTCGCGAACACGCAGGCCGCGAAGAACGCCGCCGGTGGCTTCGCGCCGGATCCCGACGGGCTCGGCGACCCCGACGATGACCGGACCATGGATCAGCTGCGCGCGGACCTCTGCGCCGACACCCTGCTCACCGGGACCGCGTCCGGGCATGACACCACGGCCGGGCTGCTGTCCGCGATCCAGGCGCGGGTGGAAGTCACCGTTCCCGTGCTCACCCTCCTCGCGCCCGATGCCACCGATGCGGCCGACACCGACACCTCGGACACCGCCAAGGGCGCCAAGGGCGCCACCGACGCAGCGGACGTCGCCGGTGGGCGCAGGTCGCCGACGGGATTCGGAACCATCGACGCCGCCGCCGCTGGTGCCCATGGAGGCCGGTCGCGGGTCGGATCCGCTTCCCGGTTCGGTGTGCGCACCGAGCAGCCCGGAGAACTCGCCGGCGGGCAGCCCATCGACACGCACACCGCCCGCACCCTCGCCGGGAACGCGACCGCCTGGGAGAGGGTGCTCACTCACCCGGTCACCGGGGCGATCCTCGCCGTCGACCACTACCGGCCCAACACCGACCTGCGCCGACTCCTGCACGCCCGGGACTCGCGGTGCCGGTTCCCGACCTGCGGGCTCCCACCCGCCGCGCAGGATCTCGACCACACCATCGACGCTGTCTTCGGCGGGTCCACCGAAGAAGGAAACCTCGGCGGGCTCTGCCGCCGGCATCACGTCCTCAAACACCAAACCCCCTGGACAGTGACACAACGCGGAGCCGGCATCCTCGAATGGACCAGCCCCACCGGCGCCACCTACACCGACAAACCACCTGCACCCGTCACGTTCACGATCGAGGATCCAGATCCACCGCCCAGAGCCGAGACCGCGCCGGCGCCGTTCTGACCGAGCGCCACGCAGCTGAGGTGCGCCTACCTGGCGCCGCCTTCGGTCCGGGCATAGCCTGAGGCCATGGAGACCCTCCGCGCCATCGTCGTGTTCATCCACCTGCTCGGCTTCGCCACTCTGTTCGGCGCCTGGCTCGCTCAGGCCTTCGGGGGCAAGCGCGAGTTCACGCAGCTGATGAACATCGGCCTCGCGATCGCCGGCCTTGCGGGCCTCGCCCTCGCCGCGCCGTGGGGTATCACCTGGACCCCCGGCATGAGCTTCTACATCAAGATCACCGTGAAGCTCGTGGTGCTGGTGATCATCGGCGCGCTGATCGGAATGGGCATGGCCCGCCAGAAGCGCGGCGAGAAGGTGCCCGTCGGCATGTTCTGGAGCGTCGGCGCCCTCACCCTGCTGAATGCGGGCCTCGGCTACTTCTGGCACTGAGCGCACGCCGCTCGACGAACTCTCATGGGACGCGGGATCCGATTCGGATCCCGCGTCTTCGTGTCCGAAGAGTCATCCCGGAACTCCGATGTCAGGATCCGGCGCGACGCGCAACCTTTGAGGGTGAGAGCCGCGACAGGCTCCGGAAGAGAGGTCACCGCATGAAGCGCACCCGCACGGCCGCCGTCCTCGCCGT
>JAITLM010000206.1 GCA_031277885.1 Microbacterium sp.
CAGCGGACCCCATGGCGTGCGCTCACAGGGACGACCCGGAGGGAGGGGGATCCGAGGCGGCGAGCAGTTCACGCGTGAAGGGGTGCTTCGGAGCGTCGAGGACCTGCGCGGCCGGGCCCTGCTCGACGATCTCGCCGTCCTGCATCACGAGCAGATCGTCCGCGACCGACGCGATCACGCCGAGGTCGTGCGAGACGAGGAGCATGGTCAGCCCGCGCTCGCGCTGCAGGCGCTCCAGCAGCGAGAGGATCCGCGCGCGCACGGTCGCATCCAGCGCCGACACCGGCTCGTCGAGCACGAGCACCTCGGGGTCCGCGGCGAGCGCGCGTGCGATCGCCGCCCGCTGACGCTGTCCGCCGGAGAGCGCGGCGGGCCGGCGCCCGGCGAGAGCCGGATCCAGTCCGACCTCGCCCAGCAGCGCGGCGACGCGCGCCGCACGAAGCCCGCGTGGAACGCCCCCGGCCGCGAGCGCCTCCCGCAGCGAGCGGCCGATCGTCCAGCGCGGATCGAACGCGCCCAGCGGGTTCTGGTGCACGAGCTGGACCCGCGGCCGCACGCCGTCGGCCCACGCGACCGTGCCCCTGTCGGCGCGCTCGACGCCGAGAAGGATCCGGGCGAGCGTGGTCTTCCCGGATCCGGACTCCCCCACGACGCCGAGGGTGCGTCCTCCGCGCAGCGTGAAAGACGCATCGCGCAGCACGGGACGGTCGAAGCTCTTCCCGATTCCGGTCACCGTGGCGATGACGGGTGCGCCGCCGGCCGGCGGGATGCGGGGAGTCCGCGTCGATGCTCGCACCAGCTCCCGCGTGTACTGCTCCCGCGGTGCCGCGAGCACCTGGGCGGCGGGCCCGTGCTCGACCACGTGCCCGTCCCGCAGCACCACGACCCGGTCCGCGATGCGTCGCACCGCCGCCATGTCATGGCTGACGAACACGACCGCGGTGCCGTCGTCGGCGATCCGGCGCAGCAGCGCCAGCACCCTGGCCTGCACCGTCGCGTCGAGCGCCGTGGTCGGCTCGTCCGCGATCAGCACCGCGGGATCCGCGGCGAGGGCGCTCGCGATGAGCGCTCGCTGTCGCAATCCTCCGCTCAGCTCGTGCGAGCGCTGCCTGGCGCGTCGCTCCGGATCCGGCATCGCGACGTCGACGAGCAGCTCGCGTACGCGATCCGCGCGTGCCGAGCGGTTGAGGGATCCGTGGATCTCGAGCGGTTCGGCGACCTCGGCGCCGATACGGCGCAGCGGATCCAGGGACACGAGGGCGTCCTGCGAGACGAGGGCGATGCGCGCACCGCGCAGTCCGCGCCACTCGCGCTCGGACGCCCGCCACGCGTCGACGCCGTCCACCACGAGCGCGTCCGCCGAGGCCTCCGCTCGCTCCGGAAGCAGCCCGAGCAGGGCGCGGACGGTGAGGGATTTCCCCGCCCCGGACTCTCCGACGAGCGCGACGCACTCCCCCGGCGCGACCGCGAACGCGACGTCGTCGACGAGGACGCGCCCGTCGATGCCGATCCGCAGCCCCTCCACCAGAAGCGCGGGCTCGGGAACAGGCCGGGACTCAGGCCCAGGAAGGGGCAGCGCACTGTTCCCGGACACCGCGGCGCTCATGCGCGCCTCCCCTCGGCGCGGGCGCGCAGAGCGCGGCCGAGGAACGTCGCCGCGAGCACGGTCAGCGTGATCGCGAGCCCGGGAAAGACCGCGATCCACCACGCCTGGCCCAGCACGTTGCGTCCGCCCGCGAGCATGAGCCCCCACTCCGGCGACGGCTCGGTCGGCCCGAGACCGAGGAAGCTGAGGCCGGCGGCGGCGAGGATGCTGGATCCGAGCCCGATCGTCGCGAGCACGCTGAGCGCGCCGAGCACGCCCGGCGCGACGTGCCGTCGGAAGGCCGTGAACGCTCCGACGCCGAGGATGCGCGCCGCCTCGACATGCTCGGCTCGCCGCAGCACCTGCGTCTGAGCGCGGGCAAGCCGCACGTACACGGGGATCGAGGCGAGCGTCACGCCGATCGCGACATTGGCGGCGCCGGGCCCGAGGATCGCCACCACCACGAGCGCGAGCAGGAACTCGGGGAACGCCATGAGCACGTCGTTCGTGCGCATCAGCACCGCGTCGACCGGCCGCGGCGACGCCCCCGCGAGCGAGCCGACGACGAGGCCCACCGCGAGCGCCAGCCCCGTGGCCAGGACGCCGATGCCGAGCGAGCGCCCCGCGCCGTGCACCACTCTGGCGTACACGTCGCGCCCGCTCTGATCGGTGCCGAACGGGTGTCCCGGGCCGGGCGGCAGGAGCGCGTCGCGCACGTGGGTCTGCAGCGGATCCGCCGGCGCGAGGAGCCCAGGCACGAGCGCGGCGAGCACCACCGCCGCCAGTACGAGCACGGCGAGCGCGAGCAGTATCCGGCGCAGCAGCCTCATCGTCCTGCCTCCGGGCGGGCGGGGGCGACGGCCGCGACGACGACGGCCGAGGTCCGCAGCCGCGGATCCAGGAACGGCGCCGCGAGTTCCACGAGCGTGTTCACGATCACGAACACGAGGGCGCTGAACAGGATGATCCCGGTGACAACCGGCAGATCGCGGCCCGTGATCGCCGCGAGCGTCACCCTGCCGAGTCCGGGCCGTGCGAACACCGTCTCCACGAGCACGGCCCCGCCGAGCAGCGACCCCACGAGGTAGGCGCTCAGGGTCAGCGCCCCGATCGAGCCGTGCCGCAGCGTGTGCCGCAGCGTCAGCCTGGCGTGATCCGCGCCGCGGGCGCGCACGGTCAGCGCCCAGGGCTGGCGCTCGGCGGCCTCGACCCCGTCGCGCAGCACCTGTCCGAGCAGCGCGGCGACGGGAAGCGCGAGCGTGACCGCGGGCAGCACGAGGGCGGCTCCGGTCCGCGCGCCCGCCACGGGGAACCAGCCCAGTCCGAAGGCGAACACCGTCAGCAGCAGCAGCCCGATCCAGAACACCGGCGACGACAGCACGATCAGCTCGCCCGCCGCGAGGATCCCGCGGGCGAACGGCCGCCGCGCGATCAGCACTCCGGCGAGCGCGAGCAGTACGGCGATCGCGAGAGCCGCTGCCGTGAGCTGCAGCGTGGCTCCGAGCTGGCGGCCGATCACCTCGCTCACCGGCATCCGCAGCTGGTACGACATGCCGAGATCCCCGCGCAGCAGATCCCCCAGCATCGACAGGTACTGCTGCCACATCGGGCGGTCCAGTCCCAGCTCCGCCCTGATCCCGTCCTTGACGGCCTCGCTCACCTGCGCCTGCGGGCCGAGCATGACGCTCACAGGGTCGCCGGGCAGCACGCGGAACGCGAGGAAGGACAGCGTCGCCGCTCCCCAGAGCACGATCACGACCGAGAGCGCCGCGCCGCCGAGCCGGCGCAGGAGCGCGCCGGCTCGCGGCGAGGCGATCTCTCGCGACTGCCCGGAAGGATCCATCACGAGCGGACGATACCGCGAACCGCGCTCACTTCACGCTGGTACCGAAGAAGAGCGGTCGCCCGTAGATGTCGAAGCCGAGGCCGGACACCTTGTCGCCCACCGCGGTGATGGCCGAGGTGACGTAGAGCGGGACGATCGCGTCGTCCTTCGCGTTCCACTGCTGGATCTGCGCGTAGACGTCGGCGCGCTTCGCCGCGTCGGTCGTGGCGATGCCGTCTTTCAGGAGCTGGTCGAGCTTCGGGTCGCTCACCGAGGACGCGTTCTGGAAGCCATCCGTCGAGAGGTGGCTGCGCAGCAGGTCGGGGTCGACGCCGGAGAAGTCCCAGTCGGTGATGTCGAAGGTCTTGGGACCGTACTTCGCGTTGTACGCGCCGGGCTCGAGCGTCTCGCGTGTGACCTCGAAGCCGACGGCCTTGAGATCCGACTGGATCGCGTTCGCGAGCGCGGCGTGGTCGTCGGAGACCGGAGTCCACGCGATCCAGTCCGCGGTGAGCCGCTGTCCGCCCTTGGTGCGGATGCCGTCGGCTCCGCGCTGGGTCCACCCGGCCTCGTCGAGGAGCTTGTTCGCGAGGTCCTTGTCGAAGGGCCAGCTCTTCTCCAGGCTCTTGTCGTAGCCGGGCGTGGTCGGGCCGAGGATGCTCCACGCGCGCGGGAACTGGCCGAAGAAGATCTTGTCCACGGCGGTGTCGACGTCGATCGCACGCGTGAACGCCTCGCGCACCTTCTGGTCGGCGAACACCCCGTTCTTCTCGTTCAGGAACAGCGAGTAGGGCAGCCCCGGCACCTGCACGGACTTCACGGTCGCCGAGCCCTTGACCTGCGAGACGAGGTTCGGCGGCAGCTGCGAGGCGAGATCGATCTCACCCGACGACACCGAGCCGCTGCGCACCGACGCCTCCGGGAGGATCTGCACGCGGAGGGTCTTGAAGGCCGGCGCCTTCTCCCCCTCCGGCGCCCACGCGTACTTCGCATTGCGGGTGTACACGATCTCCTGATCCGGCGTGTATGACGAGAGCTGGAACGGGCCGGTGCCCACGGTGACGTCCTTGCCGCCTGCGGCCAGATCGGCGGAGTGCTCGGCGAGCACCTTGGGCGCGTAGAAACCGAGCTGAGCGGTGCTCGCCGCCTGCAGGAACGGCGCATAGGGCTGCGAGAAGGAGACCTTGACCGTGGTCGGGTCGATCACCTCCGTCCCCTTGTACAGCTCGCCGCCGAGCATGCTCGCCGCCTGCGCGGACTTGGTCGCAGGATCCGCGATCCGGTCGAAGTTCGCCTTCACGGCAGCAGCGTCGAAGGTCTCCCCGTCGGTGAACGTGACGTCGTCGCGCAGGTGGAACGTGTAGGCCGTGCCGTCCGCGGAGACCTCCCACTTCTTCGCGAGCCACGGTACGAAGGAGCCGTCCGCCTTCTGGAACACGAGCGAGTCGAGCACGGCGCGCTGCACCATCGCGGTCACGTCGAGCTGGCTCGTCTGCGGATCCATCTTCCCGGCGGACAGCAGACTGCCGTCCACGCCCCAGACGATCTCGCCGTTCGCGTCGCCGGAGGCCGATCCGGATCCGGTCGTGGCGGAACAGGCGCTGAGCGCGAGCGCGGCGGCCGCGGCGAGCGCGGTGAGGGGCAGGAATCGACGCCGAAGCGGAGAAGGCATGAGGGATCCTCGAGTGCTGTGAGGGGTGCGGGGTACGGGAGACTCCAGGCTACCGGTTTGTGTACGGGGTGGATCTATCGGTCACCGCGCGCGCAGGGCCGCCCGGTAGACTGTCGCCACACCCCCACACTCAGGCACGCTCACACGGTGCCGCACACATCGCACGAGGAGACACCCATGTCACAGGCGAACCCGATTCCCGACAAGCCGGCGCTGGAAGGCCTCGAAGCGAAATGGGGTGAGCGCTGGTCGACCGACGGCACGTTCCTCTTCGACCGCCTCCGCGCCGCCCAGACCGGCCGCGAGGGCGTCTACTCGATCGACACCCCTCCGCCCACCGCGAGCGGCAGCCTGCACATCGGGCACGTGTTCAGTTACACGCACACCGACATCAAGGCGCGCTTCGAGCGCATGCGCGGCAAGAACGTGTTCTATCCGATGGGCTGGGACGACAACGGCCTGCCGACCGAGCGCCGTGTGCAGAACTACTACGGCGTGCGCTGCGACCCGTCCCTGGGCTATGACCCCGACTTCACTCCCCCGTTCGAGGGCGGAGACAACAAGTCCTCCCGCGCGGCCGACCAGCTTCCCATCAGCCGCCGCAACTTCATCGAGCTGTGCGAGAAGCTCACCGAGGAGGACGAGAAGCACTTCGAGGCGCTGTTCCGCCAGCTCGGCCTGAGCGTCGACTGGACCCAGACCTACCGCACGATCTCGAACGAGTCTATCCGCCAGAGCCAGCTCGCGTTCCTGCGCAACATCGAGCGCGGCGAGGCCTACCAGTCCCTCGCGCCGACGCTCTGGGACGTGGACTTCCGATCCGCGATCGCGCAGGCCGAGCTCGAGGACCGCGACCAGCAGGCCTCGTACCACACCATCGACTTCCCGTTCGCGGACGGATCGGGCCACATCACGATCGAGACGACCCGCCCGGAGCTGCTCCCCGCGTGCGTCGCGATCGTGACCCACCCCGAGGGCCCGCACAAGCACCTCATCGGCACGAAGGTGCGCACGCCCTTCTTCGACGCCGACATCGAGATCCACGGCCACCACCTCGCCCAGCCCGACAAGGGCACGGGAGCGGCGATGGTCTGCACCTTCGGCGACGTGACCGACATCGTGTGGTGGCGCGAACTGCGCACGACCGACGGCCGCGACCTGCCGAACATGACCACGATCGGCCTCGACGGCCGATTCCTGCCCGACGCCCCCGCATCCGTGGGCGATGCGGACGCCGCCGCCTGGTACGTCGAGAACATCGCCGGCAAGACCGTCTTCTCCGCACGCAAGGCGCTCGTCGAGAAGCTCCAGGAGACCGGAGCGATGACCGCGGTCGGCAAGCCGTTCAACCACGCCGTGAAGTTCTTCGAGAAGGGCGACCGCCCGCTCGAGATCGTATCGACCCGCCAGTGGTACATCCGCAACGGCGCCCGCGACGCGGACCTCCGCGACCAGCTGCTCGCCCACGGCACCGAGCTGGACTGGCACCCCGAGTTCATGCGCGTGCGCTACGAGAACTGGGTGGGTGGCCTGACCGGCGACTGGCTGGTCTCCCGGCAGCGCTTCTTCGGCGTGCCGATCCCGCTCTGGTACGCCCTCGACGAGAACGGCGAGCGCGACTACGACCGCGTGCTGACCCCCGATCACGCGAGCCTGCCGATCGATCCGACGAGCGATGTGCCGGCCGGCTACACGGCCGAGCAGCGCGGCGTGCCGGGGGGCTTCGACGCCGAGGCCGACATCCTGGACACCTGGGCGACCTCCTCGCTCACCCCGCAGCTCGCGGGCGGCTGGGAGCGCGACGCCGAGCTGTGGGATGTGGTGTCGCCGATGGACCTGCGTCCGCAGGGTCAGGACATCATCCGCACCTGGCTGTTCTCGACCATGCTGCGCTCGACGCTCGAGGACGGCCGCACCCCGTGGCGCAACGCCGCGATCAGCGGCTTCATCGTCGACCCCGACCGCAAGAAGATGTCCAAGTCCAAGGGCAACGTGGTCACCCCGGCCGACATCCTCGACACGCATGGATCCGACGCGGTGCGGTACTGGTCGGCCTCCAGCCGTCTGGGCGCCGATGCCGCGTTCGACCCGCAGAACCCGACGCAGGTGAAGATCGGCCGTCGCCTCGCGATCAAGATCCTCAACGCCGCGAAGTTCGTGCTCTCGTTCCCCGCCCCGGAGGGAGCGGAGATCACGCACGCGCTCGACGCCTCGATGCTCGCCACCCTGGACGGCGTGGTGCGCGACGCGACGGCGGCGTTCGAGAACTACGACCAGGCCCGCGCGCTCGAGATCACCGAGGCGTTCTTCTGGACGTTCTGCGACGACTACCTCGAACTCGTCAAGGAGCGCGCCTACGACCGCACGGACGTGGGGCAGGCCTCGGCGGCGCTCGCGCTGCGCCTCGCGCTCTCGACCCTGCTGCGCCTGCTCGCCCCGATCGTGTCCTTCGCGACCGAGGAGGCGTGGAGCTGGTTCGAGGACGGCTCCGTGCACACCGCGGCGTGGCCCCAGGCACGCGGCATCGACGGCGACCCGGCGATCCTCGCGACCGCGAGCAAGGCGCTGATCGGCATCCGCCGGGCGAAGACCGAGGCGAAGGCCTCGCAGAAGACCCCCGTCTCGTCCGCGACGATCGCCGCCCCCGCCGCCGACATCGCGGCGCTCCAGGCCGCGGCCGACGATCTCCGCGCCGTGGGCCGGATCGCGGAGCTCGCCTTCGTCGAGGCTGAGGAGCTCGTCGTCACGGCGATCGAGCTGGCGCCGGCCGTGGAGGCATGATGCAGCTCGGGACGCGCTGGGCCGCCGGATCCGAACCGCCCGCATCGGTTCCCGCGGCCCTGCGCCCCGGCATCGCCGACGCGGAGGCGCGGAGCGTGGCCGGCGGCACGCTGAGCCTGCAGACCGGAGCCCTGAACCTGCTCCGCGGCACGTGGACGCTCACCTGGTTGGAGGGCCGGCCGATCGCCGAGCTCGACACCGGTTGGGAGGTCTCGCGCACCGCTTCGGGCGAGGTCGTGGTCCGTCCCTTCGAGGACTGACGAGCCGGGTCGCTCACGCGGGCGGCGCGGGACGAACCCCGCGGCGCCTCAGCGCGACCGGGATCCGATCATCTGCAGAGCCTGCTCGAGGACGAACGGATCCATGGTCTTGCGCGCCTGCTGCTCACGCAGCAGGTCGATGGCGAGGGCGCGGCGTTCCGCCCGACGCTCCATGCGCCGACGGACGTGCCCGGTGATCGCGTCGGCGACGCGGAGCCCTGTGCGCTCGGCGAACGTGGGTGCGGCGATGTGCAGCGTTGCGGCGGTCATGACAGCTCCTCGGTCTCGGTGGTGCGGTGTTCCGCGGCGCCCTGCGGGCGGCCGTCGGGAAGGTCGAACAGGTCGGCGCGGATCGTGACGCGGCGCACATCGGGTCCGGTCTGGTCGCGATAGCGCAGCACGGCGGCCTCGACGAGTTCGTCGATCTGCCGCGCGAGCTCCTGCAGCTGCGGCGCGGTCATGTCGAGCATCGTCGTCATGTGGTGCGCCGCGTCGCGCCACTCCTGCGGCACCTCGGCCTGGGGCCGGTGCAGGTGGTCCATGAGCCGCTGGT
>JAITLM010000213.1 GCA_031277885.1 Microbacterium sp.
CAGGATGACGAGCACCAGCCACCACCACACCTAGCCGAGGATCGCGAGGCCGATGAAGCCCGCTCCGGTGAGCAGCTTGTCGGCGATCGGGTCCCAGAGCTTGCCGAAGTCGCTGACGAGGTCGTACTTGCGGGCGAGATAGCCGTCCACCCAGTCCGTCGAGATGGCCAGGATGAACAGTCCTGCCGCGACCCAGCGCAGCACGGGCTGCGCCAGGCCGTTCGTGCCCCCGAGCAGCAGGAGCACGAAGAAGACGACGGCGAGGGGAATGCGCGCGATCGTGATCGCATTCGGGAGCTGACGCGGAATGGCCATCAATCGCGCCCCGTCAGGCCCCAGGCGTCCTCATCGGACTCGGCGTCGACCTCCGGGAGACCGCGGTACTGCGCCTCGAGCGGATCCTCGCCGTAACGGTCGTCCGCTGCGCCGTAGGACGATGCGGACACCGGGTCGGCGGGACGCGGCGGCACCGCGGCCGCCGGCATGGGCGGGGCCGCCGCCGGTGCGGACGGTGCGGCGTGCACGGAGGGCGGTTCCTCGCCGCGCAGCTTGGCCAGCACTCCGGCCAGCTGCTCGGGGGTGACCAGCACGTCCCGCGCCTTGGACCCCTCGGACGGGCCGACGATCTCGCGCGACTCGAGCAGGTCCATGAGCCGTCCGGCCTTGGCGAAGCCCACGCGCAGCTTGCGCTGCAGCATCGACGTCGAGCCGAACTGCGAGGAGACGATGAGCTCGGCGGCGGCGAGGAGCAGTTCGAGGTCGTCGCCGATGTCCTCGTCGACCTCCTTCTTCTTGCCCTCGACCGCCTCGGCCACATCGGGCCGGTACTCCGGACGCGCTTGCCCGGTGACGTGCTTGACGACCGCCTCGATCTCGCTCTCGTCGACCCAGGCGCCCTGCAGGCGGAAGGGCTTGGACGATCCCATTGGAGAGAACAGCGCGTCGCCCTGCCCGATCAGCTTGTCCGCGCCCGGGCTGTCCAGGATCACGCGGCTGTCGGTGACGCTGGTCACCGCGAACGCGAGGCGCGACGGCACGTTGGCCTTGATCAGGCCGGTCACGACGTCGACGCTGGGCCGCTGGGTCGCCAGCACCAGGTGGATGCCGCTCGCGCGGGCGAGCTGCGTGATGCGGACGATCGAGTCCTCCACGTCGCGCGGGGCGACCATCATGAGGTCCGCGAGCTCGTCGACCACCACGAGCAGGTAGGGGTAGGGCTTGAGCACGCGCTCGCTGCCGGGAGGCACCACGACCTCGCCGGCGCGCACGGCGCGGTTGAAGTCGTCGCTGTGGCGGAAGCCGAACGACGCGAGGTCGTCGTACCGCATGTCCATCTCCTTCACGACCCACTGCAGCGCCTCCGCCGCCTTCTTCGCGTTCGTGATGATGGGCGTGATGAGGTGCGGGACGCCGGCGTAGCTGGTGAGCTCGACGCGCTTGGGGTCGATCAGCACCATCCGCACGTCCGCCGGGCGGGCGCGCATGAGCAGGCTCGTGATCATGGAGTTCACGAAGCTCGACTTGCCGGATCCGGTCGATCCGGCCACGAGGAGGTGCGGCATCTTCGCGAGGTTCGCGACGACGAAGTTGCCGCCGACGTCCTTGCCGACGCCGATCGTGAGCGGATGCGTGCTCTTCTGGGCCGCGGCGGAGCGCAGCACGTCGCCGAGCGCGACGGTCTCGCGGTCGGCGTTCGGGATCTCGATGCCGATCGCGCTCTTGCCCGGGATCGGCGAGAGGATCCGCACGTCGTTCGACGCGACCGCATAGGCGAAGTTGTTGCTCAGCTGCAGGATCTTCTCGACCTTGACGCCGTGGCCGACCTCGACCTCGTACTGCGTGACGGTCGGGCCGCGGGAGAAGCCGGTGACCTTCGCGTCGACGTTGAACTGGGTGAGCACGTTCGTGATCTGCTCGACCACGCGGTCGTTCGCCTCGGAGCGCGCGACCGAGGGCGGACCCGCCTTCAGCGCACCGGGCGACGGGAGGATGTAGGGGGCGGCCGGCGCCTGCAGGCCGTCCTTGCCCGGCCCGTCGGTGCCGAAGCCGTCGAAGCCGGCGAGCTCGAGCTCTCCGGTGTCGCCGTCGTCGAGCAGGGCCGTGCTCTGCTGCTCCGCCAGCGTGTCCGCGACGGCGCGCACGTCGGTGAGCACCTCGGTCGCGGCGTCGTACGGATCGTCGTCCTTGATCACGGCCTGGTCGTACGCGGTCGCCTGCGCGACGGTGGGGGTGTCGTCCTGGGACGTGAGCAGCTCGGTGAGATCCTGCGAGCCGAGCCCGCCGTCCGGATCCTCTTCGCGCCCGGTCTTGTTGCGCCGCCACCAGGGCAGCACGTCGGGATCGTCGACCTTGTCGGCCTCATCGACCGCCGCGGCCTCGTCGGCGGAGACGGCCTTCGGCGCGCGCTCGGCGTCGAACATCCAGGTGTAGAGATCGCCGAGGCGCTGGCCGATGCGGTTCGGCGGCGTCTTGGTGAGGATCAGCACGCTGAGCGCCGCGAGCAGCGACAGCACGATGTAGGCGGGGATCGAGGTCAGGTAGCTGAGGGGCTGACCCAGCAG
>JAITLM010000095.1 GCA_031277885.1 Microbacterium sp.
CCACGCTCTGATCCGCCTGTGCCGCGCGACGGCGGGGGATTGGTGCCCCGACCGCGCGCGGACTACTCTCTTCTCTCGTGCCGCGCCCGAAGCGCGCGGTGCATCGTGACCCGAAGGACGACATGAACGAGTTCGCGCAGTCCCCCTCCCTGACCCTCCTCCCCGCGGTCGACGTCGCCGGCGGACAGGCCGTCCGCCTCACCCAGGGCGAGGCCGGAAGCGAGACGAGCTACGGCGATCCGATGGACGCCGCCGCGGAGTGGGTGGATCAGGGCGCCGAGTGGATCCACCTGGTCGACCTCGATGCCGCGTTCGGCCGTGGCAGCAACACGGCGATCCTGCGTCGCGTGATCAAGCAGTTCCGCGGCGTCAACGTCGAGCTGTCCGGCGGCATCCGCGACGATGCGAGTCTCGAGGCGGCGCTGGAGTCGGGTGCTGCCCGGATCAACCTCGGCACCGCGGCGCTCGAGAACCCCGAGTGGGCGGCCGACGTCATCGCCCGCTACGGCGACGCGGTGGCGGTGGGCCTGGACGTGCGCGGCACGACCCTCGCCGCCCGTGGCTGGACCAAGGAGGGCGGCGACCTCTGGACGGTCCTCGACCGCCTCGAGGACGCCGGCTGCAGCCGGTACGTCGTGACCGACGTCACCAAGGACGGCACGCTCAAGGGCCCGAACCTCGACCTGCTCCGCGAGATCACCGCGCGCACGCCGAAGCCCGTCGTGGCCTCGGGCGGCATCGCGAACCTCGACGACATCGCCGCGCTCCGCGAGCTCGTGCCGCTCGGGGTCGAGGGCGCGATCGTGGGCAAGGCGCTGTACGCCGGCGCGTTCACCCTGGCCGAGGCGCTGGATGTCGCCGGATCCTGACCACGCCGCGTCCGGGGCCTGCGATCACGATCACGACCACGGCGCGCACGGCAACACGGGCGACTCCGCCGGAGTGCCCTGGGCGGGACGCTCGTTCCAGGAGAACACCCGCGCGAGCGATGACGGCTCCGCGGATCCCGCCCTCTGGGACGCCTTGACGCGCTTTCGCGCCGGTGACGGCTCGCAGGCCGAGGTCGTGGACGCGTTCCGTGCAGCGCGCGTGCTCGTGCCGCTCGTCGCGGAGAAGGGCGAGGAGGGCGTGGCGCCGTCCGGCCTGACCGTGGACAAGACGCAGGAGCTCTCCCTCGTCACGGTCGCGGCGCCCGACGGCCGTACGGTGCAGCCGGCCTTCACGAGCGTGGAGACCATGCGCTCCTGGGATCCGATCGCACGCCCGATCCCGGTCGAGGCAGCCCGAGTGGCGCTCTCCGCGTCGTCGGGCGACGCGGAGCTGATCGTGCTGGATCCCGGATCTGCGACCGAGTTCGTCCTTCGCCGCCCCGCGGTGTGGGCGATCGCGCAGGGGCAGCACTGGGAGCCGAGCTTCCTCTCGCCCGAGGTCTACGCGGGCCTCCTGGAGAGTGTCGGCAGCGAGCTCGCCGTGATCGACGTCGCCGTCTCCGCCGGCGATCCGGGCGCGCGTCTGCGCGGGCCGGAGCTCATCGTCACGCTCGAGCTCGTCGAGGGACTGGACCGGGAGACGCTCGACGCGGTGCTCGCCCGCCTCGCCCAGCGCTGGGCCGCCGACGACCGCATCGAGGTGCTCGTCGACTCGCTCACCGTGCGCCTGCGCGCGAGCGCCTGACGTCGGACTCTTCCACCGTCTCCCGCCGAGGTCTAGAGTCGCGGCATGCCCGAGGCCGCACCGCTGCTCCTGCAGCATCTCAACGGGATGTACGCGATGCAGGTCCTCGCCGTGGGGGATCGCTCCGGCGCGCTCGCGGCGCTGCTCGACGGGCCCGGCGACGCCGTCGCGATCGCCGCGCGTGCGGGCCTCGACGAGCGCAACGTCGAGCAGTGGCTGCGCTGCATGCACGCGGCCGGCTACGCGATTCATGACGCCGGGGTGTTCCGCGCCGCCCCCGAGGCGACGGCGACCTTCGACGACGACTTCCCGATCGACGCCAGGGGGATCCTCGACTTCGTCTTCGCGATCGCGGGGGAGGGCGTGCGGCGGATCCCCGAGGCGATGCGCACCGGTGCGGGCGTCGAGCCCCGGGTCTTCGCGGAGCTCGGTGCGGCGGCCAGTCGCATCAACAGCCGCCTCTACGCCGCCGCGCTCGTGAACGAGTGGATCGCCCGCGACTCCGCGCTCGTCGAGAGGCTCGAGGCCGGTGCGGGCATCGCCGACATCGCCTGCGGAGACGGCGATGCGACGGTCCGGCTGGCGCGGGCGTTCCCGCGCAGCACGGTGATCGGGATCGACCCGAGCGCGCGACCGCGGACGGACGCGCCGAACCTGACGCTCATCGCGGAGACGGCGGAGCACCTGGGTGCGCAGGGTGCCTTCGCGCTCGTGACGTGCCTGGACGCGCTGCACCACCTGGGCGATCCGGCCGCCGTCGTGCGGCAGATGGCCGACGCCCTGGAGGGCGACGGCGTGCTGCTCATCGCCGAGACCTCGATGACCGGGGACGTCGACCGCGACCTCGCGGCGGATCCCTTCGTCCTGTCCACGCACGCGGCCGGGCTGTTCTACTGCATGCAGGACAACCTGGCCGCGGGCGGCGACGGCACGACGACCTCACGGGGACTGGACTGGGTCACGACAGCGCTCTCCGAGGCCGGGCTGGGCACGGTCGACGTGTTCGACTCCGACACCGGTTTCCGGGTCTTCCTGGCGCGACGCTGACGGATCGGGATCCGGCGACGTGCGGTGATCTCGACTCAGCGCCGGTGCGGACTCAGTTGACCGGTCCGGTCCACTTCTCGCCCGGACCCTGCCCGATCGGGTCGGGGATGACGGAGGCCTCGCGGAAGGCGAGCTGCACGGAGCGCAGGCCGTCGCGCAGGGAGCGCGCGTGCATGTCGCTGATCTCGGGGGCGGCGGCCGTGATGAGACCGGCCAGGGCGTTGATGAGCTTGCGCGCCTCGTCCAGGTCCTTCTGCGTCTCGGGGTCGTCCGCGAGGCCCACCTTGACCGCGGCCGCGCTCAGCAGGTGCACGGCGGCCGTGGTGATCACCTCGACCGCGGCGACATCCGCGATGTCGCGGGCGGCCCCCGACGCGTCGGGGGAGAGGGGGGTGACGTGCTCGTGGCCGTCGGGCGCGGGAGTGCTCACTGTGCCGGCTTTCCGAAGGTCTTGCCTTCTGATAGACTTCTGCGGGCTCCGGGACTTCTCGTCCCGGCACGAAAGAGGATTCACTTCCCACCCGCGCTTGCCGCTCAAGGCTACCGGGTTCAGCACTCCGCCGATTCACATCGGTAGCCGCTGTGCAGCGAAGGCTGCGCAGCGGGTCAGGGTGCCGCCGGCGTCTGAATGCCGGCGGGTGGGACGATTCTGATTTCGCCCGTGATCCGTCCGGATCACGGTGGCCGAAACCATCGTCTAAGGAGTCCGCATCAGCGATCCCCGCACCAATGAGCGCATCCGCGTCCCCGAGGTCCGCCTCGTCGGCCCCGCGGGTGAGCAGATCGGCGTCGTCCGTATCGAGGCGGCGCTGCGTCTTGCGCAGGAAGCCGACCTCGACCTCGTCGAGGTCGCCCCGAACTCGAAGCCTCCCGTGGTCAAGATCATGGACTACGGCAAGTTCAAGTACGAGGCCGCGCAGAAGGCGAAGGAAGCTCGCCGCAACCAGGCGAACACGATCCTGAAGGAGGTGCGCTTCCGTCTGAAGATCGAAGCGCACGACTACACGACGAAGCTCAAGCGCGCCGAGGGCTTCCTCAAGGCGGGCGACAAGGTGAAGGCGATGATCCTGTTCCGCGGCCGGGAGCAGTCCCGTCCCGAGCAGGGCGTGCGACTCCTCCGCAAGTTCGCGGAGGACGTGGCCGAGTTCGGCACGGTGGAGTCCAACCCCACCATCGACGGACGCAACATGGTCATGGTGGTCGCCCCGCTGAAGAACAAGTCCGAGGCGAAGGCCGAGCAGAACGCGGTGCGCGACGCGCAGCGCGCGGCCAACAAGCAGGCCGCCCGGGACGCCAAGGCGCCCGGCACTCCGGCCGCTCCGGCCGCACCGGCTGAGTGATCCCGGATCCCACAGCCCCACACAGACCTCCCGCACGACGGGCAGAACCCTGTCGCCCAGCTGGGCGCCATACGAAGGAAGAGAAGATGCCGAAGCAGAAGACCCACTCGGGTGCCAAGAAGCGCTTCAAGATCACCGGCAGCGGAAAGCTGAAGAAGCAGCAGGCCGGGATGCGCCACAACCTCGAGCTGAAGTCGAGCCGTCGCACCCGTCGCCTCAACCAGGACCAGGTGCTGTCGAAGGCAGACGCCAAGGTCGCCAAGAAGCTCCTCGGCCGCTGACGCCGATCGCACGATAGGAATACACGAAAATGGCTAGAGTCAAGCGCGCCGTCAACGCTCACAAGAAGCGCCGCGTCATCCTCGAGCGCGCCTCGGGTTACCGTGGCCAGCGCTCGCGCCTGTACCGCAAGGCGAAGGAGCAGGTCACCCACTCCCTCGTCTACGCGTACCGCGACCGTCGCAAGCGCAAGGGCGACTTCCGCCGTCTGTGGATCCAGCGCATCAACGCCGCTGCCCGCCAGAACGGCATCACGTACAACCGCTTCATCCAGGGCCTCGGTCTCGCCGGCGTCCAGGTCGACCGCCGCATGCTCGCCGAGCTCGCGGTGAACGAGCCGGCGACCTTCGCCGCTCTGGTCGAGACGGCCCGCAAGGCTCTGCCGGCGGACGTCAACGCGCCCAAGTCGGCTGCGTAAGCATCTGATTCACGAAGGGGCGTCGTCCGCGAGGACGGCGCCCCTTCGGTGTCCCTAGACTGTGAGGGTGCTGGAGAATCCCCGATCCCCGCGCGTGCGCGCCGTCGCCAAGCTCACCAAGCGCAGTGCTCGCACCGAGACCGGCCTGTTCCTTCTCGAGGGACCTCAGGCGGTGCGCGAGGCGCTGTCCTATCGTCCCGAGGCGATCGTCGAGCTCTTCGCGACGCCGACAGCGTGGGACAAGCACGGCGATCTGCGCCAGGCCGCGGCCGGCGCCGACGTGCGCTTCGAGTACGTGACGGAGTTCGTGCTCGCGGCGATGGCCGACACCGTCACCCCGCAGGGGGTGGTCGCGGTCGCGCGGCAGACGCCCACCTCGGTGCGCGAGATCTTCGCCGCCTCGCCTCGTCTCGTCGCGATCTGCGAGGAGGTGCGCGACCCCGGCAACCTCGGCACGATCATCCGCGCCGCGGACGCCACCGGCGCCGACGCGGTCGTGCTCACCGGCCGCACGGTCGACCTGTACAACCCGAAGGTCGTGCGCTCGACCACCGGATCCCTTTTCCATCTGCCGGTCTCGGTCGGCGGGGAGCTCGCCGATGTCGTCGAACGGGCGCACGCCGCGGGCCTGCAGGTGGTCGCGGCCGACGTGAAGGGCGACGAC
>JAITLM010000115.1 GCA_031277885.1 Microbacterium sp.
GGGCGCCCTTCGCGGGCCGCCCTCCGCCCCGGCCCGCGGCTCTCAGTCGGTGTGGGACGGGCGGATCACGACCAGGAGATCACCGGCGTCGACCTGCTGCGTGGCGCCGATCGCGACGCGCTCCACGACGCCGTCGACGGGTGCCGTGATCGCCGCCTCCATCTTCATCGCCTCGATCGAGGCGATGGGCTCACCGGCGCGCACGGCGTCGCCGACCTCGGCCTTCATCGTCACCACGCCCGAGAACGGCGCCGCCACCTGACCGGGCTTCGACGTATCGGCCTTCTCCACCTCGCGCACATCGACCTTGAGCGAGCGATCCCGCACGAACACGGGGCGGAGCTGGCCGTTCAGCGTCGTCATGACGGTGCGGATGCCTTTCTCGTCCGCTTCACCGATCGCCTCGAGCCCGACGTAGAGCTGCACGCCCGGATCGATCTCCGCGACGTGCTCCTCTCCCGGCACGAGGCCGTAGAGGTAGTCGGGCGTGCCGAGCGCGGACAGGTCGCCGAAGGCGGCGCGATTGCGCTCGAACTCGGCGGCCGGCCCGGGGAAGAGCAGCTGGTTCAGCGCCTGCCGGCGTTCGAGGCTCTCGCCCTCGAGCGCGCGCTGCTCGTCCGCGGAGATCGGGACCACGTCGATCGACACCTGGCGCCCTGCGAGCACCTTCGTACGGAACGGCTCCGGCCATCCGCCGGGCAGGTCTCCCAGCTCTCCGGCCATGAAGCCGACCACCGAATCGGGGATGTCGTAGTTCTGCGGGTTCTGCTCGAAGTCCGCGGGATCCGCGCCCGCTGCCACGAGCGCGAGCGCCAGATCGCCGACGACCTTCGAGGACGGCGTCACCTTGGGGATCCTGCCGAGGATCCGGTCGGCCGCCGCGTACATGTCCTCGATGCGCTCGAAGTCGTCCGCGAGACCCAGCGCGATCGCCTGCTGCCGCAGATTCGACAGCTGACCGCCGGGGATCTCGTGGTGGTACACGCGGCCGGTGGGCGCGGGCAGCCCCGACTCGAAGGGCCGGTAGAGCTGACGAACGCCCTCCCAGTACGGCTCGAGGTCGCCGATCGCCTGCAGGTCGAGCCCGGTGTCCCGCTCGGTGTGCGCGAGCGCCGCCACCAGGGCGGACAGCGAGGGCTGGCTCGTCGTGCCGGACATCGGTGCGGCGGCGGCATCAACGGCGTCGGCACCCGCCGCGCTGGCGGCCAGCAGCGTCGCGAGCTGTCCGCCGGCGGTGTCGTGCGTGTGCACCTGGACCGGGAGGTCGAACCTCTCGCGCAGCGCGGACACGAGCCGCGCCGCGGCCGCGGGCCGGAGGAGCCCCGCCATGTCCTTGATCGCGAGGATGTGCGCGCCGCTCTCCGCGATCTGCTCCGCGAGCCCCAGGTAGTAGTCCAGGGTGTACAGCTGCTCCGCCGGGTCCAGCAGATCGCCGGTGTAGCAGAGCGCCACCTCGGCGACCGCGGTGCCGGTCTCCAGCACCGCATCGATCGCGGGACGCATCTGCGAGACGTCGTTGAGGGCGTCGAAGATGCGGAAGATGTCCACCCCGGTCGACGCCGCCTCGCGCACGAAGGCGTTCGTCACTTCGACGGGCCGGGGCGTGTACCCCACCGTGTTGCGTCCTCGCAGCAGCATCTGCAGCGGGATGTTCGGCATCACGGCGCGCAGCGCCTCCAGGCGCTCCCACGGGTCCTCGGCGAGGAAGCGCAGCGCGACGTCGTAGGTCGCGCCGCCCCAGGCTTCGATCGAGAGCAGCTGCGGAGTCATGCGCGCCGCATGCGGGCCCACGCGCACCAGGTCACGGGTGCGCACACGTGTGGCGAGCAGCGACTGATGCGCATCGCGGTACGTCGTCTCGGTCACCGCCAGGGCCGTCTGCTCGCGGAGCGCGCGGGCGAACCCTGCAGGTCCGAGGCGGAGCAGCCGCTCGCGGGCTCCGGCGGGCGGCTCGGCGCTCAGGTCGATCTTCGGGAGCTTGCTGCCCGGCGAGGGCGAGAGCGGCTTCTCGCCGTAGGGCTTGTTCACGGTGACATCGCCGAGCCAGTTCAGCAGTCGCGTCGCCCTGTCCCTCGAAGGGTTGCTGGTGAGCAGCTGCGGCCGCTCCTCGATGAAGAGCGTCGACACGTCGCCGGAGACGAAGGCCGGGTCGTCGAGCACGGCGCGCAGGAACGGGATGTTCGTCGCGACGCCGCGGATCCGGAACTCGGCGAGGGCGCGCTTCGCCCGCGCGACGGCCGCCGGGAAGTCGCGGCCCCGGCAGGTGAGCTTCGCGAGCATCGAGTCGAAGTGCGGGCTGATCTGCGAACCGGCCGCCGTCGTGCCGCCGTCGAGGCGGATCCCGGCGCCGCCCGGCGAACGGTAGGTCGTGATGCGCCCGGTGTCGGGGCGGAAGCCCTGGGCCGGATCCTCCGTCGTGATCCGGCACTGCAGCGCGGCGCCGCGCAACTGGATGTCCTCCTGCTCGAGGCCCAGGTCCGCGAGCGTCTCGCCGGCCGCGATGCGGATCTGCGACTGGACGAGGTCGACGTCGGTGACCTCCTCCGTGACGGTGTGCTCGACCTGGATCCGCGGGTTCATCTCGATGAAGACGACCTCGCCCGCCCGCTCGCCGGCCGTCTCCAGGAGGAACTCGACCGTGCCGGCGTTCTGGTAGCCGATGGACTTCGCGAAGGCGACGGCGTAGCCGTGCAGAGCCTTGCGGATCGTGTCGTCGAGGTTCGGCGCCGGAGCGATCTCGACCACCTTCTGGTGGCGGCGCTGCACCGAGCAGTCGCGCTCGAACAGGTGCACGGTGTGACCGGCGCCGTCCGCGAGCACCTGCACCTCGATGTGCCGCGGCCTCTGCACGGCCTGCTCCAGGAAGACGCGGGCGTCGCCGAAGGCGCTCCCCGCCTCGCGCATGGCCTCGGCCAGCGCGGGCGCGAGCTCGCCGAGCGTCTCCACCCGGCGCATGCCGCGTCCGCCGCCGCCCGCGACGGCCTTGACGAAGATCGGGAATCCGATCCCCTCGGCCTGCGCGACCAGCTCGTCCACGTCATCCGAGGCATCGGTCGAGCGCAGCACCGGCACGCCTGCGGCGACCGCGTGCTGCTTCGCCGTCACCTTGTTGCCGGCCATCTCCAGCACAGGGGCCGGCGGCCCGATGAAGACGATCCCGTTCTCGGCCGCGCGGGCCGCGAGCTCCGGGTTCTCGGAGAGGAATCCGTAGCCGGGGTAGATCGCGTCCGCACCGCACTCGCGCGCCACGCGGATGATCTCCTCGACGTCGAGGTAGGCCCGCACCGGGTGCCCGACCTCGCCGATCTGATACGACTCGTCCGCCTTCTGGCGGTGGATGGATCCGCGATCCTCCCAGGGGAAGACCGCGACGGTCCTCGCCCCTACCTCGAACGCGGCTCTGAAGGCCCGGATCGCGATCTCTCCACGATTGGCCACAAGGATCTTCTGGAACATGGCACCTCGAACACTGGTTGCGCAGCGACGCGCATCGGGGGGCTGAGTGTTTCCTCAGCCTAGAGGAAGGTAACGTGGTCTCCGTGCACGTACTCAGCGTCAGTTCCCTCAAGGGCGGTGTCGGCAAGACCACCGTGACCCTCGGCCTCGCCTCGGCGGCGTTCGCCCGCGGCGTCCGGACCCTCGTGGTCGACCTCGACCCGCAGTCCGACGTCTCCACCGGCATGGACATCCAGGTCGCTGGGCGCTTGAACATCGCCGATGTCCTGGCGAACCCGAAGGAGAAGGTCGTCCGACAGGCGATCACGTCCTCGGGCTGGGCGAAGGTGCACCCGGGGACGATCGACGTGCTCATCGGCAGCCCGTCCGCGATCAACTTCGACGGCCCGCACCCGAGCGTGCGCGACGTGTGGAAGCTCGAGGAGGCGCTGGCGGCCGTCGAAGCCGACTACGACCTCGTGCTGATCGACTGCGCCCCCTCTCTCAACGCGCTCACGCGCACCGCCTGGGCCGCGAGCGACCGCGTCATGGTCGTGACGGAGCCCGGACTGTTCTCCGTGGCCGCCGCCGACCGTGCTCTGCGCGCGATCGAGGAGATCCGCCGCGGCCTCTCCCCCCGGCTGCAGCCCCTCGGGATCGTGGTCAACCGCGTCCGCCCGCAGTCGATCGAGCACCAGTTCCGCATCAAGGAGCTGCGCGACATGTTCGGCCCGCTCGTACTCTCGCCGCAGCTGCCGGAGCGCACCTCCCTGCAGCAGGCCCAGGGCGCGGCCAAGCCGCTGCACATCTGGCCCGGCGACTCCGCACAGGAGCTCGCCGCCGACTTCGACACTCTGCTGGACCGGGTGATCCGCACGGGGCGCATCGCGCTGCCCGACGACACCCGCGTCTGAGCGCGCTCGCGGCTCGGAAGAGCCCCGATACGAGGAGAGCCGGTCCCCGAGGGGCCGGCTCTTTCCGTTTCCGCCGCGCGATCAGGCGGTGCGACGCGAGCGACGTGCCGCGAGGTCGTCCATCGGCTCGGGCGCGAGGGCGTCGAACTCGACGAGCGTGGCCTCGACCTCGTGGAACACCTTGCCCACCGCGATGCCGAAGACCCCCTGGCCGCGGCTGAGCAGGTCGATGACCTCGTCGTTCGAGGTGCACAGGTAGACCGAGGCGCCGTCGCTCATGAGCGTGGTGCCGGCGAGGTCACGGATGCCCGCGGCCCGGAGCTGATCGACGGCGGTGCGGATCTGCTGCAGGGAGATCCCGGTGTTCAGCAGCTCCTTGACGAGCTTGAGCACGAGGATGTCGCGGAAGCCGTAGAGGCGCTGGGATCCGGATCCGTTCGCCCCGCGGACGGTCGGGACGACCAGCTCGGTGCGCGCCCAGTAGTCCAGCTGGCGATAGGTGATGCCCGCCGCGCGGGCGGCCACGGCCCCGCGGTAGCCGACCTCGTCGTCCATCGCGGGAAGCCCGTCGGTGAAGAGGAGATCGTCTCCGAACGACGGTGCATCGCCCCGTTCCTCGGCGCTCATCGCATCCTCCTCATCCTGAAGGAACAGCATCCTTCAACCACTACCTGAAAGTCGATGACTCCACGCTAGAACAGCGCGGCATCCCCGACAACGACATCCGCCCCGAGTCGGGGGTGTGTCGCAATCAGTTCGTTACGACAGCAGTCGGCCGATGCCGTCCTTGACGAGCAGCGAACGCACCTCGTCGAGGCGGGATGCCAGTTCAGGAGCCATTTCGCTGGCCCGCGCACGCGACGGGGTGTCGGTGCGGCGCAGCAGCGCGGACAGCGCCGACTGCACCAGGGCGATGTCGCGCTCGGCGCTCTGCCGCAGCGGCCGCAGGTGGCGCGGTCCGATGCCGTGGCCGTCCAGGGCCGCCAGGGCGCGCAGCAGCGACACCGCGGACTCGGGGTAGGTCTCGGCCGCCGGCAGCATGCCGCTCGACACCGCATCGCCGAGCAGCGCCTGCGACGCACCGGCGGCGTGCACGAGCTCGTCGCGACGGTACCGGCGCGGCCCCTGCACGATCGACGCGGGCAGCTCCGGCGCGCTGCCGGATTCGTCGAGCGCGTCGAGGTGCTCGCGGATGACCTTGAGCGGTAGGTACTGGTCGCGCTGCAGCGTGAGCGCGATGCGGATCCGCTCCAGATCGGCGGCGGAGAACTTGCGGTACCCGGAGGCGGTGCGCACCGGGTTCACGATGCCCTTCTCCTCCAGGAAGCGGAGCTTGGAGGCTCTCACATCGGGGAACTCCGGCGTGAGGCGCGCGAGCACCTGGCCGATGCTCAGCAGCCCGGAAGGGGCGGAACGCTCGGCGGCCGATGCCGCCATCAGTCGTTCGCCTGCGCGAGATCCACGGGCGAGGCGAAGAAGTTCAGCCGGAACTTTCCGACGCGCACCTCGTAGCCGTTGCGCAGCTCGCTGCGGTCGACCCGCTCGCCGTTGACGTAGGTGCCGTTCAGCGAGCGCTGGTCGACGACCTCGAAAGCCGTGCCGGTGCGGATGACTTCGGCATGGCGACGGGAGACCGTCACGTCGTCGAAGAAGATGTCCGCCTCGGGGTGGCGGCCCACCGTGGTCACCGCCGTGTCGAGCAGGTACCTGGCACCGGCGAGAGCGCCGGAGCGGACCAGCAGCAGCGCCGAACCGGAGGGCAGCGCGGCGATCGCCGCCTGCTCGACCTCCGTCAGCTCCGCGCCGAACGGGACGAACGACAGGTCGGAGTCGTGGCCGAACGTCTGCGTGGTGTCGTGCATGGGCTCGCCGCCGCGGCGGACGGCGCCTTCGGGAACGTCGTTCTCAGTCACTGTTCTCCCCCTCCTCTGGCGTTCCAGCCTATCGGAAGCGCGCGGCGCCCGGGAGCCGGATCCGCGCGTCATCGCCCACCCGGGGTCGTCCGCACGGGCGATAGGCTGGGAGCATGCCACACTACGACGTCGTCATCCTCGGTGCGGGCCCCGGCGGCTACGTCGCCGCCGTCCGCAGCGCTCAGCTCGGCCTTTCCACCGCGATCATCGAGGAGAAGTACTGGGGCGGTGTGTGCCTCAACGTGGGCTGCATCCCCTCCAAGTCGCTCCTGAAGAACGCGGAGATCGCGCACACCTTCACCCACAAGGCCGAATTCTTCGGCATCTCGGGCGACGTGCACTTCGACTTCGGCGCGGCGTTCGACCGCAGCCGCAAGGTGGCGGACACCCACGTCAAGGGCATCCACTTCCTGATGAAGAAGAACAAGGTCGTCGAGTACGACGGCCGCGGCACCTTCACCTCCCCGAAGGCCATCTCGGTGGCCAAGTCCGACGGCACGACCGAAGAGGTCACCTTCGACAACGCCATCATCGCGACCGGATCCACCGTCCGCCTGCTGCCCGGCGTGCAGCTGAGCGACAACGTCGTCACCTTCGAGGAGCAGATCCTCAGCCGCGACCTCCCCGAGTCGATCGTCATCGTCGGCGCCGGTGCGATCGGCATGGAGTTCGGCTACGTGCTGACGAACTACGGCGTCAAGGTCACCATCATCGAGTTCCTCGACCGGGCGCTGCCCAATGAGGACATCGAGGTCTCCAAGGAGATCCAGAAGCAGTACAAGAAGCTCGGCGTCGAGATCCTCACCTCGACCGCGGTCAAGACCGTGACCGACAACGGCTCCTCCGTGCACGTCACCTACGAGACGCGCGACGGCCAGCCCGGCGAGATCACGGCCGGCAAGGTCCTCATGTCCGTCGGCTTCGCCCCGAACGTGAACGGCTACGGCCTGGAGAACACGGGCGTCGCACTCACCGACCGCGGCGCGATCGACATCGACGACCACATGCGCACCAACGTCGAGGGCATCTACGCGATCGGCGACGTCACCGCCAAGCTGCAGCTCGCGCACGTCGCGGAGGCGCAGGCCGTCGTCGCCGCCGAGACCATCGGCAAGGCCGAGACCATGACGCTCGGCGACTACCGGATGATGCCGCGCGCGACGTTCTGCCAGCCGCAGGTCGCCAGCTTCGGCCTCACCGAGGAGCAGGCCAGGGCCGAGGGTCGCGAGATCAAGGTCGCGAAGTTCCCGTTCAGCGCGAACGGCAAGGCCAACGGCCTGGGCGAGCCGGTGGGCTTCGTCAAGCTCATCGCCGACGCCGAGCACCTCGAGCTCATCGGCGGACACCTGATCGGCCCCGACGTGTCCGAGCTCCTCCCCGAGCTGACCCTCGCGCAGAAGTGGGACCTGACCGCGCTCGAGGCCGCCCGCAACGTGCACACGCACCCGACGCTGTCCGAGGCGCTGCAGGAGGCGTTCCACGGGCTCGCCGGCCACATGATCAACCTCTGATCGGATCCGATCGGACCGAGGGCCGGTCACGCCAGGTGCGTGGCCGGCCCTCTGTCGTCCCGTCGCTCTGAGTCAGAAGCCCCGCATCGTCACCAGCCCGGTGGCCCACGGGCGGAGCGGACCTGAGCCCAGGGCCCGGATGAGCGTCTCCTTCGCCGCCAGCGGAACGCCCTGCGCCGGGGCGCCCATGGTCATGTAGAAGGCGCTCCGCCTCTGCGCGGCGCGCGCGGCGCGCAGCGCCCCGTGCGCATAGCCGCCGAGATCCGCCTCCCCCTCGACCAGGGCGGTGCGCAGCGCCGCGGCCAGCCGTCCGGCGTTCACCCAGCCCAGGTTCATGCCCTGCCCGCCGATCGGGCTGACCTCGTGCGCGGCGTCGCCGAGCAGCGCCACCCGGCCTCGGACGACGGTGCGGCTCAGATGCTGGGCCGCGACGAAGCCCGTCGGCCGGACGTCGTCGCCGATCTCCGGATCCCTCCCGATCCGCTCCGCGATCGCCGCACGGAACTCCGCCCCGGTGTGCACGCCGCCGCCCCGCAGCACCCAGCGCCGCATGCCGCCGGGCAGCGGGAACGCCTCGACGATCCCCCCGGGTTCGCAGTGCAGCTGGGCGCGTACGCCGGGCGCGGGGTCGGGGACGTCGGCCATCGTGTACGGGGCGCAGCCGGGGCGACGGCGCCAGCCGAGACCGAGCTCCCGGCGGAGGGTGCTGTGCACGCCGTCCGCGAGCACCACGAACGCCGCGGTGACCTCCTGCCGGCCGGCGGGCCGGTCCACGGCGAGCCGCACGAACTCCCCCTCGTCCCGGACCGCGCGCACGCTGCAGCCGGGACGCAGAGCGCCCGCGGACAGCGCCTGCAGCCGCTCCCGCAGCAGGGTGTGCGTGCGCTGCTGCGGGAGCACGCGCACCGATCGGTGCGCGGAGAAGTCGAGCGACGCGAGGACCCGGCCTCGGCTGAGCACGTCGCCGCCCTCGAGGGCGAGCGATGCGGAACGCGCCGCAGCCCCCACTCCTGCGCGGTCGAGCATCTCCAGCCCCGGCGCGTGTATCCCGATCGCACGGCTGCGCGGATCCTCGTCGCGGCGGCGTTCGCAGACGACGACGTCGATGCCGGCCTGGGCGAGCAGGCAGGCCAGCAGCAGCCCGACCGGCCCCGCGCCGACGACCACGACATCGTGGTCGAGCAGTGTGGCGCCGGCCGGCTGCACCTCAGGGTCGCTCATCGTCCCGGCTCCCGGCGCAGCTCCAGGCGGGAGGGCACCCCGCGCCGAACGATCCATCCCGGCGGCGCGACGGCCGTGAGCTCCGCCGCCGTGTACGACCGGCGGATGCTGGTCAGCCCGTCGGCGCGGATGAAGGATCCCGCCAGCAGGTTGCCGGCGAACGGCCATGTCCCCAGCGCGAACAGGGCGTAGGCGGTGCGACTGCGCGCGATGTCGCGATGCACCACGAGACCCGCCGATCCCGCGAGGCGCGCGGTGTCGGCGAGGATGTCCTGCAGCTCGGCCGCATCGAGGTGGTGCAGCACGTGGTTGGACAGCACGATGTCGTAGGCCTCGCCCGCCCGGACCAGGTCGGCGACGAGCGCGCACCGGTAGGTCGCCCCCGCCCCGCCGTCATGCGCGGCGGCCCAGGCCGTGGCGCGTTCGTCCGCATCGAGCGCCGTGACCTCGCCCCGGAGACCGTCGCGGGCCAGCCTCGCGGCGAGCGCACGGCAGAGATCTCCCCCGCCGGCCCCCACATCCAGGATCCGCACCGGCCCCGTCCTGGCCCGCGGCCGGATGTCCTCCCGGTACAGCGCGCCGGGACGGGAGACCACGGCGTTGACCGCTCCGAAACGCCGGTAGGTGCGTTCCAGCGTCTGCGGATCCGCGTCGGGGTCGTCCATCAGCTCGCGCACGCCGACGGCGCGGGCGGACAGGTCAGCGCCCATCGCCCCCGGCGCCGACGACCGTCATCAGCGCGCTCTCCGCGGTCAGGCCGGGCCCGAACGCCATCGCGGAGACGCGCTCGCCGTCGCGCGCGCCCTCCTCTTCCAGGATGCGCCGCAGCACGAACAGGATCGTCGCGCTGGACATGTTCCCGTGCAGCCGCAGCGTCTCGCGGGCGGGGTGCAGCTGCGCATCGCTGAGCGCGAGGCGGTCCTGCACGCGGTCGAGGATGCTGCGACCGCCGGGATGGATCGCCCAGTGCCGCACCTCCTCGCCGATCCTGCCGTCCTCGAAAGGCGCTCCGAGCCCTCCCGCATAGAGCGGGCGGAGCGCATCGACGATGGTCTCGCCGATGATCTGCGGCACCGCGGTGGAGAGGGTCATCTCGAATCCGTGGTCGCCGATCGTCCACGCCATGTCCTTGCGGCCCTGCGGAGCGATCGCGGTGTGGAAGCGGTCGAGGCGCAGCCCCGGGGCGGCCGAGGGGCGCGCCGTGACGATACCGGCCGCCGCACCGTCGGCGAACAGCGAGGAGGCGACGATCACGTCCGGATCCTCCGAGGAGCGCAGGTGCAGCGTGCAGAGCTCGACGCTGACCACGAGCACGACGGCCTCCGGATCCGCCGCGCAGAACTGGCTCGCCGCGCGCAGCGCCGGCATCGAGGCGTAGCAGCCCATGAAGCCGAGGTGATACCGCTGCACCGAGTCGGAGAGGCCCAGCGCGCGCACGATCTCGTACTCCGGCCCCGGGGCGTGGAACCCCGTGCAGGAGACCGTGACGACATGGGTGACGTCCGCGGGTCCGACGTCGGGGTCGGCGTCGAGGGCGGCCTGCGCCGCGGCGACGAACAGCCGCCCGGCCTCGCGGACGTAGACGTCGTTGCGGACGCCGGTGGCCGGGGACAGCAGCTCTCCGGTCGCGTGGTCGAAGAACACCGGCTCCGCCTCGGTCGCCGCGAGCGTGAGCTCGTCGAGCACCGTGCGACGGGTGTCGATGCCGGATCCGTCGAAAGAGGCGGTCACGATGCGCCGCGCCAGGCGCGAGAGCCCGGGCTGCGCGGCGAACACGTCGCGCACCTCGTCCTGGTGCAGGACCGTGTCCGGCACCACCGTCTGCAGGGATCTCAGCATCACCGGGCTGCTCATGGTGCCACTCAAGCATGCCGCCCGCGTGGCAGGAAGGGGCTTGCGGATCCTCCTCAGCCTCTGCCAGGTTCGCGGATCCGGTTCCCCGCCGGCTCAGAATCCGAGGGCGCGCCCGAGCTTGGATCCTGAGAGCGACTCGCGGCCTCCTGCGGCGATGACCGCCCGCTCGACCGCCTGGAAGAACGCGTCCCGCCCTGCGTCGTCCGCCGGGGCCGCCGGCCCCAGCTCCATCTCCCACTCGCGCCACTCCCGCCGGCCGCCGCGGCGCAGGTCCGTGCCGCGGACGTGGTCGTCGACGAACTCCGCCACCACACCGGAGGGTCCGGTGAGCAGGTACGCGGTGCGGGCGTTCTCGATGCGGGCCAGCGGGAAGACCGGGCGCGTCGTCCACCGCGCGACGAACTCGGCGACCGCGGACGGCAGCGCATCGCCCTCCCCGAGCGGCCAGCCCAGCTCGAGCCGCCCATCCCTGTTGCGGGGGCCCTTCACGTGCCAGCCCTCGTCCGGCCCGCCGGTGCGGCGCCGCAGCGCCACGCCGGCGCGGGCGAGGTCGCCGTCGGCGGTGTCGAAGTACCGGGCGTCCAGAGCGCGGGGCTCGCCCTCGGTCACCGCATCGACGCCGGGGATCGCGTCCCAGGCGGGCAGCGGAGTGTCGCCGTCGACGTCGTACTTGCGCTCGACCTCGAGCGTGCGCGACGGTTCAGTCATCGGTCGGGACGATGTCCTCGAGGGACTCCTCGTACCAGTAGTCCACCTCGGTGGGTCCGTCGTGCGGGCCGGCGTTCTTCGGCTCGCCCCGGCGGTTGTAGACCACCTGGGTCTCGCTGTAGGGGAGGATCAGCTTGTCATCCTCCGCGGCGAGGGGAAGGATCTGCCCGTCCAGCGGGCCGCCGTGAAGCCGTGCGAGTGCCATGTGCTCACCCTAATCCCCTGCTCGCGCGCAGGACGCGATCCCGGTGCCGGGTTCCTCGCGAAGTCCCCTTCGGGCCGTGCTCCCACGGGTTCGTCATCCGGCCCCGACGCCGAGCGCGCCGCCGACGATCATCCACGGCCCGAACGCGATGTGCGTCGACCCGGTCGCCCGGCGGAGCACGATGAGCCAGAGCGCGTGCGCCGCCCCCAGCACGAACGCGGACGCCGCGCCCACCAGGAGCGCCCGCCAGCCGTGCCAGCCCAGCACCAGCCCGATGAGGGCGGCGAGCTTCACGTCGCCGCCGCCCATGCCGTCGCGGTTCAGCAGCCGCAGCAGTGCGTAGAAGCCGCCGAGGATCAGCATCCCGCACAGGGCTCCGCGCAGCCGCGCGCCTCCGCCCGCGAACGCGGCGTCGGCGAGCGCGAGCAGGAGCGCTCCCCCGAGCGTCGGCAGCACGATCCGGTCCGGGAGCCGGTGCGTGGCGATGTCGATGGCGAGCAGCCGGATGCCGATCCCGAGCAGGGCGAGGTGCACCAGCACGACGGCCACCGCAGCAGGATCCATCCCCTGAAGGTAGGAGATCGGCGCGACCACCGTGAGCGGGATGTGGATAACCCGGGCGCCGCCCGGCGGTCCCCGTCAGGCCGAGCGGAGCAGGATCCGCCCGTCCTCGACCTTCGCCTCCCAGCGGGGCTGCGGGACGCTCGCCGGCCCCCGCTGCACCGAGCCGTCGTCGATGCGGAACCTGCTGCCGTGCCAGGGGCAGGTGACGCAGCCGTCTGCGCCGAGCTCCCCCTCGTCGAGCGGGCCGCCCTCGTGACTGCAGACGGCGGAGATCGCGTGCAGGGCGCTGTCGACCCGGATGAGCAGCACCGGCACGTCGCCCACCAGGACCCGCGACCGCGCTCCTTCAGCAAGGTCGGCATCGGCCCCCACGTCCGTCCAGCGTCGCACCGAACCCTGGAACGCCGTGTGGTTCACGCCCGAGCCGCGGACGAAGGAGAGGTGCCCGCCGAGATACGACGAGCCCAGGGTGAGACCCAGCCCTAGCAGACTGAGCGCGGCCCCGGCGCCGTGATGTCCGCGGCGCCGGACGAGCCAGGAGGTGATCTGCAGCACGGAGGCCGTCGCGTTCGCGGCGGCGTGGATCAGGCCGACCCGTTTCGCGGGTCCGTACAGGGACGACCAGTCCGAGGCGCCCGCGGCCGCCGTCGGCGCGGAGGCGAGGATGCCGAGGCCGACGAGGCGCCGCGACGCCGCCGGATCCGCCCCGGTGAGATCGAGCACGGTGGCCGCACCCCACGCCCCGATCGGCAGGTCCGTGAGCATCGGATGGACCTGATGCCCCAGCCAGGAACCGGACAGGGCGTTCTTCACGGGCGTGGAGCGGGTGGCCGCCTGGACCCAGCCGCTCAGCTTCTCCGCCGCGGGGTCGAGTCCCTTGGTCTTCCCGATCGTCCGGATCAGGGACTGCATCGCCGCTGTCACTCGCATGGCTCTCTCCTCCGCACCGCGCCGTAGGAACCTCCTGTCTACCCCCGCGAGGGGCGAGGGTCAACGGCGTGACGGACCGACGCCGCCGTGCAGGCTGATAGCCTCGCCGCGATGGACCCGACCACCCGCTCCCTGCCCTCCGAGGACGTGCACCGCCTGCTGACGGGGATGTACGACGACTATCTGCGCGGCGATCCCACGGCGATCGATGCCCGCCTCGCGCAGGACGTGACGATCTTCGACTCCGCCTCCGACGCCCTGGTGACGGGCCTCGAGGAGCTCGCCGCGCTCCGCGGCCGCCGCGCCGAGGCCGCTGCGGCGCCGAGCGCACCGGCCTGGACCGAGACCTCCCTGACCGTCGAGGATCTGCGCGTGCGCGAGGTCGGCGGCGTTCTCGTCGCGACCTGGTGGCTGCGGGTGGACGGGACGGATGCCCACGGCGCCGCGGTCGTCCCTGAGCTCTCGCGCAACACCGCCGTGCTGCAGCGTCGGGCGGACGGTGCGCTGCGCATCCTGCACCTGCACGAGGACGTGCGCCAGGAGGCCAGCCCCGTCGTCTGAGCCCCCCACCTCCATGTCGGATGTACGAGTTATCGTCTTCACTGCTGTTGCAGTATTAGAAGAGATATTCGAGAATGGAGGCCATGGGGATGACGCTCGCTTCCATGATCGCCCCCGACGCCGACACCCGCGCCGAGGACGTGCTGCGCCTACGGCGCGAGATCACCCGCATGCAGCGCCGCCGGAGCGATCTGCCGCTGATCCCGGTGCCCGCCCCGCTCGAGCCGATCCTCCCCGAGGGCGGTCTGCAGGTCGGCACGACGTATGCGCTCTCTCCCTCCCCCGGGCTCATCGGGGCGCTGCTCGCCGGCGCCTCGCGCACCGGCGCGTGGTGCGCCGCCGTCGGCATGCCCACTCTGGGCGTCGAGGCGCTCGCCGGGCACGGCGTGGATCTGGACCGTCTCCTCCTCGTCCCCGCCCCCGGTGCGCGCTGGCTCTCCGTCGTCTCCGCGCTGAGCGAGGTGATCCCGCTCATCGCGATCCGCCCCTCGTCCGCGGTGCGGGACGCGGAGCTGAGCAGGCTCAGCGCCCGGCTCCGCGATCGCGGCTGCACGCTGCTGGTCGTCTCCGGGGGGCCGGGCGCCGCCGCCTGGCCGCAGAGCGAGGGGTCCCTCCAGGTGCACGATCCCCACTGGCGGGGTCTGGGATCCGGCTGGGGCGCGCTGGAGGAGTGCGAGGTGACGGTCACCGCGCGCACCCGGCGCTCCCCCGCACCGCAGAGCGTGCGGGTGCGACTGCCCGGAGCTCACGGCATGGTCGAGGCCGTCGCCCCGACGGCACCCCGGCTCATCCCGCTCCCGTCCATCCACGCCGCCCCGCGCCCGCTCGCCGACGCGCCCGCACTCCTGGCGGTGGCGGGATGAGCTCCGCCGTGCGGGAACCGGTCCGGGTGATCGTGCTGTGGTTCCCGGACTGGCCGCTGCGCGCGGCCCTGGGCTCCGAGGCGGACCAGCCCGCGGCAATCCTGCATGCGAACAGGGTGGTCGCCTGCAGCGCGGCGGCGCGCGCCCACGGCGTCAGGGCCGGACAGCGCCGCAGAGAGGCGCAGGGGCTGCTGCCGAGCCTGCGCATCCTGCCTGCGGATCCGGCCAGGGACGAACGGGCATTCCTGCCCGTCCTGCGCCTGATCGAGGAGCAGGCCCCCGGGGCGCAGCTGCTCCGGCCGGGGCTCGCCCTGCTCCGCGCCCGCGGTGTCGCGCGCTTCCACGGCGGGGAGGGCGAGGCCGCGCGCGCCCTGCACACCCGACTCTCCGCGGAGGGGCACCCCGAGGTGCGGATCGGGGTCGCGGACGGGCCCTTCACGGCCGAGCTCGCGGCGCGCGGCGCGGATCCGGTGCTCGTGGTCGACGCCGGCGCCTCTGCCGCCTTCCTCGCCCCGCTGCCCGTGCAGGCCCTGCAGGATCCGGAGGTGACCGCGCTGCTGCTCCGACTCGGCGTGCGCACCCTGGGCGAGCTCACCGCCCTCGGGGCGGAACGACTGCGAGCGCGCTTCGGCGAGCACGGCGCGCGCCTGCACGCCCTGGCCGCGGGCGCGGACTCCCGGCCCGTCGTGCCGCGCCCACCGGATCCGGAGCTCGTGGCGGAGGTCGAGTTCGAATCGCCCCTCGGCCAGTCGGACCAGATCGCGTTCGCCGTCCGGCAGAGCGCGGATGCCGTGATCCTCGCCCTCGCGAAGGCCTCGCTGGTGTGCACCGAGGTGCGGATCGACCTCACGGACGACGACGAGCGGGTGACCTCGCGCACCTGGCTGCACCCCACCTGCTTCGAAGCCTCCGATCTGGTCGACCGGGTGCGCTGGCAGCTGGAGTCGCTGGCCGCCGAGACCGCCGCCGCGGGCGACGACGACGAGGCGCACCGATTCAGGGGCATCGTCCGGGTGCGGATCGACCCCATCGCTGTCGACGACGCCGCGCACCATCAGCCGGGCCTGTTCGGATCCGGCACCGACGAGCGGCTGCACCACGCCGTCTCCCGTGTGCAGACGCTGCTCGGCCACGAGGGCGTGGTCACCGCCGTCGTGGCCGGCGGGCGCCTCGTCTCCGACCGGCAGCAGCTCACGCCCTGGGGCGAGCGCGTCGTGCCGGCCCGGCCCGCGGAGCAGCCCTGGCCGGGGCAGCTGCCGGATCCGCTGCCGGCCGAGATCTTCGCTCCGCTGCGACCGATCGCGGTGACCGCGGCCGACGGCAGCACGGTCGAGATCGACGATCGCGGACTGCTCTCCGCCGAACCGGCGGCCGTCGACGCGTGCGCGGTGCTCTCCTGGGCGGGTCCCTGGCCGGTGCGGGACCGACGAGGGGATCCGGCGGGCTCGTTCCGCGGCGAGCGCCTGCAGCTCGTGGACGAGCAGGAGCGGGCCTGGCTGGTGCTGCACATCTCCGGCGCCGACGGAGCCGGCGCCGACAGGGCCGGAGGCGACGCACCCGGCGCCGGCCCGTGGTGGGCCGAGGGGAGGTACCACTGATGGGCTTCCACAACCCGGACATGTCGTGGGCCGCGCTCGAGCGCACCCTCAGCGGCAGAGACGGTGCCGGTCCGCTGCATCAGCAGATCGCGGTGGACGCCCCCTCCCGCATGCACAAGCGCCCGCCCATCCGGATGGACGGGATCGAGCGCCCGAAGAACGCGGTCCCCTACGCCGAGCTGCACGCGCACTCCTCGTACTCCTTCCTCGACGGCGCCTCCTCGCCCGAGGACCTCATCGCCGAGGCGCAGCGGCTCGGGCTCACCGCCCTCGCGATCACCGACCACGACGGCTTCTACGGCGCCGCGAGCTTCGCCGAGGCCGCGGAGTCCCTGGCGAACGCGGAGAAGAACGCGAAGGCGGAAGGGCGGGAGGACGCCGGGCCGCCGCTGCAGACCGTGTTCGGAGCGGAGCTGTCCCTCCCCGGCCCCGAGGCGCACGGTCGCGGAGCACGAGGACGCACCGGGCTCCTGCCGCCCCCGGAGCGCAGGGGCCTGCCGGATCCGCTCGGCGAGCACCTGCTCGTCCTGGCCCGCGGCGAGGAGGGCTACCACCGCCTCTCCGCCGCGATCACCGAAGCGCAGCTGCGCGGGGGCGAGAAGGGGCGGCCGCTCTACGAGATCGAGTCGCTGGCGAATCGCGCCGAGGGGCACTGGACGATCCTCACCGGCTGCCGCAAGGGCGGCGTCCGCAGCGCCCTCGAACGGGAGGGGCCGGAGGGCGCCGAGCGGGCGCTCCTCACCCTCGTCGACCTGTTCGGCACGGACCGGGTCGCCGTCGAGCTCATCGACCACGGCGATCCGCTCGACAGCCGGCGCAACGACGCCCTCGCCGACCTCGCGCTCCGGCACGGCCTGCCCCTGGTCGCGACGAACAACGTGCACTACGCCGCCCCGGGGCGGGCAGAGCTCGCCGAGGCGATCGCCGCCGTGCGCGCCACCCGCAGCATGCGGGAGCTCGAGGGCTGGCTGCCCGCGCACGGCACGGCGCATCTGCGCTCCGGCGCGGAGATGACGGCGCGCTTCGCCCGCTACCCCGGGGCGATCGCGGCGGGTCTCGAGATCGCCGAGGCCTGCGCCTTCCCGCTGCGCCGGGCCAAGCCGGCCCTGCCCACGATGAGCGTCCCCCCGGGCGAGACCCCGATGAGCCACCTGCGGGCGCTGGTCTGGGCGGCGGTGCCGGAGAGGTATCCGGAGCACTCCCCCAAGGCGCTCACCGCCGAGGGGAGGAGCCGCATCGAGCGGGAGCTGAACGTGATCGAGGAGAAGGACTTCCCGGGCTACTTCCTCATCGTGCACGGGATCGTGGACGAGGCGAAGAACCGCGGGATCCTGTGCCAGGGGCGCGGATCCGCCGCCGCGAGCGTGGTCTGCTACCTGCTCGGCATCACCGCGGTGGATCCGATCCTCTACGGACTGCCTTTCGAGCGCTTCCTCGCCACGACCCGCACCGAGGAGCCGGACATCGACGTCGACTTCGACTCGGGGCGCCGCGAGGAGATCATCCAGTGGGTCTACGACGAGTACGGGCGGGAGAACGCCGCGCAGGTCGCGAACGTCATCCAGTACCGTCCGAAGAACGCGGTGCGCGACATGGCCCGTGCGCTCGGGCATTCTCCGGGCCAGCAGGATGCCTGGTCGCGTCAGGTGGAGCGCTGGGGGCTGGATCTGAGCCCCGTCCCCGACCACGACATCCCGGACCAGGTGGTCGCCTACGCCGATGAGCTGCTGCGCGCGCCCCGCCACCTGGGCATCCACTCCGGCGGCATGGTGCTCACCCGGCGTCCGGTCGGCGAGGTCGTCCCCGTCGAGCATGCCCGCATGGAGAAGCGCACCGTCATCCAGTGGGACAAGGACGCCGCGGCCTGGATGGGGCTGGTGAAGTTCGACCTGCTCGGGCTCGGGATGCTCTCCGCCCTGCGGCACTGCTTCGACCTGGTCCGCGAGGCCACCGGCGAGGAGTGGACGCTGGACTCGCTGCCCAAGGAGGAGCCCGCGGTCTACGACATGCTCTGCCGCGCCGACACGATCGGGGTGTTCCAGGTCGAGTCCCGCGCACAGATGGGGCTGCTCCCTCGCCTCCAACCGAGGGAGTTCTACGAGCTCGCGATCCAGATCGCCCTCATCCGCCCCGGCCCCATCCAGGGCGGGGCGGTGCACCCCTTCGTGCGGCGCAAGCTCGGCCAGGAGAAGGTCACCTACGCGCATCCGAAGCTGGAGCCGGTGCTGCATCGCACGCTGGGCATCCCGGTCTTCCAGGAGCAGCTCATCCAGATGGCGACCACGCTCGGCGACTGCACCGCCGACGAGGCCGATACGCTGCGCCGCGCGATGGGGTCCAAGCGAGGACTGGAGAAGATCGACAGCATCCGGGAGAGCCTGTACTCGGGCATGCACCGGCACGGGCTCGACGACGCGACCGCCGATCGCATCTACGCCCAGATCCAGGCCTTCTCCGACTTCGGCTTCGCGGAGTCCCACTCGCTCTCGTTCGCCCTGCTCGTGTACGCGAGCTCCTGGCTCAAACTGCACTACCCCGCCGCGTTCCTCGCCGGCCTGCTGCGCTCCCAGCCCATGGGGTTCTACTCCGCCGCGACGCTCACCGGAGACGCCCGCCGGCACGGGGTCGAGGTGCGCCGGCCCGACATCCGCCTGTCCGGGGCGACGGAGACCCTGGAGCCGGTGGATCCGGCGGCCACGGGGCGCACCGGACGGGAGTCGTGCATGCATCAGCTCCCGGCCCGCCCTCCCGGCACGGACCCGGATCCGTTCGACCCGAAGGCCCCGGACGAGACCGCCGCGCACCGCAGGGACGGCCGCTACGCCGTCCGTCTCGGGCTCGCCGGCGTCACCGGGATCGGTGAGAAGACGGCCGAGCGGATCGTGGCCGAACGCGATGCCCGCGGCCCGTACCGGGATCTGAACGATCTCGTGCGCCGCACCGATCTGACGGCGACCCAGGTGGAGGCCCTCGCCACCGCCGGGGCCTTCGACTCCCTCGGGCTGCAGCGCCGGGAGGCGATCTGGCTGGCCGGATCCGCGGCGGAGGACCGTGCCCGCTATCTTCCGGACACGGTGGTCGCGGTGCAGCCGCCGCTGTTCGGCGACCAGACCAGCTACGAGATCCTCACCGCAGATCTCTGGGCGACCGGGGTGTCCACCGACGACCACCCGCTCGCGCATTTCCGCCCCGGGCTGGATGCACGCGGGGTGCTGACCTCCTCCGCGCTGCGCACCCATGAGAACGGACGGCGAGTCGAGACCGCGGGCCTGGTGACCCACCGGCAGCGCCCGTCCACGGCGGGAGGGGTGACCTTCCTCAACCTCGAGGACGAGCACGGCCTCGTCAACGTCATCTGCACGCAGGGGGTGTGGCTGCGCTACCGCCGGATCGCCCGTGAGTCACCCGCGCTGATCGTGCGCGGCATCCTCGAACGCTCCCCCGAGGGTGTGACCAACCTGCTGGCCGACGCGTTCGAACCGCTGCAGGTGGGCGTGGCGCATCACTCCAGGGACTTCCAGTGAGCGCATCGAGGCGCTCACCAGAACCGCGGCTGCTCCTCCTGCGGAGGACGGTCCGTGCCGCCCCAGATCGCGGCCTGGGCCTTGGCCGCGGCCGCCGCCTCTTCAGCGCCCTCGAGCGCGATCGCGGATCCGCGGAGGTCGACGGCCCCGCCGGGGACCGCGTCGAGCACGAGCTCCGTGACCACGCCCTCCTCGGTCGCCAGCACGCTGCACGCCTCCACCCGGCCGCGCCAGGGCAGCGCTCCGAGCTCGGGCAGGACGGATCCCGGCACGCGGTAGACGACGCCCGTGGTGAGATCGCGGATGCGCACGGCGCGGGACTCCTCGTCCACGGCGACGATGCGCCCGACGCCCAGCGGAGCGGAGAGCGGGAGGATCAGGGTCACGGACATGGGTCCACCTTCGTTCAGAACGGTCCTGCGGGCAAGCCGTCCGGCCCGGACCGGGCTCTCAGCCCCGCGGCACCTCGACCGCGGCCGCCGAGGAGACCAGGGCGTCGTAGTGGCGGTCGACGTAGAGCAGGGGCGCACCGGGCGCGCCCTCGATCACGTCGAGCACATCGAGCAGGACGAGCGCCGAGGGGCCGACCGGATGCGTCTCCCGGATGGTGCCGCGCACCGCGACGCGGGCCGTCGGGAGGAACGGCTCCCCCGTCGGAAGCATCTGGAATCCCTGCTCGGCGGTGAAGCGCGGCTGGCCGGAGCGCGCGAACGCGTCGGCGATGGGCTCCTGCCCCGCGACGAGGAAGTGCACGAGCACGCTGGGAGCCGCGAGGATTCCGCCCGCGCTTCCGGTCGCGCGCGTGACGGAGAAGACGAGCACGGCGGGGTCGGCGCTCACCGAGGCGACGCTCGAGAGCGTGAGCCCCACAGGACCGTCCGGGGCGATCCCCGTCACCAGTGCGACGCCGGCGGGGTGATGCCGGAACGCCCCCTTGAACTTCTCGGTGACGTCGTTCTCCAGACCCGGGGTGCTCATCGTGCTTCTCTCTGTCGTTGCCCTGGGCGCAGCATTCGCGCCCACCCTCAACGGTATGCCCGTTCTCGAGGTGTCGGCTCCGATCCGACGTCAGACCCCCGTGTTGAGATGGCCCCATGACGACGGGGACGAAGATCGACCTGACCAAGAGCCTGGACGGCTATCGCGCGCGCACCGGAGAGT
>JAITLM010000204.1 GCA_031277885.1 Microbacterium sp.
TTCGCCGACACGCACACCGTGAACGTCGAGTTCAAGGCTCCGGGACCGGGCGGGCCCCTCACGGTCTGGACGACCCCGATGTCGCGGGCGACGCCGACGACCGTCGAGCCGACCTGCAAGTAGGGCGGATTCAGGACCCGCTGTCCGCGGCCCGACCACGGGAGACCGTCCGGAGGATCGCGCGAGCGATCACGAGGCCCACGGCCGTGCCGAGCGTATTGGCGATCACGTCGGAGAGCGTCGAGAAGCGGCTCGGGATGGCCAGCTGCACGAGCTCGATGACGGTGCTCGCGGCGCACCCCGTGGCGACGATCGCCCACGCGGGCATCCGCCGCCAGCCGACCGCGAGGAGCGCCCCCAGCGGCGTGAACAGCGCGATGTTCGCCGAGAACTCGAACACGGCGTAGGCGGCGTCGACAGGGACACCCCACGTCGCGACCAGTCGCGCGAGCACCGCGACGACACCCGTCACCTTGCCGGCCTCCTCCGCGGGCAGCCACGTGAGCAGCAGCACGACGATCGCGTACGGCGCGAGCAGGATCCGCGCCGTCAGGGCGAGGCGTCGCGTCACTGCGTGCGAGGGGCCTGGGACGTCGGTCATCGGCGGGGAGGCGAGAGGCACGAACAGCAGGATAGGCGGCCCGGCGTGTTCAGACCTGGACGAACCCTCGCAGCTCCCGGGCGAAGCGGTCCGCCCCGAACCTCTCGGTCAGGATCCCGGCGTCGAACGGGGCGAGCCGCAGCGCGGCGTCGATCGCCGCGGCGAGGTCCGCCGGATCCGTCGACGCGGCGACCACCCCTGTGACGTCGGGCAGGATCGCCTCGATCTGGCCGCCGGTGGGCCCGGTGACGACGGGAGTGCCGGCCGCCTGCGCCTCGACGGGTACGATCCCGAAGTCCTCGATCGGCGGGAAGACGAAGACCGCGCTGCGCTGCATGAGCGCATACATCAGCGCGTCCGAGGGGCCGATCACGAACTCGACCGGCGTACGCGCCTCGACCGCGCACGCGCGGAGACGCGACTCATCCGGTCCCCGCCCGACGACGACGGCGGGAAGACCCGCACGATCGGCAGCGGCGATCACGAGATCCAGCGCCTTGTAGGGCGTGAACCGCGACGCGCCCATGACGAAGGTCTCCGGCAGCCCGTCGAGGATGCGGCGCTCCTCGGCATCGAGGACCTGCGCGCCCCAGTCCGCCTGCGTGCGGATCGCCTCGACGGCCACAGGCGGGTGGATCACGGTCGCGTCGCGCCCCCACGCCCGCGCGATCCGGTCACGGACGAACTCGCTGTTCGCGGCGATCGCCGTGGCCTCCTGTGCGCGGCGGCGATCGACGCCGCGGAAGAGGGGCGCGGCGGCACGGACGATCGCATGCCGGCCGCGCTCGTCGGACTCCGGATCCCACAAGTAGCGGGCCGGACTGTGCGCATAGACGAACTTCGGCACCGACGGATCCGGCACCCGGACGTGGTGGGCGAAGACGTAGGAGCTGGCCAGCACCCAGTCGAGGTCGTCACGCACCGGAGCGCGGCGCCACGTGGCATCCAGCAGGGGGAGGGCTGCGGCCTTGTGCTTGCGGAAGGGAGTGCGGGAGAGCCAGGATTCGGAGACGCGGCCCGCGTCGAACCGACCGGGGGCGTCATCCCACAGGCAGAAGATCTCCGAGTCCTGGAAGACCTCTCCCATGGAGTCCAGCACCCGCTCCGCGCCCCCCGAGGTCTCGATCCACTCGGTGACGATCAGCCCGGCCATGTCGCGCCCGCAGCGGGTCAGTATGCGCCTGCGCCGGAGAGGACCACGCGCATCGTGCGCCAGAGGATGACCAGATCGCCGGTCAGCGACCAGTTCTCCACATAGAAGAGATCGAGCCGCACGCTGTCGTCCCAGGACAGGTCCGACCGGCCGTTGACCTGCCACAGCCCGGTGATGCCGGGACGGACGAGGAACCGCCGCTGCGTGCGGTGGTCGTAGTGCTCCACCTCCGAGGTGAGCGGAGGGCGCGGGCCGACGAGGGACATGTTGCCGCGGAGCACGTTGATCAGCTGCGGCAGCTCGTCGAGGCTGTGCCGACGGAGCGCGCGTCCGACGGCCGTCACGCGAGGATCGTTGCGCATCTTGAACAGCACGGCGTTGCCGTCGCTCTGGTCGAGCAGCGAAGGAAGCTGATCCTCGGCGTTCACGACCATGGTGCGGAACTTGAGCATCTCGAAGCGCCGGCCGCCCACGCCGATGCGCTGCTGACGGAAGAGCGCCTTGCCTCCGTCCTGTCGGACGCACACGGCGAGGACCGCGAAGATCGGGCTCAGCACGAGGAGGGCGAGCACGGAGCCCACGATGTCGAAGGTGCGCTTGGCCAGGTACTTCGTGCCCTCGAAGGCGGGGTAGTCGACCTGGATCAGCGGAAGGCCCGGCGCGGGGATCGAGTGCAGCCGCGGTCCGGCGATGCCCGTGAGGGCGGGAGCGACCAGCAGCTCGATCTTCGCCGCCTCCAGCTCCCAGCCGAGCTCCTGCAGCGCCTCGGGGCTGAAGCGGTCGGATCCGCTGTACACGACCGTGTCCGCCCCCGAGGCGAGGACCGCTTCGAGCGCGTTGTCGAGCCCGGCGAGCACAGGGACCCCCGGGAGGAGATCCTGGTCGCTGCCGTTCTCGGTCACGGCGCCGAGGAGCTGGACTCCCAGTCCCGGCTCGCGCATGATCGAGGCCCCGACGTGGCGGGACTTCTCGCGCTCTCCGAGCACCACGGCGTGATGCGCGAAGCGACCACGGGTGCGCTGGGTGAGCAGCCAGCGCCGCCACTGCCAGCGGCCGAGGAAGAGCAGGACGAGCCCGATGGGGAACGCGACGAGCACGTAGCCGCGGGCGAGCTGCAGCTGGAATCCGAAGGCGAGGATCGCGAGCACGCCGAACAGCCGGAGCGTGGCGTCCGCGACCCGCTTGTACTCGAGCGAACCGCCGCCGATGACCTTCGCGTTCCGCGAGCCGGAAAGCTGCAGCGTGAGCGACCAGACCAGGGCCAGCGCGATCGAGAACATCGAGTACTCGAGCTCCGCGTTCAGGAGATTGAGCCCCACGACGCGGGAGTCATCGAATCCGAATCGCGCGATCTGCGCGAAGGCGACCGCCGCGCAGACGATGATCGTATCGGTGACGGCGAGGCGCTTCGCGTAGGCGTGGCGCCAGAGGGCGACGGTGTGCGCCGTCGCTACGAAATCGACTTTTCCAGACACTCCCCAGAACTCCCCAGAACCGTTCCCACAACGGCGGATGGCAGGGGCCATCCTCCCGGAGCGCGGCCCTCCCACAGGCCGTGATCCGTCTCCGATCGGGGGCTGCTCTTTCGGGTCGAGAAGCTTCCGAATCGGCATCCGCACCCTCCCAAAGGATGCGGCGTGGCTACATGGTAGCTCGGAGCGGGCAGGGAATCCAGAGTCTGGAATATCGGATCCCGGCGGTCCGTCCGGTCAGCGCCGGGACGCGCGGCGTCGGAGCGCGTCGACGACCTCGATGACGAGGAGCCCGATGCAGGCGCCGGCCGTGTTCGCGATGACGTCCGCGACGGTGGCGCTGCGGTCGGACAGGAACAGGCCCTGCACCGTCTCGATCAGGCAGGTCGTGAGGAATCCGATCGGGACGACCAGATAGCGATGCCGGCGGAGGAACATCGCGAGGAAGCATCCGAGCGGGACGAACATCGCCACGTTCGCGATGAACTCGACGCGCACGAGCGTCAGTCCCGGGAAGCCCGCCGTCACCCTGCGGATCCAGGGGTCGAGGGCCGAGAGGAACGGCTCGGGCCAGAACACGATCACGGCGACGATGAGCGCATAGGCGATCATCCAGAACAGTGCCCGGCGCAGCCGAGGCTGCCCGGGCACCGTCCCGGTGGCGTTCTCAGAGAGCGAGTCGCTCACGCACGACCTCGGCGAGCTGGTGCGCGTACTCGTGCGCGGACTCCTCGTCGGCGGCCTCGACCATCACTCGCACGAGCTGCTCGGTGCCGGAGGGGCGCAGCAGCACCCGGCCGGAGTCGCCGAGCTCGGCCTCGACGGCCTTCACGGCCTTCTGGACGTGCTCGTCGTCCGTCTTGGTGCGGTCGACGTCCTTGACGTTGACGAGCTTCTGCGGGTAGACGGTCATGATCGAGGCGAGCTCTGCCAGCGTCTTCTTCTGGCGCGCCATCTCGGCCACGAGGTGCAGGCCCGTGAGCACGCCGTCACCGGTGGTGGCGAAGTCGCTCATGATGACGTGACCCGACTGCTCGCCACCCAGCGAGTAGCCGCCGGCGTTCATGTCCTCGAGCACGTAGCGATCGCCGACCGCCGTCTGGCGCACGGTGATGCCGTGCTCGCGCATGGCGACGTGCAGACCGAGGTTGCTCATCACGGTGGCGACGAGCGTGTCGTCGGCGAGGCGTCCGCGATCCTTCATAGCGACCGCGAGGATCGCCATGATCTGGTCGCCGTCGATGACGTTGCCGTCGGCGTCGACGGCGAGGCAGCGGTCCGCGTCGCCGTCGTGCGCGATGCCCACGTCGGCGCCGACGCGCACGACCTCGGCGGCCAGCTTGTCGAGATGCGTGGATCCGACGCCGTCATTGATGTTGATCCCATCGGGATCCGCGCCGATCACGGTCACCTTGGCGCCCGCGTTGCTGAACGCCTCGGGGGAGGCGCCGCTGGCGGCTCCGTGCGCGCAGTCGAGCACGACGTGGATGCCGTCGAGACGGTGCGGGAGCGACGCCAGCAGGTGCATGACGTAGCGGTCCTCGGCGTCGGAGAAGCGGCTGACCCGGCCGACGTCGGCGCCGGTGGGGCGCAGCTTCTCGCCGGCCATGGCCTCTTCGATGCGCTGCTCGACGACGTCGGGGAGCTTGACGCCCCCGCGGGCGAAGATCTTGATGCCGTTGTCGGGCGCAGGATTGTGCGACGCCGAGATCATCACGCCGAAGTCGGCGTCGATGTCCGCGATGAGGAACGCCGCGGCCGGGGTCGGCAGCGTGCCCGCATCGAGCACGTCCACGCCGGAGGAGGCGAGGCCCGCCTCGACGGCGGCGCTGAGGAAGTGCCCCGAGATGCGCGGGTCGCGGGCGACCACGGCGGTGAGGCGCTTGCCGGCGGCCTTGCGAGCCTCGGCAATACGGCCCTGGCCCAGGACGACAGCAGTCGCCTGGGCCAGGGTGAGCGCGATATCGGCGGTGAGGGGGCCGTTGGCCAGCCCCCGCACCCCGTCCGTACCGAACAGAGCCATAGAGGTCTGCGCGGCTTAACGCTTCGAGTACTGAGGAGCCTTGCGGGCCTTCTTGAGACCGGCCTTCTTGCGCTCCTTGACGCGGGCGTCGCGCGAGAGGAAGCCGGCCTTCTTGAGGGTCGGGCGGTTGTTCTCGGCGTCGATCTCGTTCAGCGCGCGGGCGATGCCCAGGCGCAGCGCACCGGCCTGGCCCGAGGGGCCACCGCCGGAGATGCGGGCGATCACGTCGTACGCACCCGCGAGGTTCAGCACCGTGAACGGGTCGTTGATCAGCTGCTGGTGCAGCTTGTTCGGGAAGTAGTCCTCGATCGAGCGGCCGTTCACCGTGATGGTGCCGGCGCCCGGGACCAGACGCACGCGGGCGATGGCCTGCTTGCGACGACCCACGGCAGCGCCGGGGACGGTCAGAACGGGACGCGGAGCGGTCTCGACGGCGGCGGCCTCAGGGGTCTCGGTCGAGAAGTTCTGCGGGAATTCGGTGGTGTCGTTGTCAGCCACGAGTATGTCCTTATTCGTAACGGCGCTTACTGGGCGACCTGGTCGAGAGTGTACGTCTTCGGCTGCTGAGCGGCGTGCGGGTGCTCGGAGCCCGTGTAGACCTTGAGCTTCGCCAGCTGCTGGCGGCCGAGGCTGTTCTTCGGGAGCATGCCGCGGATGGCCTTCTCCACGGCGCGGACGGGGTTCTTCTCGAGCAGCTCGGAGTAGGCGACGGCCTTGAGCCCGCCCGGGTGACCCGAGTGGCGGTAGGCGATCTTCTTCTGGAGCTTCTGACCGGTGAGCGCGACCTTGTCGGCGTTCACGATGATGACGAAGTCACCCGAGTCGATGTGGTTGGCGAAGGTGGCCTTGTGCTTGCCGCGCAGGAGCGCTGCGGCGTGCGAGGCGAGGCGACCGAGAACGACGTCGGTGGCGTCGATGACGACCCAGTCACGCTGGACCTGCCCGGCCTTGGGGGTGTAAGTGCGCGTCACAATAGTGCTGCTTTCTTGATCGAACGGAGAGGTTCGTGAATCCCACTCCGGGGTGGTTCTCATCGATCCCGAACTCGTCGAGGGCCGAAGGGGAACACGCCAGTGGAGGGCTCACGTTCGTGCGTGCGACCAGCAGTGATCGCACACCAAAGAGAAAGCTTACGGCACGGATCCGCATCCTCCAAAACGGCGGGGGCGCGTTCGGATGGTCCCCTCCTCCGGTCGCGTCCGCCCGAGGCCGTGCGCGGCTTTGCCCGGGACGCTTTCGGTCGCGTGCGTTGTGACGTAGTCTGCACAGTGCAGCCGGCCTGAGGCTGCGATGCCTGTGGGAGGCATCTGCTGTGCCACTGGGGAAGCACTGATGAGTGACGCTGCGCGACCGCTGAGGGCGGTCGATACGCCGACGATCGATGACCGCACGGCATCGCGGACTCCCGCGGTGCTCGTGCCGCTCGCGGAGCGGGCGGAGCCGTGGGCGCTCGCCGAGGGCGCGCATTGGGCGGTGCCTCGGAGTCCGGCCCGATTCGAGCGCGTCTACATCGCGGCGAACAACGGCGGCATCGGCGGGGGCGAAGTCATGCTGCTGCGCCTGGCCGACGCGATGCACGCGCTGGGCGTCGACGTCACCGTGGTGGCGCCCGCGCCGTCGGCCGTGCTGAACGAGGCCGTGCACCGGGGACTGCCCGTGATCGGGCTCCCGGCTCGCAGGCGCCTCCGCTGGATGTGGGCGCTGCGGCGGTGGGACCGCGCGCGCCCGGACGGCCTGCTCTGGTGCAACGGGCTCGTGCCCTCGCTCGCGACCGCACGCCGTCCGGGGCGCCTGGTGCATCTGCATCAGGAGCCGTCCGGTCTCCGCCGGATCCTGGCGAAGCTCGCACGGCGCGACGCGGTGACCACCCTGGTGCCGTCCCGCGCGATGCTAGATGCGGTACCGGAGGCGCTGGTGCTGCCGAACTGGACCGAGCAGATCCGTCGGGCGAAGCCGGCCCCCGACAAGGACGGCCGGATCCGCATCGGGTTCCTGGGACGGCTCGGGCTCGACAAGGGCGTGCACATCCTGGCCGACGCCCTCGGGCTGCTCGAGGACCGCATGCCGGGACGCTTCCGGCTCGTGCTCGCGGGAGAGCCGCTGTTCGTGCCGGAGGAGGACCTCGAGGTCATGGAAGAGGCGCTCGGACCCGTCGCCCGGCTCACGCACCGCGCGGGCTGGGTCGACGCCGCGGAGTTCTTCGACACGATCGACCTGCTCGTGGTCCCGTCCATCGTCCCGGAGTCGTTCGGGCTCGTCGCCGCCGAGGCGATGGCCGCCAGGGTGCCGCTGATCGTCAGCGACGCGGGGGCGCTGCCCGAGGTCGTCGGGGGCGCCGCGCAGGTGGTGCCGGCGGGGGATGCGGACGTGCTCGCGGACCGGATCGCGGCGCTCGCGACGGGCGGGATCCCGGCCCACCGCGGTCCGCTGTTCGAGCGCTGGTTCGCGGAGTTCTCTCCGGCCGCGGGGGCGTCGCGCATGCGGGAACTGGTCGACACGCTCGGCGTGCGGAGGAGCGAGCCGCCGCACGCGTGAAGACGGGCCGCCGCCGGTTCCGAGTGTGCGGTGGGGTGCGGGGTCGCGTGCGGGGGATGCGCGTGCGCGCGGGGTGCGGGTGCACTGTGCGTGCGGGGTGCGTCGACGCCCCCACGCAGCATCGAGGCCCCCTCGCAGGTGCGTACGCCGGAGGGGGCGCGGGTGCTCCGAGGGGGCGTCGGCGCAGGTGGGCGCTCCGCGGGGCCGGCGCGTCGCGGGGCGGGCGCCTCGTGCGGGAGTTTGGGACGGGGAGGTGCGCCTTGCGGAGGGGGAATCGCCGTGCGCGGGCGGATCCGTCGCTGTGCGGGCCGGATCTGTCGTCGACGCCCCCTCGCAGTGGCGAGGCCCCCTCGCAGGTGCGTACGCGGGAGGGGGCGCGGGCGCTCAGAGGGGGCGTCGGCGCAGGTGGGCACGCCGCGGGGCCGGCGCGCGCAGACGGGTGCGCGGGCCCCGCGGGCGGGCGGGCCAGCGCGGACGGGCGCGGGCAGGCCGCGGAGCCGGGGCGCCGGTGCAGTCCAAGCCGCGGTCCACGGAAGCGGGAGAACCCCAGCTCATCGCTTCCTGGCAGTGGACTGCACCGGCTGGAACGCCGAGGAGGGGGAGGAACCTCGGCTGTGCTCACTCTAGGGGCGCGATGCGGTTTCCGCACGTGCGAAATCCGAGCGGATCCGACCGGGCGGATCCGCGGCGTGCTCAGGCGTCGACGACGAGGAGGCCGTCGGCCAGCAGGTCGGCGAGGAACGCCGAGACCGCGGATTCGTCGAACGGGGATCCGGACGCTCCGGCGCCGAGTTCGGCGTGGATGCGCGCGAGCTCGGCGGTGAGCGCCGCGACGTCGCCGATGCCGTCCGAGAGCAGCATCCAGATCAGCCAGCCGGTATCGGAGAACTCGAACTGCGCCCCGGAGCCGAGATGCGCGGCCCAGACGAGGTGGTCGGGGCCGTCGTGCTCCGAGGCCTCGATCCAGGCCGCCTCGGGCGAGATGCGGTAGCCGCTCATCGCCGAGCTCCTCTCAGGCGCGCGCCGACGACCTTGCCCGCCAGGCGGAGGCGCGCGAACTGCGCGCGCACGATCTCGCCCCGGCGAGGCTCGCGGCCGAGACGCAGCGCGAG
>JAITLM010000221.1 GCA_031277885.1 Microbacterium sp.
GGGCGGAGCGCGGCGCGCAGCACCGGGACGAGCATCTCCGCGGTGGGGTGACCCGCCGGGCCGTCCGGCGTGCGGTACACCCGGCACGCGAGATCCTGGATCGGCACGGATCCGGGCACCGCATCGACCCCGTCCACGAGGACGGTCGGCGAGCCCGCGAAGGCGGTCTCGGCGGCCTCGGCGGAGGTGCGGATCACACGGACCGCTGGCTCCGTGTCGAGTCCCAGTTCGGAGAGCGCGCGGCGCACGGCGCGCTCCGCGGCAGGCCCGTTCGGGCAGCCGTCGATGGTCAGGATCTCGATCCGCATAGGACGATCATCCCTCGGCGGGCGCGGGGGAGGGCGCGTCGGCTGAGTTTCGGGGCGGGTTCTGTCGTTTTGGGGCGCGGCCTACAAGGATTTCCCGGCGCGGTGCGCCCCAAACGGAGTGGGTGCGCCCCAAAACGGAAGGGGGGAGAAGGACACGGGCCGGGCCGGGCCGTCGGGCGGCCGTCACTGCCCGGACGGGGCCTCCTGCAGCGTGCGGCGGGTGCGGAACTCGCGGGGGGCGCCGGTGAGGGGATCCGTGAAGCGCAGCTCGCGGGCGAGCAGCTGCAGCGGGTGGGCGAAGTCGTCCGGCTGCTCCGGGAGGAGCTTCGGGTAGAACGCGTCGTTCAGGATCCCGGCGCCGAGCTCCGCGAGGTGCACGCGCAGCTGGTGCATGCGTCCGGAGTGCGGCCGCAGCAGCGTGTGCAGCACCCGCTCGTCGAAGCCCAGGAGCTCGACGAGCGTCTCCGCGTTCGGTTCGCGATCCGGATCCACGCGCACGCAGACGTGGCCGCGGAGCTTCTCGATGTGGTTGCGATGCACGAGGGGGAGAGGGGATCCGCCGAGCGCCGGAGCCTGCGGATCCCAGTCCTCGGGCCGCAGGGAGACGGCCTCGTAGACCTTCTCGACCCGGCGGTTCTCGAAAAGCAGCTGGTACGCGCCCCGCGTGACCGGCCGCGCCGAGAACATCAGCAGTCCCGCCGTCGCGCGGTCGAGGCGGTGGATGGGCGTGAGCTCCGGGATGCCGAGCGCGTTGCGCAGGCGCACCAGGGCCGAGTTCTGCAGGTACTTGCCGCCGGGGGTCGTCGGGAGGAAGTGCGGCTTGTCGACGACGACGAGATCCGCGTCCTGGTGCAGGATCTCGACCTCGAACGGGATCTGCTTCTCGACCGGCGGCTCCCGGTAGTACCAGACGAAGTCGTGCACGCCGAGCGGCGTCTCGCGGGTGAGCGGGGTGCCGTCGATCGCGACGATCTCGCCGCGGTCGAAGCGGTCGAGCAGGCGCTCAGGATCGAGGTGGAAGAAGCGCTCGGCCATGAACGCCCCGACCGTCGGCCACGGCCCCTCGGAGGGCACGCGGAGACGGGTCGCACCGACGCCGTCGCGCACGGGAAGAGGAGAGGGCATGCCCATTCGAACCAGCCTAGTTCCGGCGGCGGGACGCCACGATCGGCGCGGTCGGCCGCAACGACGCGCCGGCGTCGTCCGTCGCCGCCGGAGCCGGCCGCCGGCGCCTTCGTCGTCGCACGGGAACAGTGCCGGGGGTCCGCGGGTTGCCTCCGGTATGACTCGCATCGGATCCAGTGACCTGTCCGTCTTCCCGCTCTCGCTCGGCGGCAACGTGTTCGGCTGGACCGCCGATCGCGACGCCTCCTTCGCGGTGCTGGACGCATTCGTCGCGGGAGGCGGGGACTTCATCGACACGGCGGACGGGTACAGCGCCTGGGTGCCGGGGAACAGCGGCGGGGAGAGCGAGACGATCATCGGCGAGTGGCTCGCCTCGCGGCGCCCGCAGGGGCTCGTGGTCGCGACGAAGGTGAGCCAGCACCCGCAGTTCCGCGGTCTGTCTGCGTCGAACGTGCGACGCGCGGCGGAGGCGTCGCTCGACCGGCTCGGGGTGGACGCGATCGACCTCTACTACGCGCACTTCGACGACGCGGAGGTCCCGCTCGAGGAGACCGTCGCGGCGTTCGGGCAGCTCGTCGCGGACGGGCTGGTGCGGAACATCGCCGTGTCCAACTACTCCGCGGAGCGGATCCGGGAATGGATCGAGATCGCCCGGTCCACCGGCGTCGTCCAGCCGGTAGCCGTCCAGCCGCACTACAACCTGGTGCACCGCAACGAGGTCGAGGAGACGATCGTCCCCGTCGCGGCCGAGTTCGGGCTCGGACTCGTGCCGTACTACGCCCTCGCGAGCGGGTTCCTCACCGGCAAGTACCGCTCGACCGACGCGACGGGGCAGACGTCGCCGCGCGCCGCGGGGGCCGCGAAGTACGCGACCGAGCACGGGCTGCGCATCATCGACGCCCTCGAGGAGGTCGGCGACGCGCACGGCGCCTCGATCACCGCGACCGCGCTCGCCTGGCTGCGGGCGCAGCCGGCCGTCGTCGCCCCGATCGCGAGCGCCCGCACCGCGGACCAGGTGCCCGACCTGCTCTCCGGCGGGCGCCTGGAGCTGTCGGCCGAGGAGATCGCGCACCTGAGCGGCGTCTCGGCGTGGACTCCGGCGCAGGTCTGACGACGGACGCGACGACGAGCATGCGCGCAGCACGCTACACCGCAGCCGGAGCTGCCGGGACGGTCGTCACCTTCGACGACGTCGACGTGCCTGCCGCGGCGCCGGGCGAGGTCCTGATCCGGGTCGCGGCAGTCGGCCTCAACCCCGTGGACGTCAAGATCCGCGCCGCCGGCCACGATTTCGGCGCGATCCGGTACTCGGATCGTCCGGGCTGGGATGTCGCGGGGACCGTCGTCGACGTCGGCGACGGGGTCACGGGATGGGCGCAGGGAGATCGCGTGTTCGCGCTCGCCCGCTTCCCCGCGGCGGCGCACACGCTCGCGGAGCTCGTCGCCATCCCCGCCGCCGATCTCGCGGCGGCCCCGCAGTCATGGAGCGCCGCGCAGGCCGGGGCGGCGCCGCTCGCCGCGCTGACCGCATGGCAGGCGCTGGACGCCGCCGGCATCCGCGCGGACGACTCCGCCCGCGTCCTCGT
>JAITLM010000036.1 GCA_031277885.1 Microbacterium sp.
GGGAAGGCGACGACCGCCGCGACGCCCGCCACGTTGACGAGGAAGAAGATCCACGGCTGCTCAGTCGGCACGACGTCCTTGTGGGTCGCCACGAACGGCCACAGCAGGAGGTCCACGAGGTAGGCGACGAAGAAGATCCCCGCCGTGAGGCGCACCCCTCGGCCGAGCGTGCAGCACACGAGCATCGCGAGCCATGGCACGAACACGAGCGCCATCATCACGATGTGCGGGGTGTCGACGACGCGCATGGTGACGAGCGCATTCACCAGCGCCTGGGTGCCGAGCGCGAGCGCGCCGACCCCGACGACGATCGCGATGATGCGCTCCATCCGCCGTCCGGCGAAGCGCTCCAGCTCCTGGCCGACCTCGCCGGGCGTGGGGATCTTCTCCCACGCCTCCCTGAGGCCCTGATCCGCCGACATCCGCTCAGCCCCTCGGCTGCGGCGGCGTCACGCGCGCCGCGGCCCGTGCGCTGCCGCGTCCGCTCGGTTCAGGAGACACCCTGCGGATCCTCCTGCGCCGTCTCCACGATGCCGTCCTCCATCGCGCGCCGCAGCAGGTCGACCTTGGTGGGGGCGGGGCGCCCGACCTCGACGTACTTGACCCTGATCCGGGTGATGTTCTCCTTGGCCGTCGAGTAGGCGACGCCGAGCCGCTCCGCCACGACCTTGAGCGGCAGTCCGGTCGCGTAGAGGCGGAGCACCTCGCGCTCGCGGGTGGACAGCTGGGCGTCCGCGAACGCCGTGTCGCCGTCGACCGCGTTCGCCCACTCCACGTTGTTCAGGGCCTCGCCCCGCGCGACCGTGCGCACCGCGGCGATCACGTCGTCCAGCGGCGAGGACTTGCTGATGACGCCCGCGGCCCCTGCCGCGAGCGCCTCGCGCACGGACACCGGGCGGTCGGCCACGCTGTGGATGACCACGCTCGACCCGTCGACGACGAGCCGGGTGACGTTCTCCGTCACGGTGGTGCCGTCGCCCAGCGTGAGATCGAGCACCACGACGTCGGCCGGGGCGCTGCCCGCGCGGCTTCGGGCGTCGAGGTACTCGGCGACGCCGGCGCCCGCGAAGACGACGTCGAAGGACGCCCGCTCGAGCGCGGCGGCGAGTCCCAGACGAACGGACTCGTGGTCGTCGATCAGGGCTACGCTGCTCACGGTCTCACCCTATCCCGCCCGGCGCGGCTCACCGCGTGAGCAGAGCCACGGTCTCCAGGTGATGGGAGTGCGGGAACAGGTCGAACGCGCGGAGCGCCCGCGGCTCGAACCCCAGACCGCGGAACGTGGCGAGATCCCGGGCGAGCGCGACCGGGTCGCAGGCCACGTAGGCGATCGCCGCCGGATCCAGCGCGGCGACGTCCTCGACGACCGCGCGTCCGGCGCCGGAGCGGGGCGGATCCAGGATCACGGCGCCGCCGGCGGCGCCCCAGGTCGCCGCATCGTCCGTGCGCAGGAACCGGTCCACCCGCGCCGTGACCGCCTGCACGCCGAGATCGCGGAGGTTCGCGGCCGCGTGCCGGGTGGCGCGAGGCGAGGATTCGACCGTGGTGATCCGTCGCGCGCCGAGCCGCGCCAGAGTCGCCGAGAACAGGCCGACCCCTCCGTACAGGTCGAGGTGCGCGGCGTCCGGATCGACCCGCCCGTCGAGCAGCTCGGCGACGGCGCCGTCGAGGAGTCCCGCGGCAGCCGGGTGGATCTGCCAGAAGCCGTCGGCGTCCAGCGTGAAGGAGCGCTCGCCGACGCGTTCGACGATGGTCTCGGGAGCGGGCCGCCGCGGGCCGCGACGTCGCCTGGCTCCGTGCGCGACGCGCTCGGCCTCGGTGCGCAGCACGCGGCGCACCTCGCCGTCGGCGGGTTCGACGAGCTCGATCCGCCCCTCGGGGAGCCCGCGCAGCTCGCGCGCCGCCGCGTCGATCGCGGGACGGGCGAGCACGTGCTCGGCGACCGGCACCACGCGATGGCTCCGCGCCGCGAAGGGGCCGATCCGTCCCTGGCCGTCCACATGCAGGGTGACCCTCGTACGCCAGTTCTCGTCGGTTCCGGTCCCCTCGACCTCGGGGGCGTCGATCCCTCCCCCGGCGAAGCGGTCCAGGGCCTCCTGCAGCACCCGACGCTTGAGCACGCGCTGGTGATCGATGTCGATGTGCCCGAGGTCCGCGCCTCCCGGCCGCTGCTCCGGCGCACGCGACACGTCGGCCTCCGGCCACACATGCGGGCGCCGATGCGGGGAGGCGTCGAGCACCTCGACGGTCTCGGCCCGCCAGAACGAGCGCGCGTCGGCACCGTCGGTCCCTGCGCCTGCCGGAGGGTCGGTCAGCCTCGCGCGCACGCGCTCACCGGGGATCGCATCCGAGACGAACACCACGCGCCCCTCATGCCGGGCGATGAAGACGCCGCCGTGCGCGATGGCGGTCACGTCGAGGTCGAGAAGAGCGCCCTCGGACGCGTGGGAATCGGTCACCCCTCGATCATCCCAGACCTCGGCGCCCGCCCGCCGCCGGTTCAGGATCCGCGGCCGCCGCACCGCTAGCGTTGACGCATGCGCGTGTGCCTCGCCTCGACCTCGCCCGCCCGGCTCGCCCTGCTCCGGCAGAGCGGCATCGAACCGCTGTGCCTGAGCCCCGATGTGGACGAGGACGCGGTCGCCGCGGCCGAGGCGGAGCGCCTCGGCCGACCTCTCGCTCCGGAGGAGGTCGTGCTGCTGCTCGGCCGCGCGAAGGCCGCCGACGTCGCCGCGCGGATGGCCGACACGCATCCGGAGTTCGACGGCATCGTGATCGGCGGCGACTCGATGTTCGAGCTCGACGGCGAGGTGCACGGCAAGCCGCACACGCCGGAGCGCGCGCTCGCACGCTGGCATGCGATGCGCGGCCGCACCGGCGTGCTGCACTCCGGGCACAGCGTCATCCTGGTGCGCCCCGGCGCACCCGCCGAAGAGGCGCACGCGGTCGCCGAGGCCGCGGTGACGTTCGCCGCGGACATCGACGACGCCGAGCTCGAGCGCTACGTCGCGACCGGCGAACCGCTGCTCGTCGCGGGAGCCTTCACCGTGGACAGCCTGGGCGGCGCCTTCATCGAGCGCGTCGACGGCGATCCCTCCACGGTCGTCGGCATGTCGCTGTCCACCCTCCGGCACCTCGCCGGACGGCTGGGGATCCGCTGGACCGACCTGTGGAACGCGGTGCCGCAGTCGTCCTGAGTCGACTCCCGAGGGACCGCTTCGTAGGATCCGGGACGTGATCCGCGCCGATTCTTGTGGAGAGTCGTCAAAAATATCGGCGGCGCTGTCGATAGGCTGACATTCATGCCTGACATCGCCAAGGTGCTCGTCGCCAACCGCGGCGAGATCGCCGTCCGCATCATCCGCGCCGCGCGCGACTCCGGTCTCTCCTCCGTCGCCGTCTACGCGGACCAGGACCGTGACGCCATGCACACGCGCCTGGCCGACGAGGCCTACGCCCTCGACGGATCCACGAGCGCCGACACCTACCTGCAGATCGACAAGATCCTGTCGGTGGCCCGCCGCGCCGGAGCCGACGCCGTGCACCCCGGCTACGGCTTCCTCGCCGAGAACGCCGCCTTCGCCCGTGCCGTGATCGGCGCCGGCATGGTCTGGATCGGCCCCTCCCCCGAGGCGATCGAGGCGCTGGGCGACAAGGTCACCGCGCGCCACGTGGCCGAGAAGGTGGGCGCGCCGCTCGCCCCCGGCACCCCCGGCCCGGTCGAGTCGGCCGCAGAGGTGGTCGCCTTCGCCGAGAAGGTGGGCCTGCCCATCGCGATCAAGGCCGCCTACGGCGGCGGAGGGCGCGGCCTCAAGGTCGCGCGCGAACTCGACGAGGTCGCCGAGCTGTTCGAGTCCGCGACCCGCGAGGCCGTCGCCGCCTTCGGCCGCGGCGAGTGCTTCGTGGAGAAGTACCTGGACAAGCCGCGCCATGTCGAGACCCAGTGCCTCGCGGACGCCGAGGGCAACGTCGTCGTCATCTCGACGCGCGACTGCTCGCTGCAGCGCCGTCACCAGAAGCTCGTCGAGGAGGCGCCGGCGCCGTTCCTCACGGACGAGCAGAACGCGCTGCTGTACTCGGCGTCCAAGGCCATCCTCAAGGAGGTCGGCTACGTCGGAGCCGGAACCTGCGAGTTCCTCATCGGCGCCGACGGCACGGTCTCCTTCCTCGAGGTGAACACCCGTCTGCAGGTCGAGCACCCGGTCTCCGAAGAGGTCACCGGGATCGACCTCGTCCGCGAGCAGTTCCGCATCGCGGCCGGCGGCACCATCGACTACGACGACCCCGCGCCGCAGGGCCACTCGATCGAGTTCCGCATCAACGGCGAGGACCCGGGCCGTGGCTTCCTGCCGCAGCCGGGCCCGATCCACGTCTTCAAGACCTTCGGCGGTCCCGGCCTGCGCCTGGACTCCGGCGTGACCGCCGGCGATGTCGTCTCCGGCGCCTTCGACTCCCTGCTCGCGAAGATCATCGTGACCGGCAAGGACCGTGCCGAGGCCCTCGAGCGCTCGCGTCGTGCCCTCGACGAGTTCGAGGTCTCCGGCCTGCCGACCGTGCTGCCGTTCCACCGCAAGGTCGTGAACGACCCCGCCTTCACCGCCGAGGACGGCCGTTTCGGCGTCTACACGCGCTGGATCGAGACCGAGTTCGTCAACGACATCCCCGCCTGGGACGGTGAGCTCGAGGCCGCGGCCGAGCCCAAGGGCCGGCACACGGTGGTCGTCGAGGTCGCCGGCAAGCGCCTCGAGGTCAGCCTGCCCGACCGCGTGGCCGCCTCCGTCGTCGGCACCGGCGGGCGTCCCGCCGCGGTGCCGCCGTCCCGGCGCAGCCACGCCAAGACCGTGAACGCGGGCGCGTCCGGCGATGCGGTGAAGTCGCCGATGCAGGCCACGGTGGTCAAGGTCGCCGTCGAGGAGGGCCAGCAGGTCGTCAAGGGCGATCTCGTGGTCGTCCTCGAGGCGATGAAGATGGAGCAGCCGCTGCAGGCGCACAAGGACGGCGTGATCGGCAACATCAACGCCGACGCCGGTGCGACCGTGTCGGCCGGCCACCAGCTCCTCACGATCAGCTGAGCGGACCAGAAGGCCTCGCAGGCCGCTGGACCGCGATACGAAGAAGCGGCGCTCCCCGGAAGGGGGCGCCGCTTCTTCGCATCCGCGTCAGTTCGCGATGTAGACCTGGTGCATCGCCCGCGTGGCGTCGGTGATGCTGCTCGTGATCGACGGGTACGCGGCGAACACGCGCGACACCTGGTCGACGTTGAGACGGCGCTCCACGGCGATCGCGAGCGGGTAGATCAGCTCCGACGCGCGCGGGGCGACGATCACGGCGCCGATCACCGTTCCGGATCCCTTGCGGGCGATGATCTTGACGAAGCCGTCGCGGATCCCCTGCATCTTGGCGCGCGGATTGGCGGCGAGCGGCAGCTTGTAGGCGATGCCGTCGGCCACGCCGTCCTCGATGTCCTTCTCGGAGAAGCCGATCGTCGCGATCTCCGGGGCGGTGAAGATGTTGGCGGTGATCTTGAGCTTCTCCAGCGGGATCACGATGTCGCCGAGGGCGTGGAACACGGCGGTGCGGCCCTGCATCGAGGCCACCGAGGCCAGCGGGAAGAAGTTGGTGCAGTCGCCGACCGCGTAGATGTTGGAGACCGAGGTGCGCGCGACCCTGTTGACGCGGACGTGGCCCGACGCGGTCAGCTCGACGCCGACGTCCTCGAGGCCGATCCCGGCCGTGTTCGGGATGGACCCGACCGCCATCAGGCAGTGGCTGCCCTCGACCGTGCGGCCGTCCGAGAGCGTCACGGTGACGCCGTCGGCCGTGCGCTCGACCTTGTCGGCGCGGGACTTGGACAGCACCTGCATGCCGCCGCGCTTGAAGACCTTCTCGAGCACGTGCGCGGCGTCCTGGTCCTCGCCGGGGAGCACCTGGTCGCGGCTGGAGATCAGGGTGACCTTCGCACCGAGGTTCATGTACGCCGAGGCGAACTCGGCACCGGTGACCCCGGATCCGACCACGATGAGGTGCTCGGGGAGCGTCTTCATGTCATACAGCTGCGTCCAGGTGAGGATCCGCTCGCCGTCGGGCTTGGCGGAGTCCAGCTCGCGCGGGGAGGCGCCCACCGCGACGATGAGGGTGTCGGCCTCGACGCGGTCGAACTCGGTGCCGTCCACGGAGGTGGCGACGACGATCGCATTCGGGCCGTCCAGGCGGCCGTGGCCGGAGAGGATCGTCACGCCCGCGTCGAGCAGCGTCGTGCGCATGTCCTCGGACTGCTGCCCGGCGAGCGCCATCAAGCGCTTGTTCACGGCGGCGAGGTTGATCGCGACCTGCGGCTTGAGCGGCTTGCCCTCGGCGCCCTTCGCGTAGAACTGCACGCCGAGGTCGCTGGCCTCGCTGATCGCGACCGCCGCGTCGGCCGTGGCGATCAGGCTCTTGGAGGGCACCACGTCGGTCAGCACCGCGGATCCGCCCACGCCGACCCTTTCGACGAGCGTCACCTCCGCCCCGAGCTGGGCTGCGGCGAGCGCCGCCTCGTAACCGCCGGGACCGCCACCGAGCACGGCGACACGCTGAGAGCGCTCGAACATCAAGGTCATGGGATCCATTCTTCCGCATCCGCCGCGCGGCCGGGATCAGCCGGCCCGCGGGCGGGAAAGCGTTCCCTCCCCGTTCGCCGCGCGTTCCGTCCCCACGGCACCATCGTGAGCGCGGGGGGATGCGCGTCCCGCTCTTCCGCGCCCTCCTCGCCCGCTCAGGGCGCGGGGCCGTATCCTCGATCTCATGGCTGACTGGAACCACCCCCTCGACGACCCGAGTGCCGACCCCTTCGCGATCGCCGCTGAGGCCGCCTCCGACATCCACCGGCTCACCGGTGTCGAGCGTCACGACATCGCCGTCACCCTCGGCTCCGGCTGGGGCAAGGCCGCGGAGCTCATCGGCGAGACCGTCGCGACCATCCCCGCCACCGAGGTGACCGGCTTCTCCAAGCCCGCGCTGGAGGGCCACGTCGGCACGCTCCGCAGCATCGTCACCCCCGGCGGGAAGAACGTGCTCGTGATCGGCGCGCGCACCCACTACTACGAGGGCCACGGCGTCCGCCGCGTCGTGCACAGCGTGCGCACGGCCGCTGCCACCGGAGCCAAGACCATGGTGCTCACCAACGGCGCCGGCGGGATCCGCGAGACCTGGAAGCCCGGGCAGCCGGTGCTGATCAGCGACCACCTCAACCTCACCGCGGACTCGCCGCTCGAGGGCGCGACCTTCATCGACCTCACCGACCTGTACAGCGCGCGCCTGCGCGACCTCGCCCGCACGATCGACCCGAGCCTCGACGAGGGCGTCTACACGCAGTTCCGCGGCCCGCACTACGAGACCCCGGCCGAGGTGCAGATGGCGAAGGCCATCGGCGGCCACATCGTCGGCATGTCGACCGCGCTCGAGGCGATCGCCGCCCGCCAGGCCGGTATGGAGATCCTCGGCTTCTCGCTCATCACGAACCTCGCCGCGGGGATCCAGAAGACCCCGCTCAGCCACGCCGAGGTGATCGAGGCGGGACGAGAGGCGGAGCCCGTCATCTCGGACCTGCTGGCCCGCGTGATCGGGGCGCTGTGAGCGCGCAGGAGGCGACGCTGCTCACGCAGGCGCGCGCCTGGCTGCGTCAGGATCCCGACCCCGAGACCCGCGACGAGCTCGCCGGTCTCATCACGAGCGCCGGATCCGGTGACGAGGCGGCCCTCGCCGACCTCGCCGACCGCTTCTCCACGCGTCTCGCCTTCGGCACCGCCGGCCTTCGCGGCGAGCTCGCCGCCGGGTCGAATCGGATGAACCGGGTGCTCGTGGCGCAGGCCGCCGCCGGCTTCGCCGCATACCTGTCCGAGAAGGCGCAGGAGGGCACGGCACCGACCGTCGTCATCGGCTACGACGGTCGCAAGAACTCCCGCGTGTTCGCGAAGGACTCCGCCGAGATCTTCGCCGGTGCAGGGCTGCGGGCGATCCTGCTGCCTCGGCTGCTGCCGACCCCGGTGCTCGCGTTCGCCGTGCGCCACCTCGGCGCGGACGCCGGCGTGATGGTCACCGCGAGCCACAACCCGCCGAACGACAACGGCTACAAGGTCTATCTCGGCGGTGCGGATCAGGGCTCCCAGATCGTCTCGCCCGCCGACGCCGAGATCGCGGCGCACATCCAGCAGGTGGCCGACCGCGGCGACGCGCTGGGCATCCCGCGCTCCGAGGCCTACGAGACCGCCGGCGAGGACATCGTCGAGGCGTACGTCGCCGCGACCGCCGCCGTGGCACCGGCTCCGGTCGGCACCGCGGGGCTCCGCTGGGTCTACACCGCCATGCACGGGGTGGGCTGGGAGACCTTCTCCCGCATCATCGGCGAGGCCGGGTACCCGGCGCCGTGGACCGTGAGCGAGCAGCGCGACCCCGATCCCGCTTTCCGCACCGTCTCCTTCCCCAACCCCGAGGAGCCCGGCGCGATGGACCTCGCGTTCGCGAAGGCGCGCACGCTGGGCGCGGAGCTCGTGATCGCGAACGACCCCGACGCGGACCGGCTCGCCGTCGGCATCCCCGACGAGAGCGCCGAGGGCGGCTGGCGCCGGCTCACCGGCAACGAGGTGGGCCTGCTGCTCGGCTGGCGCGCCGCGCGTGCGGTGACCGCGGACGGCCCCGCAGCTCCGGGGACCTCCCTCGCGTGCTCTCTCGTGTCCTCCCCCGCGCTCGGCGCGGTCGCCGCGCGCTATGGGCTGGACTTCCACGAGACGCTCACCGGCTTCAAGTGGATCTCCCGTGCTCCGGGCATCGCGTTCGGCTTCGAGGAGGCCCTGGGCTACCTGGTGAACCCGGAGACGGTGCGCGACAAGGACGGCATCTCGGCCGCGGT
>JAITLM010000066.1 GCA_031277885.1 Microbacterium sp.
TGGAACCGGCAGAGAAGGATCCCCCGGTCGATGTCGGTGCGGCCCTCGTCCCGCGCCCATTCGTCGATGTGGTGTGCTTCGCAATACGAGGCTGGTCTGTCGCAGCCGGTCCATCGGCATCCGCCGTCCCTGACAGCGAGGGCGATGCGTTGCGTCGGCGTGAAGAGCCGTGATTCCCGTCCGACGTCGAGGGGGTTCCCGCAGGTGTCGACGGTGACCGTCACGGTGCCGGTTTCGCAGATGTGCCGTTCCGCGATCGTGGCGGGGAGGGTGGTGAGTCCGTCTTCGGTGACCGCGACTGGTGCCAGCGAACCGTCGACCGCGACCTGTTGCACGAGCCGGATGCCGGCTTGCCGGGTGCCGAACACCGCGGTCGGGTCGGCGAGCGCCCCGGCACGAACGAGGTCGAGGAGCAGGTCGTAGGACAGCTGGTCGTTGGTACGCGGGTCCGCCGACAGGTGCGCGGCGGATGCCTTCTCGGTGGGGTCGACGAATCGGGGTCCGCCGCGGCGGGGTCGTAGCGCGGCCGCGAAGACCGTGTCCAGGAACGCGCCGCCTTCGTCATCGAACGCGATCGATGCCCGACGCTGTCCGTCCTGGTCGAACCAGGTCCGGAACGCCCGCTTCTCATACCGGGCCAAGAACCTCACCTCTGCGCCCTCGGGGTCGAGCAGGTCACGGATCGTGCGTGCGGCGGTGGCGAGTTCTTCCACGGTCCGCCGTGAAGCTTCCTCGAGGAGTTGTGCGGCGGCCTGGGCCCACGCGTCGCGGATGGTCTGGTCGTGGGTGGCGCGGTCGGCGTCGGAGCACCCTTCTGGTGCGTCGGGTGGGTCGCCGAGGCCGCGGCGGATCGCGTCGAACTGCGCCGATGTCACCGCCCCGGACCGCAACCCGTCCCGCAGCACCTGTCGCCACTCCCGCACGACAGGCTCATCCGGCGCCGCGCCACTAGGGCTCCCAGGATCAGCATCGTTCCCCGCACGGGTGTCGTCCGTGATCGTCTCGCCACCGGTGTCTTCGAGGAGTGCTTCCCCGACTCTGACCTGCCGGGCGGCTTCGCTCTTGCTCATCCCGCCGAGCTCCTGCACCAGGGATGCCGCCGACCGGTGTCCGCGCGCCTGCGCCAACCCGGAATGCCCTGCGTCTCGGGTGGAGCGGCGGGCGATCACTCCGGCGCAGAGCACCTGCACCTGCTCCACGAGCCGGGCGACCTCACCCGCTTCACGGAGCACGGCCACCGCCCCGGCATCGTCCAGCCCCTCGATCACGCCTTGCACGTCCGACGCGCCCGCACCCGCACTGATCCGCCCGGCCAGGGTCGGGATCAGCGCCGCGATCGCATCCAACGTCCTCATACCCCCAATCCTCCCCGGGGCCACCGACATTCGAACCCCAGATCAACCCCGAATTCCCAAACCGGGAACAACACCACGCAACACCAGACTGTGGAGGACGAACGACGCGGGATCCGAGTCCCCGCCGCGCGCCCTTCATGTCCTGTGGCACCCCCGTCCTCGCCGGTGCCGTAGAATGATCGCTGCGAAGGGGAGTATTCCGACTTCACGCGATCGTCATCACGAGGCCCGTTGCCGGGCCTCCGGGCGCGTGACCGCCGTTCGGCGGGGAAGAGACTTTCGGCCGTTGACCGACCTCTTCGAAAGGCCCCTGTGGACGTTCCCGTCTGGTTCGAAATCGTCTCGCTCGCCGTTCTGCTGCTGATCCTGATCGGCGACCTGCTCATCGTGCGCTGGCGCCCCCACATCCCCTCCACCAAGGAATCCACCCTCTGGGTCGTGTTCTACGTCGCCCTGGCGCTCGGCTTCGCCGGACTGCTGCTCGCGGTCGCGGGCGGACAGCATGCGGGGGAGTTCCTCACCGGATGGGCGCTCGAATACAGCCTCTCGATCGACAACCTCTTCGTGTTCGTGCTGATCATGGCCCAGTTCTCGGTCCCGAGGAAGCTGCAGCAGGAAGTGCTGATGGTGGGCATCATCATCGCGCTCGTGCTGCGCGGCGTGTTCATCCTGCTCGGCGTCACGATCATCGAGAACTTCGCCCCGGTGTTCTACCTGTTCGGAGCCTTCCTCATCTGGACCGCGATCCGTCAGGCGATGCCGGAGAAGGAGCAGGAGGACGAGACCGCCGCGAAGGAGGGCTTCGCCGTGCGCCTGGTGCGCCGCCTGGTCCCGGTCAGCGACGAGTTCGACGGCCCCAAGCTGCGCACCGTCGTGGACGGCAAGCGGATCTGGACGCCCATGATCATCGTGTTCGTCACGGTCGGCGTCACGGACCTGATGTTCGCGATCGACTCGATCCCCGCGATCTTCAGCATCACGCAGAACAGCTTCCTCGTGTTCACGGCGAACATCTTCGCGCTCATGGGGCTGCGTCAGCTCTACTTCCTGCTCGGAGACCTGCTCGACCGCCTGCGCTACCTGCACTACGGCATCGCGGTGATCCTGGCCTTCATCGGCGTCAAGCTCGTGCTGCACGCGATGCACGAGAACAGCGTTCCGTTCATCAACGGCGGCAAGCCCATCGAGTGGGCGCCGGACGTGCCGATCTGGCTGTCGCTCACCGTGATCGTCGTCGCGATGCTCGGCGCCACCGGCGCGAGCCTGATCGCCTCCGGGCGCGAGAAGCGTCAGGAACGCTCGCTCGCGAAGTGACCGTGAAGGCCCAGGGTGGGTGGGAAACACCCACCCTGGGCCGGGGTAAACTCATGCGCATGCAGGCGGTGCAGCTTCTCCTTAGCAGCCGCGGCGAGACCTCGATCTAGGCCTCTCTCGCCGCGGAGTCGCACCCTGCTCTTCAGGGGACCGGCCGCACCACTACCCAGGAGAAGCAACGCATGAACGACGCATCCCCCCGACCCCGGACGCTGGCTGAGAAGGTCTGGGACGACCACCTCGTGGTGAAGGGCGAGAACGGCGAGCCCGACCTCATCTACATCGACCTGCACCTCGTGCACGAGGTGACGAGCCCCCAGGCCTTCGACGGCCTGCGCGCCGAGGGCCGCCCGCTGCGCCGTCTCGATCTGACGATCGCGACCGAGGACCACAACACTCCGACGCTGGCGATCGACAAGCCGATCGCCGACCTCACCAGCCGTACGCAGATCGAGACGTTGCGCCGCAACGCCGAGGAGTTCGGCGTGCGCCTGCACTCGCTGGGCGATGCGGAGCAGGGCATCGTGCACGTCGTCGGACCGCAGCTGGGGCTCACCATGCCCGGCATCACGGTGGTCTGCGGCGACTCGCACACCTCCACCCACGGCGCGTTCGGCGCCATGGCGTTCGGCATCGGCACGAGCGAGGTCGAGCACGTCATGGCCACGCAGACGCTGCCGCTGAAGCCCTTCAAGACCATGGCGATCAACGTCGAGGGCACGCTGCGCCCCGGCGTCACGGCGAAGGACATCATCCTCGCCGTGATCGCCAAGATCGGCACCGGCGGGGGCCAGGGGTACGTGCTCGAATACCGCGGCAGCGCGATCCGCGCCCTCTCCATGGAGGGTCGCATGACGATCTGCAACATGTCGATCGAGGCCGGCGCCCGCGCCGGCATGGTCGCACCCGACGAGACCACCTTCGCGTACGTGCAGGGCAAGCCCCACGCGCCGCAGGGCCAGGACTGGGACGACGCCGTCGCGTACTGGCGCACGCTGCCGACCGATGAGGGCGCGACCTACGACGCAGAGGTGTTCATCGACGCCGACGCCCTGGAGCCGTTCGTGACCTGGGGGACGAACCCCGGTCAGGGCGTCTCGCTGTCCGCCACCGTGCCGAACCCCGCCGAGATCGCCGACGCGAACGAGCGCAGCGCCGCCGAACGGGCGCTCGAGTACATGGACCTGACCCCGGGCACCCCGCTCAAGGAGGTGAAGGTCGACGCCGTCTTCATGGGCTCCTGCACGAACAGCCGGATCGAGGATCTGCGCGCCTTCGCGTCCGTCATCCAGGGCAAGAAGAAGGCCGATGGCGTGCGCGTCATGGTGGTCCCCGGATCCGCGCGCGTCCGCCTGGAGGCCGAGGCCGAGGGCCTGGACAAGGTCTTCACCGACTTCGGCGCCGAGTGGCGGTTCGCCGGGTGCTCGATGTGCCTGGGCATGAATCCCGATCAGCTCGCTCCGGGCGAACGGTGCGCGTCGACCAGCAACCGCAACTTCGAGGGCCGGCAGGGCAAGGGGGGACGCACGCACCTCGTGTCGCCCCTCGTCGCCGCCGCGACGGCTGTGCGCGGCACGCTGTCCAGCCCGAGCGACCTCGTCGAGAACGGGCAGGAGGCCTGAGCATGGAGAAGTTCACCACCCACACCGGCGTCGCAGCCCCGCTGAAGCGCTCCAACGTCGACACCGACCAGATCATCCCCGCGGTCTTCCTGAAGCGGGTCACCAAGACCGGCTTCGAGGACGCGCTCTTCCACGCCTGGCGCCAGGATCCGGAGTTCGTGCTCAACCAGGAGCCGTTCCGGAACGCGTCGGTGCTCGTCGCCGGTCCCGACTTCGGCACCGGATCCAGTCGGGAGCACGCCGTCTGGGCGCTGCGCGATTACGGCTTCAAGGTCGTGCTGAGCCCGCGTTTCGCCGACATCTTCCGGGGCAACTCCGGCAAGCAGGGCCTGCTCGCCGCGACCGTCGACGAGGCAGATATCGAGCGGATCTGGGCGCTGATCGACGAGGATCCCGGTCGGGAGATCACGGTCGACCTCGAGGCCCGCACGGCCACGATCGGCGCTCCGGCAGGGGCGGGAGAGACGACAGGCGAGCCCGTCTTCCAGACCACCATCGGGATCGACGATTACACTAGATGGCGGCTCCTCGAAGGGCTCGATGACATCGGGCTCACGCTGCGCAACGAAGACAAGATCGCGCAGTTCGAGGCCCGCCGCGAGTCGTGGCGGCCACGTACGCTTCCTATTCGTTGAATCGGACGCGGCCGTGAGCCTGGGGCATCCGCCCCGACGGCTCCGGCCGCGCCCGTTCCACAAGAAGAGGCCCTGAATGACGACACCGCTGCACGAGACCACGCTCGCTTCGAAGCCTTCGGGCGATGTCCTGGCTATCCGCGGCGGACGGCCACTTCACGGCCGGGTGGACGTGAAGGGTGCGAAGAACCTGGCGACCAAGGCCATGGTCGCCACCCTCCTCGGCGAGACCGCGAGCACTCTGCGCGATGTCCCCGACCTGAGCGATGTCGCCGTGGTGCGGTCCCTGCTGGAGGTGCACGGCGTGCGCGTCACCGAGGGCGACGAGCCCGGTGCGCTGGTCTTCGACCCGAGCGACGTCGAGTCGGCGCATTTCGAGGAGATCGACGCCCACGCGGGCGCCTCGCGCATCCCGATCCTGTTCTGCGGCCCGCTGCTGCACCGCCTCGGCCAGGCCTTCATCCCCGACCTCGGCGGCTGCCGCATCGGCGACCGTCCGATCGACTTCCACCTCGACGCGCTGCGCAAGTTCGGCGCGGTCGTCGAGAAGCTGCCCAGCGGGATCCGCCTCTCGGCGCCGAACGGCCTGAAGGGCGCCAGCATCCACCTGCCGTACCCGAGCGTGGGCGCGACCGAGCAGGTGCTGCTCACCGCGGTGCGCGCGCAGGGGCAGACCGAGCTGCGCAACGCGGCGATCGAGCCCGAGATCATGGATCTCATCGCGGTGCTGCAGAAGATGGGCGCGATCATCTCCTACGAGCCGAACAGGGTCATCCTCATCGAGGGCGTCGACACCCTGCGCGGTTACGACCACCGGTCGATCTTCGACCGCAACGAGGCGGCCTCCTGGGCGTGTGCTGCCCTTGCGACCGACGGCGAGATCTTCGTCGGCGGTGCGAAGCAGCAGGAGATGCTGACCTTCCTCAACGTCTTCCGCAAGGCGGGCGGCTGGTTCGACGTGCGCGAGGACGGGATCCTGTTCCGCCGTGACGGCGAGCTGAAGCCGGTCATCGTCGAGACCGACGTGCACCCCGGCTTCATGACCGACTGGCAGCAGCCGCTCGTGGTCGCCCTGACGCAGGCCCGCGGCCGCTCGGTCGTGCACGAGACCGTGTACGAGAACCGGATGGGCTTCACCGCCGCGCTCGTGAAGATGGGCGCCGACATCGTCGTGCACCCGCACGGCCTGCAGGACGGGCCTCGCCGGGTCGCACGCCGCGATCTCGAGCAGGCCGCGGTCATCACCGGCCCGACCCCGCTGCACGGCGCCGACATCGTGGTGCCCGACCTGCGCGGCGGATACAGCCACGTCATCGCCGCGCTCACGGCGACCGGCGAGTCGAAGGTCTCCGGCGTCGACATCCTCAGCCGCGGCTACGAGAAGTTCCTCGACAAGCTCACCGCTCTGGGTGCCGACTTCGATGTGATCGGCTGAGATGCGCGCGACCGCCGAGAAGACCCGCCCGAGCCTGTTCTGGTTCCTGGCGGTCTTCGTGGTGCCGTTCGTCTCGTTCCTCGCGAAGATCCGCATCCGGGGCGAGGAGAAGCTGCCCCGCTCCGGCGCCTTCGTGATGGCGCCGAACCACTACTCGGAGTTCGACCCGCTCATCGTCGCGGTCGCCGTCTGGCGGCTCGGACGCGCGCCTCGCTTCATGGCGAAGGAGAGCCTGTTCCGCGTGCCCGTGCTGGGCTGGGCACTGCGCGGCACCGGCATGATCCCGGTGGCGCGCGCGACCTCGGTCGCGGCCGCGAAGCAGACCATCGCGCAGTCGAAGGAGCTCGTCGAGCACGGCAGGGGCGTGATCGTGTACCCCGAGGGCACGCTCACCCGCGACCCCGAGCTGTGGCCGATGCGCGGCAAGTCGGGCGCCGTCCGTCTCGCCCTGGCCGGACGGATCCCGCTGATCCCGATGGCGCAGTGGGGCACGCAGAACATCATGGGCCGCTACCAGAAGGGCCTCAGCCTCTGGCCGCCGCGCAAGAAGATCGATGTCGTGATCGGGGATCCGGTCGACATCTCCGACCTGTACGACCGCGCCGGCGAGAACGCCGCGCTGGTCGAGGCGACGGACCGGCTCATGGCGGCGATCACGGCACTCCTGGAGGACGTCCGCGGCGAGAAGGCTCCCGCCCAGCGCTGGAACCCGGCCGAGCACGGACAGAGGGAGACGGGTCGTCTTGACTCCTAGGAACGCACCGCGCACCGCGTCGATCCCGCTCGGGCCGCGCGTCACGGTGATCGGGGCCGGCAGCTGGGGGACCACCTTCGGCAAGATCCTCGCCGACGGCGGCGCCCAGGTCACGATGTGGGCGCGCCGGCAGGAGCTGGCTCACGAGATCGCCGAGGCGAAGCGCAATTCGCAGTACCTCTCCGGGATCAACCTGCCGCGCACGATGACCGCGACGCACCACCTGGCCGAGGCGATCCAGGGCGCGGAGCAGGTGTACCTGTCGGTGCCGAGTCAGACGCTGCGGGAGAACCTCAAGGCGCTGCGCCCGCTGCTGCGGGTCTCGGACGTCCCTGTGGTGAGCCTCATGAAGGGCGTCGAGAAGCGCACCGGATTGCGGATGAGCCAGGTGATCGAGCAGGAGCTGCGCTGCGATCCCGACCGCATCGCCGTGGCGAGCGGGCCGAACCTGGCCCTCGAGATCGCCCGCGAGCAGCCCACCGCCGCGGTCATCGCCTCGACCAGCCAGGAGACGGCCGACATCGTGGCGCGCACCGCGCGCAACCGCTACTTCCGCAGCTTCGTGAACACCGACGTCATCGGCACCGAGTTCGGCGGAGTGCTGAAGAACCTCATCGCGGTGGCGATCGGCATCGTCGACGGCGTCGGCTACGGCGAGAACACCAAGGCGTCGATCATCACCCGGGGGCTGGTCGAGATGACCGACTTCGCGGTGGCGAACGGCGCGCAGCCCGGCACCCTGCAGGGGCTCGCCGGGCTCGGCGACCTGATCGCGACATGCCAGTCGCCGCTCAGTCGCAACAACACGGCCGGGCGTCTGCTCGGCCAGGGATACAGCTTCCAGGACGTGGTCAAGCAGATGCAGCAGACGGCCGAGGGACTCGCGTCCGTCGCGCCGATCCTGCAGCTGGCCCGCGCCGCCGGCGTCGCGGCGGCGATCC
>JAITLM010000068.1 GCA_031277885.1 Microbacterium sp.
CTCGTGGCCAGCCCCTTCCTGCTCCGGCGGCGGGGGATCGGATGAACCGCGCGCGCACCGTCGCGCTCAGCGCGGCGCACAGGCTTTCCACCCGGAACGTGTTCCCCGCCGGGATGGGAACGGCCCTCCTCCGTGGAGCGGAAGAGGGCCGGTGCCCACAAGGGGCAAGGGTAACGAGGGGAAACAATAACCGAAAGGTTAAGCACATGTCAACCAAGAACACCTGGCGTCTCGGCGCGCTCGCGGCTCTCGTCGCCGGCGCGGTGGCGTTCGGCGCGGCCGCTCCGGCGCTCGCCGACCCGAGCGGCACCCCGGCCGGCGGCCCGACCACGCGTCCGCTCGCGGGCGTCGGTTCGGACACCACGCAGGACGTCAACAACGGTCTCTCGGAGGTCGTCAAGATCGGTGGCGCCAAGGTCCTCGCGTCCTACGACGCGACGGGCACCGCGACGATCAACCCGCGCACCGGTGGCGCGACCTTCTCGCGTCCCGATGGCTCGGGCGCCGGTGTGAACGCTCTCAAGGCGGCCAAGGCCGGCACGGCGTACAACGGCGTGGTCCTCGGCAACAACGACCTCCAGTTCGCGCGCTCCTCGAGTGCGGCGACCTGGGTGACGGGCGGCACCTACGCCTACGTCCCGCTCGCGCTCGACGCCGTGTCCTTCGCGAAGGCGCCGACGACCTCGGTTCCGGCGAACCTCACGAAGGCCGACCTGACCGCGATCTACTCCGCCAACGACAACACGAACGTCACCCTGAGCGTCGGCACCTTCAAGGTGGGCAAGCAGACCACCGCCGGCGCCCAGATCGTGCCGTTCCTGCCGCAGGCGAACTCCGGGACCCGCAAGTTCTGGCTGAGCGAGCTCGGCATCACGACGGTCGGCAGCGCGGTCGCGGACAACTACACGAAGGCCGGCGCGTCGGTCAGCGTGCAGGAGCACGACGGCAGCGTCCTCGCGGACGTCCCCAACGCGATCTCGCCGTTCTCGATCGCGCAGTGGATCGGTCAGAACAACAGCGGGTCCCTCGCGTCGCAGTACGGCGTGACGGTCGTCGACCGTCGTCACGGTGCCGTCCTCGGCAGCGTGAACGGCACCGCACCGACCGTCTCGAACGTGCTGAACACGGCGTTCCCGATCTCGCGTCCGGTCTTCACCGTCGTCAAGGCGGCCGACCTGACCGCGGGCTCGCCGCTGGCGACCGTGTTCCAGGGCGCGACCGGTCTCGCGTACACCGCGAAGAACCCCACCACCGGCAAGAAGACCATCACGGACTTCGGCTTCGGTGACATCACGGGCGGCGCTGTCGTGAACGGCGTCACCTACACCGCGGGCGACGTCACCTCGTTCCGCGCCAACTGAATGAATCCGGGCGTGGACGACTCCGGCCGTCCACGCCCGGACCCCACCGCTCCTCCCGACCTCCTCCCTCCCGAACCTCTATCCCAGGGAACAGAACCTCCATGAAGATCGCACGTCTCACCCTCGCCGCCTTCGGCGTCGTGCCCCTGCTGGTGCTCGGGCTCGCCGCCCCCGCACAGGCCACCGGCGCGCCCTCCTACGACCCCGGCGTCGACAACAGCGCGTTCCCCTACCGGCTCGACCCGGCCAACGACATCGACGGGGGACGCTACGCCTTCACCACGGATCCGCTGGCGAACACCGGCCAATGGGAGAGCACGGCGATGCAGTCGGCTCCCGACGTCAGCATCGACCGCGGCTGCCCCGAAGGGTACCGCTCCTCGTCCCGGACCTTCATCGTGACGGCGTCCGGCGCGACGACGGGACTGAAGATGCGTGAGCCCAACCCGGACGCCCCGGCGTGGGGGCTCGAGGGGAATCCCATCTACTTGCCGGAGTTCCCGCTCGGTACCTGGCAGAACCTGACGCCGGAGTCCAACCCGAGCGGTACGAACGCCCTCGTCATCACTTGCGACCCGCCGGCAGGGGCGGCAGGGGCCCCGACGGCGACGTCCCCGATCGGCAACGCGAAGTACTTCTTCGGCTTCTTCAAGGGCAGCTGGGAGCAGAACAGGTGGGACTTCGTCCCGCGGACCGCTCCGAAGAGCGACACCACGACCGTCCTGGCTGTGGCGTCGGTCAAGGCCACCTCGCTGACCCTCACCGCCACGGTCGCACCGGCCGCGGCCACCGGGACGGTGCAGTTCACGCAGGGCGGCGTCAACGTCGGGTCCGCGGTCGAGGTCACGAACGGCGTGGCATCGCTCGCCGTCTCCGGGCTCGCCCCCGGCACCGCCTACTCCTTCCGCGCGAGCTATTCCGGGGACTCCGCCTACAATGCGTCGGAAGGATCCGCCGACGCCACGACACCACCGGACGGCGGAACCCCCACCCCGGGCGATTCCTCGAGCACCGAGATCAGCGTGGGCGTGCCGGAGGCGACCGACACCGCCCCGACGGGCCTCAGCATCTCGGTCAAGCCGCAGCCGCTCGCGCTGAGCAGCACCGACAAGCGCGTGAAGGGATCCGTCTGGATCGCCACCGGTGCGCTCGGCACGGTCACCGTGAACGACGACCGGCGCAGCGCCGCCAAGGGATGGACGCTCAACGGCAAGATCTCCGATCTGACGAGCGGCACGAGCAAGATCGCCGCGTCGAACCTCGGCTGGACCCCGGCGCGGGTCGACGGCGCCGGCTCCGCCGGCGAGGCCGTCGCGCCCGGATCGAACGGAGGACTCGGCTCTGAGAAGACCCTCGTGACCGGCGCCGGCGACAGTCAGGCCAACGTCAAGACCAGCGTCAAGGCCGACCTCAAGCTGTCGGTGCCCGCCGACGCACCCAGCGGCAAGTACAGCGGCGTCCTCACCCTGACGCTCATCTGAGAACCGGAGCCCGGTCGCCGTCGCGACGGCCGGGCCCCGGATCCCGCCCCTCCGAATGAGAGACCCCATGCGCACGTCGCTCCGCCCGACCGCCCGACGGATCCGCCCGCCCGCCCTGCTCGCCGCCCTGCTCGTCGTGGCCGTCGGAGCGGGGCTCGCCGTCGCGTCGCCGCAGCCCGCGCACGCCGAAGGCGAGGTCACCTGGAGCATCCAGCCCTCCACGCCCGCGGGCCCCGACGGGCGCACCGAGTTCTCGTACCAGGTCGCCCCCGGCTCGGTCATCACCGACTGGGTCGCCGTCACCAACCGGTCGGCGGAGCCCGCGACCTTCCGCGTCTACGCGGCCGATGCGAAGACCGACTACGACACCGCGGCGTTCACCCTGATCGGCGCGGACCGCGCCTCGACCGACCTCGGCGCGTGGACCGCGGTGCACGACGGTCCCGCCGCCTGCGCGAACCCGGCTGACGCCGCCTGCGCCGCCGGGCTCGGCATCGTGCTCGCGCTCGATCCCGGTGCCCGCGCCGACATCCCGATCACGATCACGGTCCCGCACGACGCGTCGCCCGGCGACCACGCGGCGGGCATCGTCGCCTCGTTCAGCACGGACGCCGGCGACGGGGCGGCGAGCGTGCGTCGTGAGAACCGGGTCGGCACCCGCATCTACCTGCGCGTCGATGGCGCGCTCCGCGCCGGAGTCGGGGCTTCGGGCGCCGTCGCCGGCTATGACGCGAACCTGAACCCCTTCGCCGCGGGCGGCGGGTTCTTCGGCGTCGACGTCGCCAACACCGGCAACACCCGCCTCTCCGTGCAGCCCTCGGTGCGCTTCACGGGCCCGTTCGGGATCGACCTCGGGACGGTCGCGCTCCCCGAGGTGCGCAACCTCATGCCTGGCGGCACGGGCCACGTCACGGCCTCGGTGCCCGGCATCCCGCCGCTCCTCCTGCTCTTCGCGGACGTCGCGCTCACTCCGGCACCGGCCGACGGCGTCGCCGCCGAGGATCCGCTCCCGGCCCCCGCGCGCGCCTCCGCCGAGACCTGGGCCGTTCCGTGGTCGCTCCTGGCCCTGATCGCGCTCCTGGTCGGCGGCGGATGGGTCGTGCTGCGGATCCGCCGTCGGCGACGGGACCTGCTCGCCCAGGACTTCGCCGACTACGCCGACGCGATCCGCGCCGAGGAGCGCGCCCGCCAGACGGCACTCCTGGCGGGATCCTCTCCTGATTCCGACGCCCCCGACCTCGTCGGCGCCGAGCGCGCCGCGACCGTCTTCGACAAGGAGAACGCGCGATGATCCGCCGTCCCCGCCTCCGCCGCGGAGTCCCCGTCCCCCTCTTGGCGCTGGCCCTGGTCCTGGGGCTCGTCGCTCCGCTCGGATCCTCGCTCCCTGCCTCGGCCGATGACAGCACGCCCCCCGATGGCGCACCGGTCGCCGTGACGGTGACCGTGCCGGAGGCGACCGCGTCGCCGACGTCTCCGACGCAGCCCGTGACGCCGGGGAAGGCCGGGACCGGCTCCGGAGCCGGGAGCAGGGGCGGGGCCGGCGGCTCCGCCGGGACCGGGACGACGGTGATCGGCTCGGCCGGCGTCGCATCCGCGACAGAGGCCAAGGAACCGTCGATCCCGAAGGCGCCGGCCGGCACTGCGGAGCACGCCGCGGTCGATCGTGCGACCTATCGCCCGGGCGACACCGTCACGGTGAGCAGCGAGGGGTTCGCCCCCGGCGAGCAGGTGCAGATCGTGCTCTTCGGCGACGGGACTCTCGTCGCCAACGTCGCGGCCGACGCCGAGGGCAGGGTGCAGCACGCGTTCGCGCTGCCCAAAGAGCTGAACGCCGGCCAGCACACGGTGCAGCTCACCGGCTGGCAGTCCCATCGGGTCGCCGCCTCGCGCTTCCTGGTCGAGCTGGTCCCCGCGACCGCCGCCCCGGGGATCCAGGGCGTCCCGCCCTGGGCCTGGTGGGCCGGGGGAGGGATCGGACTCCTCCTGCTCCTGGGGGTCGCCTGGTGGCTGATGCGCGCCCTGCGCGTGCCCGAGGCGAGGACGGCATGAAGCGCTCGGGGAGCACGATCATGACGCCCGCGACCGAGTCGACGGCGCGGACGTCGGCGCGGCGGCGCCGGCGCGTCTTCGGGCACCGCCTCTCCGTCCCCGTGATGCGGCCGGCGCCCCCGCCGAAGGACGGGCGCTGGTGGGCCGGCGCGGCGATCCTCACCGTCTCCGTGCTGTTGCTCTCCCTCGTCGTGCACGCGACGGTGTTCTCGGCCCTGCAGCACTATCGGGCGCAGACGCTCTCCTACAACGCGCTGCGCGTCTCGCTGGCCAAGGCCGAGACGCCGGTCGGACAGCTCGTCGACGCGGACCGGATGGCCGAGATCGGCACGCCGGTCGCCTACCTGGAGATCCCCGCGATCGGCCTGAAGGAGGTCGTCGTCGAAGGCACCGGCGCGGAGGTGCTCCGGGACGGGCCGGGACATCGCCGCGACTCCGTGATGCCGGGGCAGTCGGGGACCGCGGTCGTGCTCGGCAGGCAGAGCACGTACGGCGGGCCGTTCTCGCAGCTGAACCGGCTCAAGCCGGGCGATGAGATCCGCGTCACGACGGGTCAGGGCACGAACGAGTTCACGGTCTTCGGTCTGCGCCGTGCCGGGGATCCGATGCCCGCGCCGCTCTCCGGAACCCAGGGGCGGCTCGAGCTGCAGACCGCCGACGGGCTCGCCCTGTTCCCGTCGGGCGTGCTGCACGTCGACGCCCAGCTGACCTCGACCGCGCGGCAGACGCCGTCCCGGGTCATGGCCTACCCGGCGCTGCCGATCGGGGAACGGGGGATGGGACAGGACCCACCGGGATGGTTCCTCGCCTTCTTCGCGCTCGTGTTCCTCGCGGTCGCAGGCATCGCCGTGTGGTGGCTGTGGCGATCCTGGGGGCGCTGGCAGGC
>JAITLM010000074.1 GCA_031277885.1 Microbacterium sp.
GACGGGATCCTGCGTCGGGTGATCCGTCGTCTGCTGACCCGCCGTGCCGAGGCCGTGCCCGCTCAGACGGCCGCCGCGGCCGCCGCGCCCGCCGCGCCGGCGACCGCGAGCGCCCCGAGCGTCGAGAGCGTCGTCCCCGCGAACGTCGTCCCCGCGAGCGCCGCCCCCGCGAGCGCTGCCCCCGCGAGCGCTGCCCCCGCGTCGATCGCGGAGCCCGCTGCCCCCGCGGCGATCGCGGAGCCGGCTGCGCCCGCGGCGATCGCGGAATCCGCCCCCGCCGCGCCGATCGCCGCGCTCGTGCCCGCCGCATCCGCGCCGGCCGAGGACGACGCCCGCGCGAGCGAGCTGGTCGGCTGCGGCTCGCACGCGGCATGAGCGCCCCGGCGTCCGCGTCGGCGCCCGGCACCGCGACCACCGCACCCGCCGCGGCGCAGAACGCGCCCGACCTCGACAGAGAGAGCCTCCCGACGAGGGATCCGGCCCCGGATCCGCTGCCGTCGGGAGGCTCTTCCTCGTTCGCCGACTCGGCGGACGGTTCTGCCGAGAGCGGCGCCGCGCCCGCCGCGGCGCCCGATGTCCGTGGCTGGTGGCACGATGAAGACATGTCCCTCGCCACCACGTCGGCCGCCATGGTCGGACGCGATGCCGAACTCGCGCTCCTCGACGACGCTCTGCGCCGTGCCGGTGCCGGCGAGTCCGCTTCCGTGCTCGTGGGCGGGGAGGCGGGCATCGGCAAGTCCCGGCTGACCGCGGAGTTCCGCCGCCGCGTGGCGGACGAGGTCACCGTGCTGACGGGCTGGTGCCTCGACTACGGATCCACGCCCGCGCCCTTCGGGCCCCTCCCGGCGATCCTGCGCGGCCTGCTCGACGAGCTCGGCGACCGCGCCGACGAGGCTGCAGGCCCAGGCCGCGACGCCCTGCAGCTGCTGCTGCCCGAGCGCGCGACCGGCCCGGTGGACCGGGCTGCGATCCGTCCCGAGGGGCTGCGCGAGACGATCGCGAACCTCCTCGAGGCGGCCTCCGCGATCCGGCCCGTGGTGGTCGTGATCGAAGACCTGCACTGGGCCGACGCCGCGACGCTGTCGATGCTCTCCTTCCTGCTCCGCGCGCTCGCGGGCCGCCCCGTGCTGTTCCTGCTCACCTGCCGCATCGACGAGGTGCGCCGCGGGGGAGGGGTGCGCACCTTCCTCGCCGAGGCGGAGCGCGCCAGGCTGCTCGACCGGGTCACCCTGAAGCGGCTCGACGCCATCGAGGTGCGCGACCTGGTGCAGCGCCTGCGCGGCGCGGTCGACGACGCGGGGCTCGCGCGTCTCATGGAGCGCAGCGAGGGCGTGCCCTTCTTCATCGAGGAACTGCTCTGCAACGTGCAGGGTCCCATGCCCGACACCCTGCGCGACGTGCTGCTCTCGCGCTTCGACGCGCTCGGCGACGACGCGAAGCGCATCGTGCGGCTGGCGTCCGGATCCGACGATCCGATCTCGCACGACCTCCTCACGACGCTCGCGGGCTTCGACGGCGAGCGGCTCGACGACGCCCTGCGCGAGGCGATGGCGGCGGGCGTGCTCGCCGTGCGCGGTGACTCGGGATACGGCTTCCGGCACGCGCTGCTGCGCGAGGCGGTGCACGACGATCTGCTTCCGGGCGAGCGCGCCCGCCTGCACTGGGCCTACGCCGACGCCCTCGAGGCCGCGGGAGGATCCGCGTCCGCCCTCGCCTTCCACTGGCATCAGTCGCACGACTCGCCGCGGGCGCTGGCCGCCGCCGTCACGGCGATGCTGCAGGCCAAGAACAGCTACGCGTTCTCGACCTCCGCGCGCTTCGGTGAGCTCGCGCTCGAGCTCTGGGATCAGGTGCCGGATGCGCAGGAGGTCGCCGGCATCGGACGGATCCCGCTGCTCGCGCAGTTCGGTTCGATCCTGCGCAACGGCGGCGACGGCGAGCGGGCGCTCGCGGTCGTCTCGCTCGCGCTCGACGAGATCGACCCCGCCGAGGTCGAGCCGGCGGTGCACGCCCGGCTGCTGCGCGACAAGGGCCTCTATCTGCAGAACCTCGGCCGGCATGGATCCGTGGAGCTGCTGACCCAGGCGCTCTCGGTGATCGAGGGGCGTGGGGGCGAGGAGCGCCTGCGGGCGACCCTGCTCGGCTACCTGGCCGGGCGCTACCTCGTGGGAGGGCAGCTGGAGCTGGCGGTGAGCACCGCGGATGAGGCGTACCGGGTCGCCGAGCGGATCGGCTTCGACGGCGCGATGTCGGTCGCGGGGAATCTCCGCGGCTGCGCCCGCGTGCACCTGGGACAGGTCGCGGCGGGGCTCGACGACTTCCGGCTCTCCTGGCAGCATGCGACCGACCACGACGCGCAGCTGCGCTACCGGGTCAACTACGCCGACACGCTGAACATGATCGGCCGCTTCCGCGAAGCGGTCGAGGTCGCCGAGGCCGGAGTCGCGCACTCCCGCCGGCTGGGCGTCGAACGGGCGACCGGCTCGATCCTGTCCCACAACATGGTCGAGCCGCTCATCGAGCTCGGTGAGATCGCGCGCGCCGAGGAGGCGACCGCGCACGACATGACCATGCGCACGCTGCAGGTCTTCCGGATGTACTCGACGATGTCGCGGATCCGCACGCTGGTCTGGCGCGGCGGCATGGACGAGGCCGCACAGCTGCTGCGCGAGTGGCGCACGACCGCGGAGGCCGTCGCCGGCGTCGAACGTCAGGTCTGGTACTCGCTGCACGACGTCGAGATCCTCATCGCGCTCGGCCTCGGAGATCCGGTCCGTGCCGCAGCGGGGCTGCGCGAGACGATCGAGGATCCGGGGCAGCGGCTCGCGCTGCTGGCGCGGATCCTGCTCGAAGGCGGCCGGGTGGTCGCGGATCTGCGCGCCGACGGTCACGCCGCGCTCGCCGCGGAGATGGCCGGGATCGTGCGCTCAGCGTGGTCCTCGCTGCCCGACGAGCTGCAGCACCCGCACTGGGCGGCCGTGCTGATCGCTCTGCTCGACGCGGACGGAGAGCAGCTCGACGCCGCGATCGCCGTCGCCGACGGCGACGACGTGCCGGCGGTGTTCCGGCCGCTCGTCCGGCTGGAGCGGGCGCGGGTGCTTGTCGCGGACGGCGACAGAGGCTCGGCGATCGACATGGCCGCCGAGGCCGCCGCCTCCGCGGAGGCGCTCGGTCACGACCGGCTGCGGCGTCGTACCGCGGAGTTCATCGATGCGGCGGGTCTTCATCGTGCCGGATCCCGTGCGGCGCACGCGGCGGAGGGCGTCGAGCTCACCGCGCGTGAGCAGCAGGTGCTCGACCTCATCGCGGAGGGTCTCAGCAACCGGCAGATCGGTGAGCGTCTGTTCATCAGCGGGAAGACCGCGAGCGTGCACGTCTCGGCGATCCTGCGCAAGCTCGGCGTCTCGTCCCGCACCGAGGCTGCGGTCGCCCAGCGCGCCCGCTGACCCGACCCCGCCCGCTGAGCCGATCGGCCCGTCGAGCCGACCCGGCGCGATGAGCCGACCGGCCGGCCCGCAGAGCCCGCTGAGCCGACCTCGCTCGCCGAACCGACCGGAGCACCGATGCCGCCGCCGCGGCTCAGGCCGCGAGGACGCCGAGGATCAGCACGTCGACGACCCGGGCGAGGGCGCCCTGGAACTGCTCCGGGAGGAAGACCAGCGACGGGTCGAGCGCATACGCATCGAGCACGGCCCGGGGCGGATGCGCATGCGTCCAGTACGCGCCGACGGCGATCAGGACAGCGCGCGCCGCGTCCTGCGCCTGTGCCGCGGACAGCTCGGGCACGACCTGCCGCAGCAGCGCGCTGAACCGGGCCAGGGACTCGTATCCCTCGCGCTTGTACCGGGCGATCGTCTCGGTCGAGACGTTGCGCTCCAGGACGCCGGCCTGGGCGGCGAGCAGCTCGCAGAGCATGCCGTGCCGGGCGAACGCGGCGGCGAGCGCCGCGGCGGTGCTCGCGACGCGCTGCCGGACCCCGGCCTCGGCGTCGACCGCGGCGGGGATCCCCTCGCTCACCTCGACGTACAGGTCCTGAGCGAGCTGGGAGAGCAGGTCGAGCAGGATCGCCTCGCGCGACTCGAAGTAGCGCAGCACGTTCGACTTCGCCAGACCCACGCGACGACTGAGCTCGTTGAGGCTGATATCGGCCAGGGGCATCTCGGCCAGCATCGCGGCAGCGGTCTCGAGGATCGCCCGGCGGCGGATCTCCCGCTGCTCTTCACTGCGTGCGCGCTGGAACGTGGTCACGCTCCGATTCTACAGACTGGCGGTCTCTTGACAACGGACCGATGGTTCTTTAGATTAAAGACCATTGGTCCGATAATGCTTCGGACGTCAGGAGCAGGAGGAGATCGTCATGGCCACGAAGGTCGCACTCGTCACCGGGGCATCCTCCGGCATCGGAGAGTCCGCCGCGCGTCACCTCAAGGACGCGGGCTTCACGGTCTACGCCGCCGCGCGCCGCGTGGACCGGATGGCGGGGCTCCGGGACGCGGGCGTGCACACGCTCGCCCTCGATGTGACGGACGACGCCTCGGCGCAGGCCGCGGTCGCGCAGATCCTCGCGGAGCAGGGGCGGATCGACGTCCTCGTGAACAATGCCGGGTACGGATCCTATGGCGCGCTCGAGGACGTGCCGCTGTCGGAGGCGCAGGCGCAGCTCGACGTGAACGTTCTCGGCCTCGCCCGGATGGCCCAGCTGGTGCTGCCGCAGCTCCGCGCGCAGCGCAGCGGGACGATCATCAACATCTCCTCGATGGGTGGCAACTTCACGACCCCGCTGGGTGCGTGGTACCACGCGAGCAAGTACGCGGTCGAGGCGATCAGCGACGCCCTGCGCATGGAGCTGGCGCCGTTCGGCATCCAGGTGGTCGTCGTCGAGCCCGGATCCATCCGCACGGAATGGGGCGCGATCGCCGCGGCCAACGTGCGGGAGACATCCGCCCGCGGCCCGTATCGGGCGCAGGCGGAGGCCGTCGCGACCGCTCTCGGCAACAGCTCGCAGCCGGGCGCGCGGATGACGTCCTCTCCGGAGGTCGTCGCCCGCGCGATCACGGCGGCCGCGACCGCCCGCCGCCCGCGTGCCCGCTATCGCATCGGGTTCGGCGCGAAGCCTCTCGTCTTCGCGCACCGGATCCTTCCGGCCCGCGTCTTCGACCGCCTCATCCAGCGCGGGATGGGCATCAGCGGCTGAGAGGCAGCGCACGGTGCGGAACTCCGCACCGGAGCGAGCCGCACGACGCGTCGGCCGGTCACACGGCCGCTGCTTCCCGCGAGCGGGGCCGGCGGCCGGGAAGGATCCCGTCCAGCCTGCGCTGCACGAGCAGCACGCTGAGGATGATCACCGCGGCGCCCGCGGGCTCGTACCAGGTGAGGGGCTCCGCGAGCAGGATCACGCCCAGCGCGATGCCGACGAGCGGGGTGAGGTACGTGACGCTCGCGGCGGCGATGGCGCCCCAGGCGGCGAGCACCCGTGTGTTCCAGATGTAGGCCAGCCCGGTGCCCAGCATTCCGAGCGCCGCGAGCGCGAGCAGCGGAGCAGGCGTGAAACCACCGCGGATCGGGCCGAGGGCGAGGAACGGCGCGAGGAGGAGGCCGATCACCGCGGCCGCGGTCAACTGCACGGCGGCGATCGTGAGGGCGTCGTGATCGTGGCGGCCCGCGACGAAGCGCTGCATCCATGTGAACGCGATCCCGTAGGAAGCGGTCGCGCCGAGGCACGCGAGCTGCGCCGGGAGCGAGGCGAGGAAGGCCGGATCGCTCACGACCTGCCAGGCTCCCATCGCGAGGGCCACGCCGCAGAAACCCAGCAGGATCCCGACGATCTGTCCGGCGTGCAGGCGCGCGCCGCGCACGGTGAAGGCCGTCGCGATCGCCGTCCAGATCGGCGTGGTCGCGTTGATCACGGCGGCGATGCCGGAGGGCAGCAGCGTCTCCGCCCAGGCGAAGAGCAGGAACGGCAGGACGCACAGGAATACGGCGACGACGGTCATGTGCCCCCAGATCCGTCGTTCCCGAGGCCAGCGGCGGTGCGTGAGCGCCATCAGGCCGCCCAGGGTGAGCGCGCCGATCAGGATGCGGCCGATCGCGATCTGCCCGGGCGTGAAGGAGTCGAGCGAGACCTTCATCAGCAGGAAGCTCGATCCCCAGGTGAGCGCCAGCGCAAGATGCGCCGATGCGGTGAGGAGAGCGGAGCGGGAAGGGGCGGACATGCGTCCAGCCTCGTCCGATCACGGGCGCGGGTCTGGCGGGAATCGGACGGGGCGTCGGCCTCGGGCGACGCTGCGCACCGGCACCGGCACCGGCACCGGCACCGGCACCGGCACCGGCACCGGCACCGGCACCGGCGGCCGCGGCACCGGGAGGCCCTCCGGGTGAAATGCGGGGTGAGATGAGGCGGGATCCGGCCTCGGTGCTCCTCGGGTCTGCTTGACTGAGGATGAGGCGTGCCCGGACACGCTTCATTGTGCCTCGC
>JAITLM010000106.1 GCA_031277885.1 Microbacterium sp.
AAAGGGGCCGTCTCCCGGAGGAGACGGCCCCTGACAGGGTGTCGGCGCTTACAGCGTCGCCATGAACTACTTGGCGGCGACGACCTGCAGCGTGATCACGGCGGTCACGTCGTCGTGCAGACGAACGGTGGCCTCGTGCTCGCCGACCGACTTGATCGGCGTGGTGATGTGCACCTTGCGCTTGTCGATCGCACCGATGCCCGCGGCCTCGACGGCGGCGGCGACATCGGCGGTCTTGACCGAGCCGAACAGACGGCCCTCGGCGCCGGCCTTGACGGCCAGGCGGACCTTGGCGGCCTCGAGCGCGTTCTTCAGCGCCACGGCGTCGTCACGGTCGTGGATCGCGCGCGCCTGACGGGCGGCACGGATCTGCTCGACCTGCTTCTCGCCACCGCGCGTCCACGCGACAGCGAAACCCTGCGGCACGAGGTAGTTGCGGGCGTACCCGTTCTTGACCTCGACCACGTCACCGGCGCTACCGAGCCCGGCGACCTCATTCGTGAGAATCAGCTTTGCCATGTCGGTACCCCTTAGCGGCCAGCGCCGGCGTAGGGCAGGAGAGCCATCTCGCGAGCGTTCTTGATCGCCTTGGCGATCAGACGCTGCTCCTGCACGGAAACACCGGTGATGCGACGGGCGCGGATCTTGCCGCGCTCCGAGATGAACTTGCGGAGGGTCGCGACGTCCTTGTAGTCGATGACACCCACGCGGATGGACTTCGCGGGAGCGGCGTTCTTCGCGCCCTTCCGCGGCTTGCGGCGGTCGCCGCTCGACTTTCCAGCCATGAGTCTTCCTTACGAGAAATGGTTTTCGGATCCGTCAGGATCCGGAATCTTGTTGTGTCCGGAGACGACGCTCAAAAGGGCGTGTCGTCGCCGAACGAGCCGGGAGTGCTCCACGCATCGGCGCTCGAGGAACCAGGCGTCGACCACGGCTCCTCCGAGACCTGCTGCTGCGGGCGTCCGCCGCCCTGGCCGCCCTGGAAGTTCCCGCCGCCGCCGTTCGAGGCGGCACGGGTGACCTGGGCGGTCGCGTAGCGGAGCGAGGGGCCGATCTCGTCGACCTCCAGCTCGATCGCGGTGCGGTTCTGGCCTTCGCGGTCCTGGTAGGACCGCTGACGCAGGCGTCCGGATGCGATGACCCGCATGCCCTTCGTCAGCGAACCCGCCACGTGCTCGGCGAACTCGCGCCACACGGACGCACGGAGGAACAGCGCATCGCCGTCCTTCCGCTCGTTCGCCTGGCGGTCGAAGGTGCGCGGCGTGCTCGCGATGGTGAAGTTCGCCACCGGCAGCCCGTTCTGCGTGTACCGCAGCTCGGGGTCGGCGGTGAGGTTTCCCACCACGGTGATGACGGTCTCGCCGGCCATGATCCTTAGACCTTCGCGGCCTTGGGCTTGCGAGCGGCCTTCTCCTCGGCCCGCTTGGCCTCGGCGGCGACCATCGCCTGCGCCTCTTCAGCGCGCAGCACCTTGGTGCGGAACACGAGCTCGCTGAGGTTCAGCTGACGGTCGAGTTCGTTGGTGGCCTCGCTGGTCGCGGTGAAGTTCACGACGGCGTAGATGCCCTCGGTCTTCTTGTTGATCTCGTAGGCGAAACGACGCTTGCCCCAGATGTCGACCTTGTCAATCGAGCCACCATCGTTGGTGATGACCTTCAGGAACTTGTCGAGGTTGGGGGCAACCTGGCGCTCGTCCAGCTCGGGGGTCAGAATGACCATGAGCTCGTACTGGTGCGTCACTTACCCACCTCCTTCGGACTAGAACGGCTTCCGGGACTTTCCCGGAAGCAGGAGGGTGTGTAGCACGTGCCAGGGCATGATTCGCCCAGGCAACCTGAACAGCTTAGCGGATCCGGCCGGGTGCGCCGAATCGGGCGCCGAGGAAAGTCACACATGCACGACCGGATCACGGATGCACGAACGAAACGGCGGATCCGTCGTGCATCCGTTCATCCGTCGTGCATCCGGACGGATCGCGCTCGGGAGCGGCCGGGTAGCGTGGCGGCATGAGCGAACCCGTTGTGAACGCCGTGCGGATCGACTGGGAGCCGGCGCGGGATGCCAATCGTGAGAACTGGGACGACCGCGTCGCGCTGCACGCGGAGGCCTACGGGCTCCAGGCGTTCGATGATCCGGCTCACCTCTCCGACGTCGTGCGCGAAGACGCCGCGGCGCTCGCGCCGTTCCTGCCGGAGGGCTTCGACGGCCTCGATGTCTGCCACCTGCAGTGCCACATCGGCACCGACACCCTCTCCTTCGCCCGGCTCGGCGCGCGGGTGACCGGGGTCGACTTCTCCGCGCCCGCTCTGGAGACGGCCGCCGCGCTCGCGACCCGGCTCAGCCTCGACGCCGACTGGGTCGAGACCGACGTGCTCGACGCCGCGGCGGCGGTCGGCACGGAGTTCGACCTCGTCTACACGAGCATCGGCGCCATCTGCTGGCTGCCCGATCTCGAGCGCTGGGCCGCGCAGGTCGCCGGGCTGCTGCGCCCCGGCGGCACGTTCTACATCCGCGACGGGCACCCCGTGCTGTACGCGCTCGACGAGACCCGCGACGAGCCGGTGCTCCGCTATCCCTACTTCGACACCGGGGAGGCCCAGGCCTGGGACGACGACAGCACCTACGCCGGCGATGGCACCGTCGCGCATCCGCGCACCTACGAATGGCCGCATCCGCTCTCCTCCGTCGTGAACGCCCTGATCGGAGCCGGGCTGCGGATCCGTCGCCTCGACGAGGGCAGGACGCTGCCGTGGCGGTTCAGTCCGCGGATGCTGCCCGCGGACGGCGGATTCGTCTGGCCGGACGCGGAGCGCGACCTGATCCCCTGCACCTTCACGATCGTCGCGACGAAGGACTGAGCGCATGCGCTGGGAAGAGGACGTCGAGGTCGGCCGCTGGATCCGGGAACGGCTGGATCCCGTCATCGGATCCGACATGCACTCGGTCGTGCCGCGCGGGTTCGAGGCGTATGCCCGGATCTTCCATCCGCCCTGGGTGCGGAGCGTGCCGGGCGGAGTCGTGCCCACGCATGACGAGCTGCGCGCGTTGCCGGAGGACGAGGAGGCGCGGATCCTCTCCGAGCTCCGCGACGAGCAGGCGACGTGGGCGGACACGGCCGCGGCGTTCGGCACGGTGCTGCATCCGCTCGCGCAGTGGAACCGGATCGTGCGGACGCCCGAGGGCGAGGACTGGCGCCACCGCCGCGCTCCGGACGGCCGGGAGTTCCACGGGCCGATCGAAGGCGACCTGCCGCCCGCACTCCTCGCCCCCGTCGCCGAGCACCTCGACGCACACACGACGACCCCGGACGACGGGTTCGCCGCCGTCTGGGAGGGGCACGGCGGCCTGCTGGGCGGCTTCGGGTCCACCGGTCGCGCCTTCTTGACCTTCACCGACGACCCCGTCGAGGCGCACGCGGCCATGCTCGCCGAGAGCATCCACGATCCGTTCAACAACCCCTACCAGAAGGCGGTCTGGCAGGACGGGATCCTCTCCCGCGAGATCTCCGAAGGCGCCCGTCTCGAACTCCCGCAGCGCGATCATGTGCTCTTCGCCGCGCCGCCGCGCACCTTCGCGGATCCGGACTGGGTGGCCTTCGTCCCCTGGAGCGACAAGATCGCCGAGGAGCGGGGCTTCCCGCCCAGCGCGCTGCATCCGAACCTGATCTGGCCGGCGGATCACGCCTGGATCCTGGTCAGCGAGATCGACTTCGACTCGACGGTCGTCGGCGGATCCCGGGCCCTCATCGCCGCCCTGTGCGCGGACGACCGGCTCGAGGCCCTGCCGATCCCCGAGGGCGCGAACCTGCAGTGGGACGCGGACGACGTGAATCCCTGAGCCGGCCGGATGCGCTCGGCGCGCTTCAGGCCACGGTGCCCCGGGGCACGATCCATCGATGCGAGAACTCCGGCGCGACCCGTGCGACGTTCTCGAAGTCGGCGTCGTGTGCACGACGGTGACCGTCTGCTGCGCGTGCGAGTGCCGGATCGCCGTCGCCGCGATCTGCAGATCGCTCACCCCGACGGAGCGCCCGATCCCTGCCTGGAACAGTCGGCGCTGGAGGTCGATCGCGAGGGTCGCCACCCGTTCATCCGGCGGGAGGAAGACGCGCGCTCGGATGCTCGCGTCGACCAGCGTCCGATGATCGTCGGCACTGCGCGCCGAGTTCCCCTCCTCGAGGATCTGCGGCAGGCATCCGCCCAGGTCCCCGTGCTCGAGCAGTTCCACGAAGGCCGAGGCCACGGGCGACGAGCGATGCAGCCGTTGCAGCGCCGAGTTGTCGACCAGGAGGATCCGTCTCATCGCTGGGCGTCGTCGATGACCCGCGCGTCGTCGAGATCGACGGCGATCCCGGAGTGGAGCAGATCGACGTAGCCCAGGGCCTCGCCCCTCCGCACGATCTGCGCGAGAGCCTCGTTCACCGCCGCCTTCTTCGTGACGGCCCCGGTGAGCTCCATCGCCCTCGCGAGAAGGGCGTCGTCGATGTCGATGAGCGTCTTCGTCACGCGATCACCTCCGGATATCTCGTTGCCCTCTTGAATATATATGAGGGCTCCGACGTCCACGAAGATGCGCCGTCATCTCCGGAAAGCAGCGGTCCCGGAATAGCGTGGACGGGTGACCACTCCGCAGCCGGGCGCCGCCGCTCCCTTCGACGCCCGTGCGCTGACCGAACCGGTCGACCGCGCGCGGCTCGCCGCGTGGTCGCGCGAGGCCAGGGCGAGCGGTCAGGGCCCTCGCACGGGCCAGATCGTGCTCTTCCTCGTGGTCGTCCTGTTCATCGCCTTCGTCGGCTTCGGCGTGTTCGGCGTCTTCCTGACGGTCGCGCTCGGCTCCTCCGGCGGCGTGGTGGTGCCGCTGCTGATCCTCGTCGTGGTCGGGCTCGCCGTGTGGGGCGGAATCGCCTGGTGGAACCGTCAGCTCGTGCGGGGCTACCGGCTCGCCGGGTTCGCGAGCGCGAACGCCATGACCTACCTGCCGGAACTCAAGGATCCGCAGCTGCCGGGGATGCTGTTCGATCTCGGTCACAGCCGCATCGCCACGGATCTGGTGCGCGGCTCCTCACCGCGCTTCGTCGAGTTCGCGAACTTCAGATACACGACCGGCTCGGGCAAGGAGAGCCAGACGCACGAGTGGGGCTACATCGCGATCAAGCTCGACGTGCCGCTGCCCAACATCGTGCTGGACGCCCAGTCCAACAACGGATTCTTCGGATCCAACCTGCCCGCGAGCTACGACGGCCACCAGCGTCTTTCGCTCGAGGGCGACTTCGACCGGTACTTCGCCCTCTACTGTCCGGCCGGCTACGAGCGCGACGCGCTCTACCTGTTCACGCCCGACATCATGGCCCGGTTCATGGACAGCGCGTCGTCGTTCGACGTCGAGATCGTCGACGACTGGCTCTTCCTCTACGCCCAGAAGCGTCAGGTCACCACTCTGGATCCGGCCGTGTGGGCGCAGATGTTCGGCACCGTGGGCGCGGTGCTCACGAAGCTGCAGCAGTGGGCGCGCTGGCGCGACGAGCGCCTGCGCACGGCCACCGGCGGCGACGGCGTCACCGCACCGGACGAGTCCGGCGCCTCTCCGGCCACCGCCGCGGCGTCGGCCCCGGCTCAGTTCGCCGGGCCGGTCGCGCCGACGCCCGGAGATCCTGCCCAGCCGTGGTCTCCCCCGCCCGGCGTCGCGCCCGGCGGACGCCGGCTCAAGCGCGCCTTCCCCTGGGTGTCGGTGCTGGTGTTCGCCGGCGTCGGGATCGCCTGGCTCGTGTTCCGCCTGGTGCTCGGACACTGACACGTCGTCTGCTCCGGGGTCGTTGAGCGAGCCGAAGGAGAGACGAAACGCGGCGCCCTCGCAAGAGCACCGCGTTTCGTCTCCGTCGCGCCGGCGCGGGTCGTCGCTCAACGACCCCGATCGAGGGCGCGCGTCAGGCCCTGCGGCGTACCGCCTGCCACAGGGCACGGCGCTCGGCCTGCTCGACCGGATCGGGCACCGGGAGGGCCGCCAGCAACTCCTTCGTGTAGGCGTTCGACGGGTCGTTCAGCACCTGCGCGGTCGTACCCTGCTCCTGGATCCGGCCGTGCTGCAGCACGATGATCCGATCGGCGACGGCGTCGATCACGGCGAGGTCGTGGCTGATGAACAGCGACGCGAAACCGAGCTCGGCCTGCAGCTGCACGAACAGGTCGAGCACCTTCGCCTGCACCGAGACGTCGAGCGCGCTGGTGGGCTCGTCCGCGATGAGCAGCTTCTGATCCAGGGCCAGAGCGCGCGCGAGCGAGGCGCGCTGGCGCTGTCCGCCGGAGAGCTCGTGCGGGAACCGGTCGCCGAAGTTCGTCGGCAGCCGCACCGCGTCGAGCAGTTCGTCCACGCGGGCACGGGCGACGGCGACACTCGACGCCTTCCCGTGCACCACGAGCGGCTCGGCGATGCATTCGGCGATCGACAGCAGCGGGTTGAAGCTCGTCGCCGGATCCTGGAACACGAATCCGATCTCGGGGCGCAACGGGGTGAGCTGGCGCTGCTTCACGCCGTTCATCTCCTGGCCGAGCACGCGCAGCGATCCGCCGACGACCGTGGTGAGGCCCACGACGGCACGGCCGATCGTGGTCTTCCCGGATCCGGATTCGCCGACGAGGCCCACGACCTCACCGGGGCCGACGTGGAAATCGACGCCCTTGACCGCGACGACGCCGCCTCGTCCGAAGCGGCCCGGGTAGCCGATCTCACAGGCCCGCGCCACGATGAGGCTGCCCTCCGGCGCCTCATCCCGGTCGTCGAGCGAGGACGCCGAAGGCGACCGAGACGAAACGGGATCCGCGGCGTGCGGCGCTCCGTCTCGCTGCGCTCGCTCGACGACCGATGCCCCCAGGGCCGACTTGCCCTGGCCGACATGCGGCACGGCGGCGAGCAGCTCCCGCGTGTAGTCCTGCTGCGGGTTCGCGAAGAGGTCCCGCACCGCGGCCTGCTCGACGATGTCGCCGCGCAGCATCACGACGACACGGTCGGCGAGGTCGGCGACCACGCCCATGTTGTGCGTGATGAGCACGATCGTCGCGCCGAACTCGTCGCGGCAGGCGCGCAGCAGTTCGAGGATCTCGGCCTGGACCGTGACGTCGAGGGCCGTGGTCGGCTCGTCGGCGATGATGAGCCCGGCGTTCAGCACGAGGGCCATCGCGATCACGATGCGCTGCTTCTGCCCGCCGGAGAACTGGTGCGGGAACTCGTCGACGCGCTTGTCCGGATCCGGGATGCCCACCTTGCGGAGGATCTCGATCGCCTTGGCCTTCGCCTCCTTCTTGGAGAGTCGGCCGTCGTGATGCGCGCGCAGGCCCTCGGCGATCTGCCAGCCGACCGTGTAGACGGGGTTCAGCGCGGTGGAGGGCTCCTGGAACACCATCGCCGCGTCGCGCCCGCGCATCGCGCGCAGCTTGGCCGCCGACGCATGCACCACGTCGGTCTCGCCGCCGCGGCCGCGCACGATGACCGCACCCGACATCGTCGCGGTCTCCGGCAGCAGGCCGAGCAACGCGTTGGCGGTGACGGTCTTGCCGGATCCGGACTCGCCGACGATCGCGAGCACCTCGCCCGCGTGCGCCTGGATGTCGATGCCCTTGACCGCGTCGACGGGGTCGCCGTCGGTCGCGAAGCGCACCTTGAGTCCGCGGATGTCCGCCACGTCGGGCAGGCCGGTGTTCATGGTCGTGCCGGTCATGCCGCACCTCCCGCGCGACGGCGGGTGCGCAGTCGCGGATCGCTCAGGTCGTTCAGGCTCTCGCCGACGAGGGTGATGCCGAGCACCACCAGCACGATCGCGAGGCCGGGGAAGATGGACGTCCACCAGATGCCGCTGGTGACGTCCGCGATGGCGCGGTTCAGGTCGTAGCCCCACTCCGCGGCCGAAGTCGCCTCGATGCCGAAGCCGAGGAAGCCGAGCCCGGCGAGGGTCAGCAGCGCTTCGGAGGCGTTCAGCGTGATCACGACCGGCAGCGAGCGCGTCGAGTTGCGCAGCACGTGACGGGTCAGGATCCGCCCGGTCGGCACGCCGATGACCTTCGCCGACTCGACGAACGGCTCGGCGCGCACGCGCACCACCTCCGCGCGGATCACGCGGAAGTACTGGGGCACGAACACGACCGTGATCGAGAGGGCCGTGGCCATGATGCCCGACCACAGGTTCGACTGGCCGCGGCTGATCACGATCGACATGACGATCGCGAGCAGCAGCGAGGGGAACGCGTAGATCGCATCGGCGATCACGACGAGCGTCCGATCCAGCCACCCGCCGAAGTACCCCGACACCAGGCCGAGCGCGATGCCGATGAAGATCGAGCACGCGATCGCCGCGAGGATCACGAGCAGGGCGGTCTGGGAGCCCCAGATCACGCGGGAGAAGACGTCGAACCCGCTCACGGTGGTGCCGAGGATGTTGGTGGCGCTCGGCGGCTGCTGCGTGCCGAACTTCACTCCGTTCGCGGACTGCTGCGCCCACGAGTACGGGGCGATGAACGGAGCGAGGATCGCGACCAGCACGAAGACGCCGGTGATGACGAGGCCGGCGACGAGCATGCCGCGCTGCAGTCCGACGCTCTGGCGCAGCTGCGAGACCACGGGGAGTCGCTCGCTCCAACGGCGCTTGCGGGGGGCCTGGGCGGCGAGCGCCTCGGTCTTCGGCGTCGGCAGGTCGCGGTGGATCACGGGTTCGGGTGTGTTGTCGATGGTCATCTCAGTACCTCACCCGCGGGTCGATCACGGCGGCGACGATGTCGACGATGAAGTTCGTGACCGCGACGATCACCGCGATCATCACGACGATGCCCTGGACGGCCACGAAGTCGCGGGCCTTCAGGTACTCGCTCAGCATGAATCCGATGCCCTTCCACTCGAAGGTCGTCTCGGTGAGGATGGCCCCCGCGAGCAGCAGCGCGATCTGCAGGCCCATGACCGTGATGATCGGGATGAGGGCCGGACGGAACGCGTGCTTGGTGACCAGGCGGTACTCGCTCACGCCGCGGGAGCGGCCGGAGGTGACGTACTGCTGGCCGAGCGTGCCGATCACGTTCGTGCGGATGAGCCGCAGGAAGATGCCGGCGGTCAGCAGGCCGAGCGCGAGCGCGGGCAGGATCGCGTGCCAGAGCACGTCGAGGATCGCCGGGCCGTTGCCGAGGCGGATCGCGTCGAGCAGGTAGATGCCGGTGGGAGTGCTGACGCCGCTCATCAGCAGCTCGGTCTGGGTGCTCGCGCGCCCGGAGACCGGCATCCAGCCGAGCCACACCGAGAAGACGAGCTTCAGCAGCAGGCCGACGAAGAAGATCGGCGTGGCGTAGGCGAGGATCGCCATGATGCGCAGCGACGCGTCCTGCCACTTGTCGCGGCGGTGCGCGGCGACGAGCCCGAGCGGGATCGAGACCACGAACGCGACGATGAGCGCGTAGATCGCGAGCTCGAGCGTGGCGGATCCGTAGGTCAGCAGCACCGTGGTGACCTTCTGGCCGTCCGTGATGGTGGTGCCGAAATCGCCGTGCAGGATGTTGCCGAGGTATTCGAAGTACTGGATCAGGACCGGCCGGTCGTAGCCGGCCTGGTGCACGCGCGCGGCGAGCTGGTCGGGAGGGAGGCGACCGCCGAGGGCTGCGGTGATCGGGTCGCCGGTGACCCGCATCAGGAAGAAGACCAGGGTGATCAGGATGAGGACGGTGGGGATGATCAGCACGAGGCGGATCAGGATGTAGCGCCACAGTCCTCCTCCGGAGGACTTGGGGCGCGTCGCCGCGGGATCTGCGGCGAGGACATCAACGGCCATGGAGAACCTTCGTGAGGAGGGCGGGCGCGGCATTGCGCCCCGGAAACGAAGACGGGGCACCGTCGCGAGTGCGGCGGTGCCCCGTCTGAGGGTGCGCTACTTCGTCAGCGGCGCGTAGCGGAACTTGAACGACGCGTCGAGCGTGGTGCCGTTCACACCGGTGCCGACGACGGCGACCTGCTTGCCCTGCAGCAGCGGCAGGGTGGACAGGTCCTTCGCGACCATGTCCTGCACCTGCGCGAGGTCGGCCATGCGCTTGTCCTTGTCGGTCTCCGTCTGCGACTTCACGATCAGGTCGTTGACCGCGGTGTTGTCGTAGTGGTTCTTCAGGAAGTTGTCCGTCGTGAAGAACGGCGACAGGTAGTTGTCGGCGTCGGAGTAGTCCGGGAACCAGCCGAGCTGGTAGGCCGGGTACACGTCGGCGGTGCGGTCCTTGGAGTACTGCGTCCACTCGGTGCTCTGCAGGTTGACGGTGAACAGACCGCCCTGCTCGAGCTGCGCCTTGACGGCGGCGTATTCGTCACCCGAGGAGGGGCCGTAGTGGTCGCCGTTGTACTGCAGGTTCAGCGTGATCGGCGTGGTGACGCCCGCGTCGGCGAGGACCTTCTTCGCCTTGTCGAGCGAGGGTCCGCCGTTGCCGTCGCCGTACATCGACTTCAGCGGCTGGGTCGCGCCGGCCATGCCGTCGGCGACGAAGGAGTACAGCGGGCTGTACGTGTCCTTGTAGACGTCCTTCGCGATCGCCGCGCGGTCGACGAGGTCGGCCGCCGCCTGGCGCACGGCCTGGGCCTTGGCCGGGTCGGCCTCGGGGGTCGTCGCGCCGTAGGGCATCGTGTTGAAGTTGAAGACGATGTAGCGGATCTCGCCACCGGGGCCCTCGACCAGCTTGACCTTCTTGTTCTTGCTCAGGTTCTCGGTGTCGGTGGCAGACAGGCTGCGGAAGGCCACGTCGATGTCGCCGTTGCCGATCGCGAGCTTCAGGTTCGACGCGTCCGCGAAGTACTTGACGTTGACCTGGCTGTTCGCGGCCTTGCCCAGCTCGCCCTGGTAGCCGTCGTACGGCTTGTAGGAGATGAGCTGGTTCTTCTTGTAGTCGGTGATCTCGTACTGGCCGGCGAAGGCCTTGCCCTTGACGATGGTGTCGTCGTCGGTGACCTTGTCGGCCGAGAAGACCTTCTCGTCGACGATGGGAGCCGCGGGGCTGGAGAGGATCATCGGCCAGAGCTGGTCGTTGCCGTTCTTCAGCGTGAAGACGACCGTGGTCGCATCCGGTGCCGCAGTGCTGGCGAGGTTGCCGAGCAGCACGGCCGGGCCGTTGGGGTCGTTGATCTTGACCATGCGATCGAAGGAGAACTTCACCGATGCCGAAGTCAGCGGGTCGCCGTTGGCGAACTTGAGGTCCTTCTTGAGCTTCACCGTGTACTCGGTGGGCGAGGTGAACTCCGCCGACTCGGCGATGTCGGGGGTGACCTCCGCCGTGCCGTACTTGCTGTTCATGAGGAACGGGTAGACCTGGTTCATCACCGCGAACGAGCCGTTGTCGTACGAGCCGGCCGGGTCGAGGAACGTGATCTTGTCGGTCGTGCCGACCGTGATCGTGCTGCCGGAGGACCCCCCGGTCGATCCCCCGCCGCCCGTGCTGCTCGTCGCGCAGCCCGCGAGAACGAGGGCCGTGGCGCCGAGCGCGCCGATGGCGAGGCCGAGACGGCCTCGAGTGCTGTGGAATGACATATACACCTCTGTATCGGTTCCGTGGCCGCAGTTCAGCGCGGCCGCAACATCCATGGCCGTCAGGGTTCACGGCGCACGGGACACCCGATTGTAGACACGGCTCGGCGTTTCACGGGAGATCCGACGCCGAGACGTGATGTCGACCGCAGATCTTCCTGCCGCTCGACCGACGCGGATCCGGCTGCTCCGGGAGCCCGGGATCCCGCGCTATTCCGGGACGTGCGGGAACTGGCGGGCGTAGTCCTCCTTGAGCACCGCGAGATGCAGCCACGCCTCGGTGTGGGACACCCCGGGCAGCGAGCGCAGCTGCTCGAGACCGGCATGCAGCGCCCCGGGCGTGGGCTCCACGAACGTGATGACGGCGTCGAAGCGGCCGATCGTGCGCGCGGCGAAGTCCACGCCGGGCCAGGTGCGCACGATCGAGAGCACGGCGTCGTCGTCGCCGAGCAGGCTGAGCCCCACGCCCATCGACTGCCTCCGGTGGGCCGGGCCGCGGGCCTCCACGGCGCCGATCTGGATGACGTGCGCGGCACGGAGCCGCTGCACCCTCGTCGCCACCGCCGAGGGCGAGAGCCGGACGACCTCACCGAGCGCCCGGAAGCTGATCCGTCCGTCCTCCTGCAGCAGCTCGATCAGGGCGGTGTCGGTCTCGTCCAGCACGACGTCGCCGCGGTAGCTCGAAACGAACGGGCCCTTGACGACCGAGGTGTAGACGAGGGTGCTCACGTCCAGCACCTGCGGGATCGCCCTGATGTCCTCGATCACCGCGTGCAGTTCGGACATCGTGCCCAGGCGCACCTCTGCCACGAGGTCGTAGACGCCGCCGATCGCCGACACGAACACGGTCTCCTCCCGCGCCTGGAGCGCAGCGGCGACCCCGGCGCTCGCGCCGGCCGTGCGGATCGAGACATGCGCGATCACGTGCTGCCCGAGGAAGAACGGATCGACCGCGCCGATGATCCGAATCGTCCTGTCGTCCAGCAGCAGGCGCAGCCGGGACGCCACCGCGGTCCTCGTCTGGCCGAGGTCGACGGCGAGCGAGCGGATGCTCGCGCGCCCGTCCTCGCGGAGCGCGCGGATGAGTTCTGCATCGAAATCGGTCATGATTCAGGCGGTCCCCGACTTTCCCGGTTTGGATTCCGAAGTTGTCACAATCGCAGTCATGATCCCCGGATTGACGTGGAACGGAATCAGGATGCGAACTCTCGCGAACATTACTTCAGTCGGGGTCCATTCGCACGCAACTTTTGACATTGCGCAGGTGCAGATCCGGCCCTAGCATCCTTCGCATCCCTGACACCGCAAAGGAGCGGGCATGACCTCCACCCACGCAAAGGCCCGGCGCGCCGGGCTCGCGGCCTTCGTCGGCACCACGATCGAGTGGTACGACTTCTACGTCTACGCCACGGCGGCCGCCCTCGTGTTCGGCCCGCTGTTCTTCCCCAGCAAGGATCCGCTCGCGGAGACCTCGGCGGCATTCGCCACCTTCGCCGTGGCCTTCCTCGTCCGCCCGATCGGCGGGATCCTTTTCGGCCACATCGGTGACAAGCTCGGCCGTCGCGTCTCGCTCGTCATCACCCTGCTGCTCATGGGCGCCTCGACCGTGCTCGTCGGGTGCCTGCCCACCTATGAGAACGTGGGCATCCTCGCCCCGATCCTGCTGATCCTGCTGCGTGCGCTCCAGGGACTCGCGGTCGGCGGCGAGTGGGGCGGCGCCGTGCTCATGAGCGTCGAGCACGCGCCCGAGAAGTCGAAGACATTCTACGGCGGCTTCACCCAGCTCGGCAACCCGGCCGGCGCCCTGCTCGCCTCCGGCATCTTCGCGATCATGTCGCGCGGTGGAGACGACTTCATCCGCAACGGCGGGTGGCGGATCCCCTTCCTGCTCTCGATCGTGCTCATCGCCGTCGGTCTCTGGGTGCGCTACCGCGTCGAGGAGTCGCCCGTCTTCGAGGAGAAGATCGAGGGCCGCAAGCAGTCGATGCCGCTCGCCTTCGCGCTCCGCGCCAACTGGCGTCCGATCCTGCTCGGCATCGGCATCCTGCCGATCTCGACGGGCGGGTACTACCTGGCCACGACCTTCGCGACCGCCTACGCGACGGGGGCGCCGATCTCGATCAGCGAGCAGGTGATCCTCGACGCGATGACCATCGCCTCCTTCGTGGAGTTCGTGGTGACGCTTCCGGTCGCGTGGCTCGGCGACAAGTGGGGCCGCAAGAACGTCATGTACATCGGCCTGCTCACCTCCGTGCTGACCTTCACGCCGTTCCTGCTGCTCATGCCGGGCCGGGTCGAGCCGCTCATCTTCCTCTTCGCCTCGCTCGTGCGCATCGCGATGAGCGCGACCTATGCGCCGATCGCCGCGATCCTCGCACAGATGTTCCGCCCGCAGGCGCGCTACACGTCGATCGCGCTCTCCTACGGCGTCGGCGCGGCGGTCTGGGCCGGGTTCTCCCCCTGGTTCGCGACCCAGCTCGTCGCCTGGACGGGCAGCATCTGGTCCGTCATCGCGATGTTCATCGGCATGGCCGTGCTCGCCGGCATCTGCACCAGGCTGGCTCCCCAGCACTCCGACGAGGCCCCCGTCACGTCCTCCTTCACCGCCCGCACCGACACCACCGCGAACAGGCTGCCATGAGAAAGCTCGTCCCCTTCGACCAGTCCCGCCAGACGACCCCTCGGCTCGTCCTCGCCCGCGCGATCCACCTGCTCGACCCCTCCGCCACGACCGTGACGGCGATGCTCGTCGATCGCGGGCGGATCCTCGCCACCGGCTCGCCCGCCGAGTGCGCGGCCGCGGCCGAGGGTGCCGGGCTGACGCCGGAGCGGGTCGACCTCGGCGAAGCCACGGTCGTACCGGGCTTCATCGACGCGCACGCGCATCCCCTCATGTACGGCCAGATGATGACGTGGGTGGACTGCGGCCCGGAGAAAGCCGGGAGCATCCCCGAGATCGTCGCGCTGCTTCAGGAGGCGGCCGCCGCGCTTCCCGCGGGGCGGCCGGTGCGCGGCTACGGCTACGAGCACCGCAACCTCGCCGAGCAGCGCCACCCTACCCGGTTCGAGCTCGACCAGGTCGCGACCGACCGCGAGGTGTATCTCATGAACGCCTCCGGGCACGGCGGGGTCGTGAACTCCTACACGCTGGAGCGCAGCGGGATCGACCGCGGCACGCCGAACCCCGCGGGCGGCGAGTTCTTCCGCGACGCCGACGGCGAGCTCACCGGCGAGCTCTCGGACGCGGCCTGCAACATCCTCACCGGCGTGCACGGCGTGAAGGTCGGCCACCACGGCCCCAACTTCCACCTCGCGGATGAGCCGGAGGAGCACCTGCGTCAGCTCGACGTCGCGACCTCCCGCTTCCTCGCGGGCGGCGTCACCGCGATCGGCGACGCGCAGGTAAGCCGCCGCGAGTTCGACATGTACCTGCGACTCGCGCAGGCCGGACGGCTGCCGCTGCGGGTGTCGATGTACCTGCTCTCGCACCTGCTCGACGAGGCGCTGGAGATGGGGCTCGTCGGCCAGTTCGGCAACGCCCACCTCAGCTTCGCCGGCATCAAGTTCTACGCCGACGGCACCCTCGGCGGCTGGACCGCGTACTTCCCCGACGGCTATGTGGGCGACCCCTGCCGCACCGGGCAGCTGTACCACGAGCCCGCCGAGTACGCCGCGCTCATCCGGCGCGCGCACGCGGCCGGGCTGCAGACCGCGACGCACGCCCAGTCGCCCACCGCGATCGAGATGGTCGTCTCGGCGATCGAGGCCGCCCTCGCGGAGCATCCCGACGACGACGCGCGTCACCGGATCGAGCACTGCGGGCTGCCCACCCCCGCGCAGATCGCGCGCATGGCGACGGCCGGGATCCGCCCGGTCAATCAGCCCCAGCACTATTACAACTGGGGCGAGGGCGTCGAGGAGGCGATCGGAACACCCGGCGAGCGCTTCAACCCGCTGGGCGAGTTCGAACGTGCCGGGGTTCCGGTCACGATCTCGTCCGACGCCCCCGTCGCCGACCCGATCCCGCTCGAGGCGATCCAGGCGGCCGTGACCAGGCTCACCCGTCGCGGCCACCGCCTCGGTCCGGACGACCTGCGGATCTCGGCCCTCTCCGCCCTACGCGCGCACACGATCGAGGGCGCCGTCTCGCTCGGCCGCGAGGACGACCTGGGCAGCCTCGAGGTCGGCAAGCTCGCCGACTTCGTCGTGCTGGACGAGGACGTGCTCGAGGCGGATCCCGAGCGGATCGGTCGCATCCGGGTGCTCGAGACCTGGGTCGACGGCGAGCCGCGGCACCGCGCGGCCTGAGGGGACGAACAGATGACGAACGAGACCGACCCGTACGCCGACACCGCCGGCCGCGCCGTCCTGGAGACGATCCGCGGCTACGGGGTGAGCGCCGTGTTCGGGATCCCCGGCACGCACAACCTGGAGTTCTACCGCCCGCTCGCCGACCTGGGGTTCCGGGTCGTGACGAACCGGCACGAGCAGGGATCCGGCTACGGCGCCGATGGCTGGGCGCAGCAGACCGGACTCCCCGGCGTGGTGATCACCACCTCCGGTCCCGGACTGCAGAACGCGATGAGCGCCGTGGGAACGGCGTTCTGCGAGTCCCGTCCGCTGATCGTGCTCTCCCCCGGCGTCGCCCGCGGTGCGGAGTTCGCCGATGTCGGCACCCTGCACGAGACCAAGGACGCATCCGCGATGGTCGGCGCGATCGCCGAGTGGTCGCGCCGCGTCGGCTCGGCCGCGGAGGCGGTCGCCGCCGTGCACGACGCGTTCGCACTGTTCCGCACCGGACGCCCGCGGCCCGTGCACATCGAGGTTCCGCTGGACGTGCTCGAAGCTCCGGCCGGCGTTCCCGCGGCGGACCGCCTGCCCCGTCCCCTTCCCGCCGCCGACGGCGGAGACACGGAGGCGGTCGCCGAAGCCGCCGCCCTGCTCGGGGCGGCGCAGCGGCCGGTCATCGTCGCGGGCGGCGGTGCGACCCGTGCCGCCGCCGCGCTCACCGCTCTCGCCGAACGCCTCGGCGCCCCCGTGCTCACCACTCTCAACGGCAAGGGCGCGGTCGACGAGCACCATCCGCTGGCGCTCGGCGCGAACCTGCGCCTCGCGGCGGCCCGCGCGGTCGCCGAAGACGCTGACGTGCTCCTGGTCGTGGGATCCAAGCTCGGCGAGGCCGAGTTGTGGGCGCCGCGACTGGAGGCGCGCGGCGCCGTGGTCCGGGTGGACATCGCTGCGGCGCAGCTCGCGAAGAACCTGGACCCCGCGATCGGGATCCGCGGCGACGCCCGCGCGGTCCTCGAGCGGATCCTGGACGCCCTGCCTCCCGTCGCGCCGCGCACGCCTGCGCTCGACGTCGTCCGTACCGAGATCCTCCGGGAGATCCGGGACACCGCCCCGACGACCGTCGCCCTCGCCGAGGAGATCGCCGCGGCGCTGCCCGGCGACGCGATCGTCGCGGGCGACTCCTCCCAGATCGTCTACCTCGCCCTCGCGAACGTGCTCCGCCGCTCCGGCCCGCATGCGCTGCTCTACACCCCCACGTACGCGACGCTCGGCTACGGCCTCCCCGCGGCGATCGGCGCGCGCGTGGCGCAGCCGGACCGGCCCGTCGTGGCGGTCGTCGGCGACGGCGCGCTCATGTTCGCCGTGAACGAGATCGTGACGGCGGTCGAGCAGCGCCTCGACCTGACGATCGTGTGCGTCGACAACGGCGGCTACGCGGAGATCCGCCAGAACGAGGTGGATCGCGGGATGACCCCGGTGGGGGTCGACCTCGTGCAGCCGGACTGGGCCGCCTTGGCGCGGGCCTTCGGCGCCCAGGGCGAACGGGTCGCCGCCGGCGACGACCTCGCCCCCGCGATCCGCGCCGCGATCGCCGCCGGCGGCGTTCGGCTCGTGCACGTCGTGCAGCCCGCCCCGTCCCATTCCCCGGAAGAACAGAAGGACCGTGCATGACCACTCCGATCGGCCCCGTCGATGCCTCCCTCACCCCCCGCTATGCGGGCTTCGCCACCTTCGCCCGCCTGCCGCGGCTGGAGGAGGTCGAGCGCGCCGACATCGCCGTGGTGGGGGCCCCGTTCGACTCGGGCGTGAGCTACCGCCCCGGCACACGGTTCGGTCCCTCGCACGTGCGCGAGTCCTCGCGTCTGCTGCGCCCGTACAACCCGGCCCAGGACTTCTCCCCCTTCGCGCGCACCCAGGTCGTCGATGCGGGCGACATCGCCCTCAACCCGTTCGACATCACCGAGGCCGTCGAGGAGACCGACCGGGTGGTGACCGCCCTCCGCGAGCGTGCATCCCGCATCGTCACGATCGGCGGGGACCACACCCTCGCGCTGCCGCTGCTGCGCTCGGTCGCCCGCACGCACGGGCCGGTCGCCGTGCTGCACTTCGACGCGCACCTGGACACCTGGGACACCTACTTCGGCGCGCCCATCACGCACGGCACCCCGTTCCGCCGCGCGAGCGAGGAAGGCCTCATCGACATGACCGCGAGCTGCCACGTCGGCACGCGCGGCCCGCTCTACGACAAGAGCGACCTCGAGGACGACGCGCGCCTCGGATTCTCGATCGTGACGAGCGAGGCGATCGAGGAGCACGGCGTCGAGGCCGCGATCGAGCGGATCCTGACCCGCATCGGCGACGCACCGCTGTACGTCTCGATCGACATCGACGTGCTCGACCCCGCGCATGCGCCGGGTACCGGGACGCCGGAGGCCGGTGGTCTCACCAGCCGTGAGCTGCTCCGGATCCTGCGGAGCCTGCGCGACACGAACATCGTGGGCGCGGACGTCGTCGAGGTCTCGCCCGCCTACGACCACGCGCAGATGACCGGTATCGCGGCGAGCCACGTCGTCTACGAGCTCATCACCCTGCTGGCGATGCAGATCGACCGCACCCGCTGACTTCCGCGGTATCGAGGGCCGTCCGTCGTTTCGACGGCGGCCCCTGATCCGTTCAGGCCAGGGCGAAGTGCTCCAGCTCGGCCTGATCGAGCATCCGCGAGCGGGTCAGGAACCTCTTGCCGGTCGGCGACTCGACGCTGAAGCCGGATCCGCGCCCGTCGACGACGTCGATCGTGACGTGCGTGTACTTCCAGTACTCGAACTGCGACCCGGACATGTAGACCGGCACCGTCTCGTCGAGACCGATCTCGAGGTCGCCCAGCAGCACGTCGCCGGATCCGGTCAGGAACATCCCGACCGGATAGCACATGGGTGCGGAGCCGTCGCAGCAACCCCCGGACTGATGGAACATCAGCGGGCCGTGCTGCACGGTGAGCGTGCGCAGCAGCGCCGCCGCTTCCGCCGAGACGTCGACGCGGTGGAACTCGGGCATCACCCGCTCCTCTCGTATGCCCCACCGGTCGTTGAGCGACGCTTCGACTCGCTCAACGACCGGTGGGGGGACGGATCCGGATCAGAAGAAGCCCATCGGCCCTTCGGCATAGGAGACGAGGAGGTTCTTCGTCTGCTGGTAGTGGTCGAGCATCATCTTGTGGTTCTCGCGGCCCACGCCCGACTGCTTGTACCCGCCGAACGCGGCGTGCGCCGGGTACTGGTGGTAGGTGTTGGTCCAGACGCGACCTGCTTCGATCGCACGGCCGGCCCGGTAGGCCGTGTCACCGCTGCGGCTCCACACTCCGGCGCCGAGCCCGTAGAGCGTGTCGTTCGCGATCGAGATCGCGTCATCGAAGTCGGAGAAGCTCGTGACCGACAGCACCGGTCCGAAGATCTCCTCCTGGAAGATCCGCATGTCGTTGGTGCCCTCGAACACGGTCGGGGCGACGTAGTAGCCCTCGCTGAGGTCGCCGCCCAGGTCGACCCGCTCGCCTCCCGTGAGCAGCTTCGCGCCGCCCTGCTTCCCGATGTCGATGTAGCTGAGGATCTTCTCGAGCTGGTCGTTCGACGCCTGTGCGCCGATCATCGTGGTGAGATCCAGCGGGTTGCCCTGTACGACCTTCTTCACGCGCTCCAGGCCGTCGGCGAGGAAGCCGTCGTAGATCGAGCGCTGGATGAGTGCGCGCGACGGGCAGGTGCACACCTCGCCCTGGTTCAGCGCGAACATCGTGAAGCCCTCGAGCGCCTTGTCGTAGTACGGGTCGGCGGTCGAGCTCGCGACGTCCTCGAAGAAGACGTTCGGACTCTTGCCTCCGAGTTCGAGCGTGACGGGGATGAGGTTCTGCGAGGCGTACTGCATGATCAGGCGGCCCGTCGTGGTCTCGCCGGTGAAGGCGACCTTCCGGATCCTCCTGTGCTGCGCCAGGGGAGCTCCGGCCTCGATGCCGAAGCCGTTGACGATGTTCACGACGCCGGCGGGCAGCAGGTCGCCGATGATCTCGAACAGGAACAGGATCGACGCGGGCGTCTGCTCGGCCGGCTTGATGACCACGCAGTTGCCCGCGGCGAGCGCCGGGGCGAGCTTCCACGTCGCCATGAGCAGCGGGAAGTTCCAGGGGATGATCTGACCGACCACGCCGAGCGGCTCGTGGAAGTGGTAGGCGACGGTGTTCTCGTCGAGCTGGCTGATCCCGCCCTCCTGCGCGCGCAGCACGCCGGCGAAGTAGCGGAAGTGATCGACGGCGAGCGGGATGTCGGCCGCGAGCGTCTCCCGCACGGGCTTGCCGTTCTCCCAGGTCTCGGCGATCGCGATCGCCTCGAGGTTCTGCTCGATCCGGTCGGCGATCCGGTTCAAGACGTTGGCGCGCTCCGTCGGGCTGGTCTTGCCCCAGCTCGCGAACGCCTTCCAGGCGACGTCGACGGCGCGGTCGATGTCCTCGCTCGTGCCGCGTCCGACCTCGGTGAACGGCTTGCCGTTGACGGGGCTGATGTTCTCGAAGTACTGCCCCTTGACGGGTTCGACGAACTCGCCGCCGATGTAGTGCCCGTAACGCGGGCGGTAGTTCGCGAGCGCGCCCGGCTGCCCCGGGGCTGCATAGGCGGTCGACACGCTCTCCTCGATGATGGTCATCGCGTCTCCTTCGACGTTCCGCGGCCGCATCGCCGCGCGGGTGGATGTGTGCCTCGACGGTAGGCGCGCGGAGGTTGCACCCCGGTGCGTCACGTTGCAACGGGTTGCAGACGCTGCCCGATGAGGCCGGCGCCCTTCGTATCGTCGCTGCGCTCCTCGCTCAGGGACCGTTGCCTGGCCCGCTCCCACCGGTCCCTGAGCGAACGAAGCGCCCGGTCCCTGAGCGAGCGAAGCGAGACGAAGGGCGGCCTGGATCCGAGTCAGGCCTGCTCCAGGCGCTCGATCCGGCCGACCAGGCCCGCCCGCTTCGGCGAGCGCGCGGGCAGGAGTTCCAGGCAGAGCCGCAGGATCTCGGCGTCCTCGGATCCCTCGGGGATCTCGGCGTACGACAGCAGCACGTCGACGCTCGCCTCGGTGCGCATCGTCTCGCGCAGGGTCGAGCGCACGGTCTCGCGGTATTCCTCCACCCCGGGGGCGGTCGAGTCGGGCAGCACGGGGCCGCGGTAGGCGGAGAGCGCCACGCGGTGCGCGCCGCGGTCGAGCAGCGACAGCACGTCCTGCGCGTCGGTCTCCAACGGCACCGGCAGGCGGTACGGACGCGACTCGGGCACGAGTGCGGGCCAGATCCGCTCCAGCGCCTTCCGCAGGCGCACCATCTCGGGCCGCAGCGTGTCGGCCGAGGATCCCTCGCCGTAGACCAGCTCGGCGAGGCGCTCGGCCGACAGACCCTGCCGGTGCACGGCGAGCAGCAGCAGGATCTCGGCATGCCGCGCGCTGAGCGCGACGGACCGTTCACCGTCGCCCGAGGAGACCTCGAGTCTGGCCCGATCCCTGCCCAGCACCCGCAGGGTCGCACGTTCGGGTACAGGGCGCCGCCGCGGCGCCGGGGCGAGGGCGGCCGGCTCGGCCCTGGCCCGCAGCCGCGCCACGAGCAGCTCGGCCTCGACGGCGCGAGCCGTGGCGTCGACCAGCATGCGCGCCTGCGGGCTCGCCGCCTCCGCCCCGCCCGTCACGTCGATCACGCCCAGGATGCGCCGGTCCTCCGGGTCGAACACGGGCGCGGCGGTGCACGACCACGGCTGCACGAGTCGGTTGTAGTGCTCGGCCCCGTGGATCTGCACGGAGGCGCCCAGCTCGAGCGCGGTGCCGGGGGCGGAGGTGCCCACCGCGCGCTCCGACCAGTTCGCGCCCTCGACGAAGCCCATCTCGCCGGACAGGATCCGCTGGTTCAGATCGCCCTCGACCCAGAGCAGCCGCCCCGCGTGGTCGCCGACCGCGACGATGACGCCCGCATCGTCGACGGAACCGGGCAGCAGCAGGGCGCGGATCGTGTCCATCGCACCCGCGAGCGGATGCGCGCGCCGGTAGGCATCGAGGGCGTCCGCGGTGAAGTCGAGCGGAGGGAGCCCTTCTGCACCGACCCGCTGGCGCCAGGACCTCTCCCACGACTCCCGCACGAGCGAGCGCACGTTCTGCAGCCGGTCGTCGGCGATGTTGCCCGCGACGAGCTCCTCGTGCGCGCGCTCGATGAGCAGGCGCGACGCCGCAGGCGCGTGGTCGCGGGAGGGCTGCCAGCCAGAGGACACAGGGTCTCCGATCATCGGCGACGGAGTGGGTCCAGTGTACGACCGCGATTCCGCTCCCCGACTGTGCCACTCTCGGCACTACTGCGCTTCGCGTGGTAGTGTGCGGAGCGACGCAGCCACGGGGCCGTGGCGGAGGAGGCGGAATGGATACGACGCAGCTGCTCAAGGGCGTGCTGGATCTCGCAGTGCTCGCCGTCGTGCGCGATGAGGACGGATACGGCTACGACATCGTGCGGCGCCTCCGCGACGCCGGGATCGGCGACGTCGGCGACGCTTCGGTCTACGGGACGCTGCGCCGCCTCTATTCGGGCGGAGCGCTCTCGAGCTATGTGGTGCCCTCCGACGGCGGGCCGCACCGCAAGTACTACGCGATCACCGGGCAGGGCAAGCACATGCTCGACGAGCAGATCGCGACGTGGTCGCACTTCGCCGTGGCGATGTCCGGCCTGCTCGCCCCGCACGTCCCGCCCTCGGCCGCTGCCGTCCCTCTCGCGGACGCCGCTCCGCCCGGATCCGACGCGGCCTCCGGCGCCACAGCACCCGCCCTGTTCCATCCCCCCGCCGAACCCACCGGGATCCTCTCCGAAGGAGCGCAGCGATGAACGAGACCACCCTGACGGCCGCGGAACGGATCCGCGCGTTCGCCGACGCCGTCCGCGCCCAGCTCGCGGACCTGCCCGCCGACGAGGTCGACGACCTCGTCGAGGGCCTCGTCGGAGACCTCACGGATCAGGCCGCCGATCATGACGGCGCGATCGAGCTGGGCGATCCGGCTGCGTACGCCGAGGAGCTGCGTTCGGCGGCAGGTCTGCCGGAGCGCGGTCCGCTCGCCGCGGAGACGAAGACGCCATGGCACGAGCGCATCGCGGCGGCAGCAGGACGCGCGGTGGCGCGGATCCGGTCCTCGCGCGCGGGGGCCGAGATCCTGGGTGTCTTGGGCGCACTCCGGCCACTGTGGTGGCTCGCACGGGGGTTCGGGATGTTCGCCGTGCTCAGCGTGCTTCTCGGCTACGGGATCTGGACGATGCTCACGCAGGGATGGCCTGGCATGCGGATCCTCGCATGGACCCTGCTGATGCTGCTGATCGTGATCAGCGTGCAGTGGGGACGTGGTCGTTGGCTGCCGAAGAACCGCCTGAGGCACATCCGCACCGTCGCGAGCATCATCGCCGTCCTCATCCTGCCGTTCGCCGCGGGTGCTTTCGTCACGGCGGTGACGAACCACGGGAACTCGGTCGGGACGACGACATATGAGCAGCAGCCGCTGGGCCTGTCGCTCGACGGAGACCGGGTCGTCAACCTCTTCGTCTACGACAAGGACGGCAAGCCGATCGAGGGCGCGCAGGTCTACACGAACCGCGGCACGCCGCTGAACCTCATGGGACGCGACAGCGAGCAGTACGACAGCGCGGCGACGTACTGGGGCTTCGGTGACAGCGGCACCACGACGCTGCCGTACAGGGATGCGCAGGGGCGGCCGGTCTGGAACGTCTACCCGCTGCAGCTGGGTCGGCTCGACGATTCGACGGGCCAGATCGACCCCTCGACGACCCTCACCCCGCAGCCCCCGTTCCTGCGCGCACCGGATCGCGCACTCACGGCCACGCCGGCACCCTCGCCGGGCTCGACGATGCCGCCCACGCCGACTCCGTCACCGCGTCCGTCCGAAGCCGTGCCGAGCCCCTCGCCGACCCCGACCCCGGCGGGTTGAGCGATGGCCGCGCCGCGGATCGTCTCGATCGATCTCACGCACCTCGTGGAGGCCGCGCTGCGCGGCGAGCACCCCGGCGAGGCCCGCGACCGGGAGGAGGACGGACCGGTCGCGGCGGACCGGGATCCGCGGGTCCCCGGGCTGCGCTGAGCCTCAGCCGCGCGCTGCCCACCAGTCGCGCAGGCGCTGCTCGGCGGCCTCGGGGCCGATGAGGCCCTCGTCGAGGCGCAGCTCGAGCAGGTACCGGTACGCCTCGCCCACCTCTCGACCCGGGGCGATGCCGAG
>JAITLM010000108.1 GCA_031277885.1 Microbacterium sp.
CCTCGTGGTCGCCCTCCGCAGCCTCGGCCTGCACGCGCTTCCCCCGGACGAGGATGTCGAGCACGCGCGTGCGGTCGCGGAGCTCATCCTCGACCGTGCGGAGCAGGTCCATGCGCCGCTCGGCACGCCAGAGCGAGGCGACGGACGTCGGATCCTCGAACACGCCGACCGCGTCGATGAGCGTCATCCGCCCGGCAGCGGTGTCGATGCGCCGGCGCAGGTCGCGGATCGGTTCGAGGGCCGCCACCTGCTGGCGCGCGACGAGCATGCGCTGCTTCGTGCTCTCGAGTTCGTCGAAGTGCACGACCACCGCATCGGCGGTGCGCATCGTCTCGGGCTCCTCGAGGACCAGGCGCTTGTACAGGTCGTCGACCGTGGTGATCTGCTGTCCCGCCTGGATGCGGGCGAGCAGGCTCATCGCGTTCGATCCGGATCCGGCGGCCCCGATGCCCAGCATCGAGTGCAGCCGTGCGGAGAACTCGCGGTCCGTGCCCACGGGTTCCAGTCCGGCGGCGCGCACAGAGGCATCGGTGAGGCGCTGCGCGGCCGCGCGCTCGAGCGCGGCGAGGTCGAACGCCGCGTTGGCGGTGGCGCGCACGCGCACCGTGTCCTCGAGCACGCGCGCGCCGGCCGGGATGTACCAGGCGCGCACGGCGGTGAAGCGCGAGTCGTCGTGGTCGCGCCACGTCATCGCGATCGCGGTCCAGGTGTCCTCGCCGTCGCCGCGGAGCACCTGCACCTTCGTGCCCTCCTCGGTACGCGTCTCGTCGAGCTTGCCTCGACCGTAGGAGAGCACGTTGCGCTGCTCGTCACCACGGGGGCGCCCGGTGACGCCGCCGTTCGACGCGCCGTTGAACGGCGTCGTGTGCGGCATCATGAGCGCGATGTAGGCGTCCATGAGCGTGGACTTGCCGGATCCCGATCCGCCGCAGAGCAGAGTCGCGGCGGGAGAGAACCGCACGCGGTGCGGACCGCCGTCGTAGCCGCCCCAGTTCACGAGCTGCAGGTCCTCGGCGACCCACTGCTGGCCGCGGGAGGCTTCGGGGATGAGCCCGAAGAGAGTGTCGACCATCGTCATGACAGGGCGTCCTCCAGGGCTTCCTCGGCGGTGGCGTCGTCGAGCGCGACGCCACCGGCACCGGCGCGGCGTTCGGCGGCGGTCTCGCGCAGCCAGTCGCGCAGCTCGGTGAGCTTCTCCGCGCTCAGCACGACCTCGACGAGAGGACCGATCCGGTAGCGGCCGGTGGTCTCCTCGCTGATGATCCCGTCGTTCGAGAGCTTGCGCATCGCATCGCGGACCGCTTTCTGGCGCCGCGAGATGTCGCCGTCGGCGTCGGTGAAGTAGCTGAGCACGGTCTGCTCGACGTCCTCGATGTCGATGCGGGGCGCGGCCTCGCCGGCGACGTTCTCACGCTCGTAGACGGTGCGCAGGTGCACCAGCACGAGCGTCTCCGAGCGCGTGTACGGCGTGTCACGCAGCAGGATCGGGATGTCGAGCTCGTCGATGCGGATCTGCTGCTTGTACGCGAGGCCGTGCTCGTGGTCGACGATCAGCCGGATGTACAGGTCGTTGAGGCGCGACTCGATCACGGTCTGATGGTCGAGGAGGGTGCGCCATTCGGGGCGGTTGCGGTCGGCGAGCAGGAAGCGGCGGTGCAGGATCAGCGCGAGTGTGCGGCGCACCTCGGGATCGAGCACCCCGCGGTCGCCCGGGAACAGCTCTGCGAGGTCATCCTCCATCGCGACGGGCTGGATGAACCCCGCCCCCTCCTCGGCAGCGGAGCTCTCCGCCGTCTCGGGGGTCTCTGCGACGTCGGGCGTCTCGGTGGCATCGGAGGTCATCGTTCCTCTTCCTTCCTCGCCTGCGCGGTCACGGATCCGAACGCGAATCGGCGCGCGGTGCCGTCGGGACGGACGGTCTCCACGACCGAGACCCCGTCCGCCTCGGCCAGGCCGTTGCGGTGGGCGATCTCGAGCAGGCCGAGAAGATCGACCGGGCGGCGGGTGCTCCGCTCCGTGATGGCCTGGAAGGCCTCGCCGAGGTCGAACGTGTCGCCGAGTCCGGCGACGTGCGCCTCGAGTTCCGCGTAGTGCGGACCGCCCCAGGCGCGGGTGTCGGCGTCGACGAACTCGACGTCCTGTCCCTGCGTGATCAGTGCGGCCGGCGAGCCGGGCGGGCGGATGTCCCCCAGCGACTGGCGGAGGTGGCCGATGCTCGCGACCGGCAGGCGGCGGAGCGGATCCACGGGAGTCTCGGGGGTCCGCGTCTGCGTCCAGGCCTGCATCCCCGCGATGACGTCGCGCAGCAGCTCGTCGACCTGGCGGTCGCGCGCAGGGTCGTGCGTGCGCACCTGACCCGCGATGACGTGCGAGGCGCGGCGCTGGGCCGTCAGCACCTCCTGCACGCCCAGTTCCATGCGGCGCCCGATCATGTCGAGCTCGGCGCGCTGCGCGCCGTCGAGCAGCTGCGCGAAGGGGCGTGCGAGGAGGCCGTGCAGCTGATCCGTGAGCTCGTCGATCCGCTCCGGGTCGCCGATGAGTCGCAGCGCGCCCGCGAACGCCTGTCCCTCGCGTGTGGACTGCATGACCTGCTGGCCGCGGAGCAGGTACTCGCGCAGCACCTCCCCGGTGGGGCGCTCATCGCGGCGGAGGTCGCGGATCACGTCGCGCTGCATGGCCTTGATCGATTCCGCGACGCGCGTGAAGTCCGCCGGCAGCCCTCGCGAGAGGTGCAGCACGTTCTCGGCCTCTTCCCGCAGCTCGTCATCCGGCACAGGGTCGGCGGCTCCGCTCTCGAGCGCCGTGATCTGCGCGTCCAGCGCGTCCCGTTCCGCGCGCAGCCGCCGCAGGCGTCGGGCCGGATCGCCGTCCGCGTTCCCTGCGAGGCGCTCCACGGCTTCGAGCAGGGTGCGCACCCGGGAGTTGGAGACGCGCGCGCCGCCGCCGGTGAGGTCGGCGATCTCGAGCGCGCGCACGGCGTGCGCGGTCAGCCGGTAGACCTCGCTCTCGCCGTCGATCTGCTGACCGAGCCAGCCGACCTTGACCCAGTACCGGCACAGCTCACGGCCGGTCGTGGCGGGCAGCCGACGCTCGTCGTCCTCGTAGCCGATCGCGCGGAGCTGATCCAGCATCTCTCCGACTTCGACGTGCGCGTCGGCGACGGCGACCGTCGGCCGGTCGGCGGAGAACATCTGGCTCAGGGCCGCGATCACGAAGGGCGCATACCGACCGTGCAGCAGATCGAGCGTCGGCGTCTTGAACGCCGCGAGAGCGCGCAGATAGGCGCCCTCTGCCCTGCTTCCGGTCACGATCGCTCCCTCACGGCTGTGGAACGCGCCGTTCCCAAAGGCACCAGCCTATCAAGGGCGACCGATTCCGAGAGCGTGCGACACAAGCGACGCAAAGGCTCGAAGGCTCTCCAGAACGGTGTTCGCCTCGTGCGACCTCAGGAGAAGTCGGGCGCAGGCGGCGCCTCAGGGGCGGGTGCGCCCGCGTCCAGGATCCCTCGCACGAGTCGAGCCGTCCGTTCGGTGAACTCGTCCCCCGGGTAGAACTCGCCGTACAGCGCCTCAGCATCGTCCACGGTGGCGAGGCCGGCGAGTGGGAGCAGGTCCATCAGGTCCGCCGACTCCCGGGCTCCACGACGCTGCGCGGCGTGGAGCTTCATCGCGAGCAGGGTTTCAATGCTGGCGACTTCGATCGTGACCGTGTCGTCCTTGTGCAGCGTCGACCATTCGGCGCGACGTCCGAATCCGCTGGGGACGAACTGCGCGGCGTCGTCGTTCACCCAGTCGTGCGGCCATCCGAACCGGTCGGCAACGGTCGCGGCCGCCGCGTCCACGGCGGCGACTGGCGTGAGGACGGCGTCGACGTCGCGTGTGGTGTGCCGCAAGCTGTTGACGGTCAGCGCGATCGCTGCACCGCCCACGATTTGAAGACGCGCGGCGTGACCGCTTCTCCGGAGTTCGGTGGCGAGCGCCCGGACTCCGTCGACGATGTCGTCGCGGGTCAGTTGCGCACTGGGCCTACGGATGGGTGCGATGCGCTCGCGACGTTCGAATTGGCCTGCCCCGACGCCTTCGGGCTCGCGTGGATGGCGATCCTGCTGCCCCCGAGTCATCAGACGCTCCCCAGTTCGCCGGCATCGATCGCGATGCCTCGGCGCCGGAACGGCTCCGGGGCATCGGCGATGTCCGTGAACGATGGGAGTGCGCGGTCGGTCCGTCGAGGTTCCCATACGTCATCAGAGGCGCCGATGTTCGCTGCCACCCAGGTCGGCAGAGGCGCATGCGCCTCACCCAGTCGCTGCTCGACGAGTGCTGCGATCGCATCGAGCCAACGCGACCCGGTTCGTCGGGGCTCTTCTGCGGCGAGCAAGATCCGTTCGACGGCGTTCGAAGCCGCGAGGTCATCGGCGAGCTGCAGGAACAACCGGTAGGCATCGGCGAACCGTCCGTTGGCGGTGGACTCCTCGATCAGGTCGACCGCGTCCGCTGCGCTGAGTCTTCGATTGTCCACGATCGGGATGAACCGGACGCCGATGACGTTGGCGATGCGGTCGACGGTCGATGTCGAGGGATCGCGACGACCGTTCTCGATGTTGGAGAGGCTCGGCGCTCCCACACCGGACGCCGCGGCGACGGCGCGCAGACTCACCCCCGCGTTCCTGCGAGCGCGGCGGAGCGAAGTGACGATGGCCATTCCTGCCCTTCCCCTCGCAGCTGCCCCCACGAGTCGCATGTTACCTATAACAGTAACAGTCGAGTCGGTCAGGGGCAGCGACGAGTCGGCGCTCCCAGGCGCACCTCCTCCGCAGGCGAGCTTCGTCGTTGTCGCTCAGCGCCCTCATCCACGTCGCCGAGCGAGGATCGCGGCACGGAGGATGTCGGACTGCCCCGTGTTCCAGGCCAGTTCGCTCAGCACATGTGTGAGCAGACTCCGCACGGTGCGCGGACCGCGTCCCGTCACGACGGACTCGGGTCCGCGACCACGGATGTGCAGGCGGGCGAGTTCATCGATGCGGCGGCGCTCCGCGAGGACGGATCGAATGGTGTCCGTCCTGCGGGTCTTCCAGGAGTTCGCGGTGGAGACGGGGATGCCGATCTCCTGCCGGGTTCGTCCGGTGACGGCCTCGCAGAGCCAGACTCCCTGCACGAAGCCGGTGTGCCGGACGACGCCGAGCAGCGACGGCCGGCCCGCGATGAGCGGCGTCGCCGCCTCCACCTCCGTGAGTCCGTCCAGACTGCGGAGAAGCAGGTCCCGGTACTCGTCGAGGCGTCGTTCCAGGTCCTCGAGGATCCCGACCCCCGAATCCACCGCATGGGGAGGAGGCACCATGTTCTTCATCCCTTGGCCGCCGCGAACGCGGATCTCTGCGGTCGCGACCTCGGGGTGCTGTTCGGAGGAGCCGCTGATCTGGATCGTCATGGGACTCACGGTTGCCGTCGCATGGCAGAATTGCGATCCATCTTGCAGAATCGCAAATCCGGTCGGAGGACATGTGGACGACGACGAGGTGATCGACGGTGTCGGCGCACGGCTGCGCGGCTTCCGCACCGCCCGCAACCTGACCCTGGCCGAGCTGTCCGAACGAACCGGATTGACCCCGAGCACGATCAGCCGCCTCGAGCGTGGCCACATCCGCCCGACCCTGGAACAACTGCTCCCCCTCGCACGCGTCTACGCCGTGCCGCTCGATGAGCTGGTCGCCGCGCCCCGCGTCGGGGATCCCCGCGTCCACCTGCGACCGGTGCGACGACACGGGCTCACCTACATCCCCCTGGGCGTCCACGCCGGCGGCCTCCAGGCTTTCAAGGTGATCTACCCGCCGCTGTCCTCGTCGCGGCCCCCGCACGACAACACGCACCCCGGACGCGAATGGTTCTACGTCCTCAGCGGCACCGTGCACCTCTCCCTCGCCGGACAGCGCACCATCCTCGGCGCCGGAGAGGCCGCGGAGTTCGACACCCTCACCCCGCACTGGATCGCCAACGCCCGAGACGACGTCCCTGCCGAGATCATCGTCATCTATGGTCAGCAGGGCGAACGAGTGCACCTCACCGACGTCTGATCACGGGCGCTCCGCCGCTCGCCACCGGATCCGTTGTACCGGCCCGAAGCACAGTGTGCCGGCGACGAGGATGAGGGCGCCGCAGATGGCGATCGTCGGGCCGACACCGACGATGCTCGCGAGCGGCCCGGCCACGATCGGGCCCACTCCCTGGCCTGTCATCATGCCGACGCCGAGCAGGCCGAACCCCACACCGACCCGGTCCGCCGGCAATGCCGCCCGGAACACGTCCTGGCGCCCGAGCGAGAAGGCGAGACCGATGCTGGCGACGCTCAGCACGAGTGCCGCCACCAGCGGGGGCGGCCCGAAGGCGAACGCGACGAGGCCGACGCCGAGCAGGGCGAGGAGCGGGAAGACGAGACGCTCGCGTGCAGCGGGCGGGCAGAGACGACCGACGAGGACCTCTCCGATGAGTGCACCGAGGGGGATGGCGCCGATGAGGACCGCCGTCGTGGCCGCGCCCGCACCGGCTTGCCCCGCGTACGCGACGACGAGGGACTCCGCACCGACGAGGAGCGACAACGGCACCCACCACAACAGGAGCAGAGCGCGGATGAGCGGCACCGATAGGAGCGCCCGGTAGCCGCGCAACGTGTCACCGATCCGCCACCGTCCGGGTTCCGCGGCTGCGGCGCCGAGCCGAGGAACCCCGGCCAGGCAGACGAGAGCACCGGCGACGTGCAGAGCCGAGAGGATCAGGAAAGCCTGCTGCGCCGTCAGGAACTGCAGCGCGACCCCACCCAGGGCGATGCCCAGCAGCTGCACGATCATGCCGGTGATGACGAACAGGGACCGTCCCAGCACGTAGCGGTCTCCGTCGAGGATCCGCGCGACCAGGCCGGATTCGGCGGCGCTGAAGAGCGGTGACACGAGCGCCGCTGCGGCGATCACGCAGACGGAGCCCACGATGCCGAGGCCGCCCACGGCGAGGATCAGGGCGACCAGGCTTCGCATCAGCGCGCCCGCGATCAAGAGGGCTTTGGGCGGGATCCGATCGGCGAGGGAGGGCAAGAGGATCCCGCCCAGGACCTGGGGCAGGAAGCCCGCGGCGAACGCCAGAGATGCCGCGGCCGGCGAGCCGGTCGTTGCGAAGACCGTGACCGAGAAGACGAGGATCTGGAACGAGAATCCGAGTATCGAGAGCGATGCGGAGACGAAGAGCGCCGGATAGCCGGCGGAGGCGAAGACCGACCGGTAGGTGGTCCGCGCGAGGGAGGCGGGTGTCATCCACCTACCGTGGATCCGGCGTGGAAGGGTCGGTATTGTTTCGCGTGGAGACGAAAGGTCAACGGAGTGCTTGTCATCGAAACCAGCCCGGACGACGTGCTCGCCTCCCGGTTCGCGGTATCCCCTGTGGGCGAAACCGCGCGACTCCTCACGAGCCTGACGCGGGGGCCGGGTCCGGACACCGCCCTGCTGCGCCGGCTGCGGTCGTCGTTCGAGCCCATCGCGAGGACACCTGAGGTCCGCCTTCTGTCCTACCTTCACGGACCCGGGAGCGGTGCCGACTTCGCGGCCCCGCCACCCGAGAGCATGGCGCAATCGATCTTCCAGGACGCCGCCGCGATCGCCGCGGCGTCCCCCTCGACGGTTCGCACGGAGTTGGAGCTGCTGCGGGCTCACCGCTCCCCGCCCGCGGAGCTCTCCGACGTGCTCGCCGATCCCGCACTTCCCGCACGGGTGGCGGACGCCGTGCTCGCGGTCTGGCATGCGGTCGTCGAACCCGAATGGCCGCGGATCTTCACCGTGCTGCAGCGCGATGTCCGCTTTCGGGCCGAGCGACTGTCCCGGGACGGCTGGGGTGCGGCCCTCGCGGGCATCCACAAAAGACTGACCTGGAACAACGGCGAGATCGCGGTGTCGCGATTCCCTGATTCCCGGATCCGGCTCGACGGCCGCGGCCTGCTGTTCATCCCGTCCGTCTTCGTCGCCCCCGGCGTGGCGCTGACCACGGACGCCCCCTGGCAGCCCAGCATCACCTATCCCGCCCGAGGCATAGGCACCCTCAGCGAAGGCGCGGCCGAGCCCCTCGAGAGCCTGTCCCGCCTGCTCGGCCCCACGCGGGCGCAGATCGTGTCCCTCTTGTCGGAGCCGGCCTCGACGACGCAGCTCGGGGTTCTCACCGGCGTCTCGCTCAGCGGCATCAGCGGCCATCTGGGCGTGCTCCGCGACGCGGGCCTGATCACGCGCGAGCGGGCCGGGCGGTCCGTCCTCTACCGACTCACACCGATCGGCGAAACCCTCCACGGCGCCGCCCGGGCGCACACCGGAGACTCACGCCCTGGGGTCCCCTGAGGCGAGCCGGCTCAGGCATCGCCGCAAAGCACCGTCACACGACGAAGGCCCCGAGCAAGTGCTCGGGGCCTTCGTGTTCTGGTGGACCTGAGGGGACTCGAACCCCTGACCCCCTGCATGCCATGCAGGTGCGCTACCAGCTGCGCCACAGGCCCAGACGCTGTTCGCGGCTTCCCGCGACAACTCATTTAGCCTACAACATGGCCGTCTCGCCGCGCCAATCGAGACCCGTGATGCGACCCGCCGGGCGTGTCATGCGCTCCTCGCGGTCAGGCGGAGGGCAGCGCACCGAAGGCGTCGCGGATCGCGAGCAGCAGCTGACGCACCGCAGTGGAGGGGCCGCGGTTCGACCCCTCCGACGAGGTCGCCACGAGGATGGAGCGCACGAAGGACGGATCCGCGATCGGACGCAGCACGATCCCGGGATGCGAGCCGCCGACAGCGAGGCTCGGCAGCAGGCCCACCGCGAGGCGGGCCGCGATCATCCCGAGCATCACCTGGAAGTCGTCGGTGCGGATCGCGACATCGAGCGCATGCCCACGGGCGGCGAACGCGTCGATCACGATCGTGTCCATCGGATCGTTGCCCGCCGCGGCGAAGAGCCAGCGCTCCTGCCACAGCGTGAGCAGCGTCGGCACGTCGATCGGCCGGGGCGTCGCGAGCGGATGCCCGACGGGCAGAGCCAGCAGGAGCGGATCGCGGTGCACCTCCCTCGTGACGACGTGCGTGCGGAACGGCAGCTCGTATCCCGGCACGGTGTAGACGAGCGCGGCGTCCAGGCCTCCGCGGTTGATCCGGTCCACGAGCGTCGGCACCTCCTCGAGCATCGCGTCGACCTCGATCCCGAGATCGTCGACACGGGTCACGACCGAGGGCAGGATCTTCGCGGCCGCGGTCGGGAACGTCCCGAAGCGCAGTCGCACCCGCCCCATCGAGGTCAGCTCCCTGGCATCGCGGACCGCCCGCTCCCCCAGGGTCAGGATCTCCTGCGCCCTCTCCAGCAGCAGGGACCCGACCGGAGTCAGCCGGCTGCCTCGCGAGGAGCGGATCAGCACCGGCGATCCGACGAGGCGCTCGAGATTCTTGAGGTGGTAGTCGACGGTCGGCTGCCCCCAGCCGAGCCGGCGCGCGGCCGCGGTCACCGATCCCTCGGCGTGCACCGCGCGGAGCGCTTCCAGCTGACGCAGATCGAGCATCGACACCAACCTCCTATGTCAGCAACTGCAAGTTCATGGCTTGCCGCCACATACAGGATATGTGGGGCAGGAGAATTTCCGGGATTCCTCGTTCGCGCGGAAAGCCGGACGATGGACCAATGCCGTTCCCCGAGTCCCTCACCCTCGACCCGTCCCCCTCCGCGCCTTCCGGTTCGTCGACGGTGGATCCCCGCCACCGCGAGACGCCCTACGCCGACGCTCTGGAGTGGCACGCGGCGCGGGCGCCGATCCAGCTGATGGTCCCGGGACACGGCGGCGCCGGCCGCGGAATCAGCGCGCCTCTCGCGGAGTTCCTCGGCGGGCGCGTCCTGCAGCTCGACGTCCCCATGCTCCTCGAGGGCATCGATCTCGGCGAAGACTCGCCGCTCTCCCAGGCTCTCGCCCTGGCCGCCGACGCCTGGGGCGCGCGCCGCACCTGGTTCCTCACCGGAGGCGCCTCCCAGGCCAACCGCGTCGCCGCCCTCGCGGTGCGGGGGCTCGGCCCCGGGATCCTCTCCCAGCGCAGCGCCCACTCCAGCTTCAGCGACGGAGTGCTCACCGCTGGGCTCACCCCCTCGTTCGTACTGCCCTCGGTGGACGCGCGGCACGGGATCGCGCACGGCGTCTCCCCCGAGGCGCTCGACGAGGCCATGACCTCCGCAGCGCGCGACGGCCATGCCGCGAGCGCGGTGTACATCGTCTCGCCCAGCTACTTCGGCGCCGTCGCCGACATCGCCGGCCTCGCCCGGGTCGCCCACGCGCACGGCGCACCCCTCATCGTCGACGGCGCCTGGGGTCCGCACTTCGGATTCCACCCCGACCTGCCGGAGTCGCCCACGCGTCTCGGCGCCGACCTCGTCGTCTCGAGCACGCACAAGCTCGCCGGATCCCTGACCCAGTCGGCGATGCTGCATCTCGGCGACGGTCCGTTCGCCGACCGCCTGGAGCCGCTGGTCGAGCGCGCGGTCACGCTCACCGCCTCGACCTCGTCCTCGGCACTGCTGCAGGCCTCTCTGGACATCGCGCGTCACTCGCTGATGACCGGCGCGCATCACATCGGGAACTCGATCGCCGCTGCCCAGGCGTTCCGGGACGCGCTGCGCGAAGACCCGCGCTTCGCCGTGCTCAGCGACGGCTTCGACGCGTTCGACGACATCGTCGCCGTCGACCCGCTGCGGGTCCCGATCGACGTCTCCGCCACCGGCGTCAGCGGACACTGGCTTCGCCAGCGTCTCATCGAGCGGGACGGCATCTACTTCGAGATGTCCACCGCGACCTCCCTCGTCGCGCTCATCGGCGCCGGGACGGTTCCCGACCTCGCGTCCGCGCTCCGCGCCCTCGTCGCCGCCGTCGAATCGGCGGACGCCCATGCGGAGCGCACGTCGGGCGATGCGGCCGCGTTCCCGGCGCTCCCGCCGTCCGGCCCGCTGCGGATCCTGCCGCGCGATGCGTTCTTCTCCGCCACCGAGCTCGTGCCCGCCGCGGAGGCGGTCGGCCGCATCTCTGCGGACACCCTCGCCGCCTATCCCCCCGGCATCCCGAACGTCATCCCCGGCGAGCAGATCACGGCGGAGACCGTCGCGTTCCTACAGGCGGTGGCGGAATCGCCCAGCGGATACGTCCGCGGCGCCGTGGACGCACAGGTATCGCGCTTCCGGGTGACGAGAGAAGACTGAACAAGGATCCCGCGGCGCACCGCGTCGCGGGTCGGCCCCACCATTCGAAGGAGATTGGTCCATGCCCACCATCGCCCAGCAGCTGCTGCGCCGGAAACCCACTGCGCCGGTCGCGACCGGGGAGGTGCACCTGAAGAGGAGCATCGGCCTGTTCTCGCTGACCATGATCGGCGTCGGCGGGACGCTCGGCACCGGCATCTTCTTCATCCTGTCCCAGGCGGTGCCGATCGCCGGCCCCGCCGTGATCTGGTCCTTCGTGATCGGCGGCGTCGTGGCCGGGCTCACCGCACTGTGCTACGCGGAGATGGCCGGCGCGGTGCCCGTATCCGGATCCACCTACTCCTATGCGTACGCGACCCTCGGCGAGGGCACCGCGATGGCGGTCGGCGCCTGCCTGCTGCTCGAGTACGGCGTCTCGACCGCGGCGGTCGCCGTGGGCTGGTCCCAGTACGTCAACCAGCTGCTGCAGAACCTGCTCGGCTGGCAGATCCCGGTCGAGCTCTCGCAGGCTCCTGAGCAGGGCGGGATCGTGAACATCCCCGCCGTGATCGTGATCGTGCTCTGCGCGCTGCTGCTCATGCGCGGCGCCCGCGAGTCCACCCTCGTGAACAGCATCATGGTCGTCGTCAAGATCTCGGTCGTGCTGTTCTTCTGCGCGGTCGCGTTCACCGGCTGGAACACCGACCACTTCCACAACTTCGCCCCCGCCGGGCTCGCCGGCGTGGTCGGCGGAGCCGGCATCATCTTCTTCTCCTTCGTCGGTCTGGACGCGGTCTCGACCGCGGGCGACGAGGCGAAGAACCCCAAGCGCAACCTGCCGCTCGCGATCATGTTCGCGCTCGGGATCATCATCACGCTCTACGTGCTGACGTGCCTCGCAGCGCTCGGCGCGCAGGCTCCGGAGAAGTTCAAGAACCAGGACGCCGGCCTCGCCGCGATCCTGCAGAACATCATCGGATCCACCTGGCCCGGCACGGTCGTCGCGATCGGCGCGATCATCTCGATCTTCTCCGTGACGCTGGTGTGCCTGTACGGGCAGACGCGCATCCTGTTCGCGATGTCCCGCGACGGGATGATCCCGCGGGTGTTCGCGAAGGTGAACCCGCGCACGATGACGCCGATCCCCAACACGGTCATCGTCATGATCGCCACCGGCGTCCTCGCCGCGGTCGTCCCGATCGACTTCCTGGCGGAGATGACGAGCATCGGCACGCTCGTGGCGTTCCTGGTGGTGTCGCTCGGCGTGATCATCCTCCGTGTGCGCGAGCCCGAGCTGGAGCGCGGCTTCCGCCTCCCCCTGGGCTGGACGATCCCGATCCTGTCGATCCTCGGCTGCATCGCGATCATCACCCAGCTGCGCCTCGTCACGATCCTGGTGTTCCTGGCCTGGACCGCCGTCTTCCTCATCTTCTACTGGTTCTACGGCCGGCGCCACTCCGCGCTGCAGGTCGGCCACCCCGTGATCGAGGCCGAGGCGCCGTTCACGACCAACGTCGCGCAGCCGAGCACCGGAGCGGTGCGCGAGGCGGCCGCGGCCCGTCGCGAGGCGGACCGGGGATGAGCCTCGTCGTCGGGCTGGATCCGGCCCACCGCTCCACGGCGGTGCTGCACCTCGCGGCGATGCTGGCCCGCTCGGCCGACACCGACCTCGTGGTCGCCACGGTGCTGCCGCAGACCTGGCCGATGGCCGCAGGGAGCGCCGATGCGGAGTGGCGGGGCTACACGCGCGACACAGCGAACCTCGTGCTCGACCACGCCGCCGCGGTCCTGGGCGGCACGGTCCGCGCGGAGTACCTCGTGCATGAGGCGTCCTCCGCGCGGCGCGGGCTCGCAGAGCTCGCGGTCGACCGCGACGCCGCGCTCATCGTGATCGGCTCGTCGTCCGCCGCCCCCGTGGGCCGGATCGCCCTCGGGTCGGAGAGCGATGCACTGCTGCACGCCTCGCCGGTTCCCGTCGCGATCGCGCCGCGCGGATTCCGCGCCGCCGAAGGCGCCGAGGTCGGCCGGGTGACGGCCGCGTTCCGCGGGACGGACTCCTCCGGGGATCTCGTGCTCGGCGCTGCCGGAGTGGCCGCAGGAGTCGGCGCCGAGCTGCGCATCGCCTCGTTCGCGGTCGTGCCCCCGGAGTCCGGCACCTCGGGCGCCGGACTCGACGCCGAGAAGCGCATCGCGCGGCAGTGGACCGAGGACATCGGGCGTCAGGCGGGCGAGCTGCTCGCCCGAGTGTCGCACCTCGAGGAGGCGCCGCGGATCGCGGCCACCGAGATCGGCGTGGGCGACAGCTGGGACTCCGCGATGGCGCAGGTCGCCTGGCGTCCCGACGAGGTGCTCGTGGTGGGATCCAGCACTCTCGGACCGATCGCGCGGGTGTTCCTGGGCTCGCACGCGGCGAAGGTCGTGCGGCACTCCCCCGTCCCGGTCGTCGTCGTGCCCCGCGGGGCCGCCGTCCCCGATCTCGACTGATCGACGAGCGCGGCGTTCCCGACGGCCGCAGCGCAGGGACCGCGGCACCCGAGCCGCGGTCCCTGCGTAGACTTCCCCCCGAACGAAGGACCGAACCCATGCCGCACCCCCTGCTCGACCTCCTCCCCGCCGGCGCCGGCATCGACGCCGATGGCACCTTGCGGATCGGCGGATGCCGCGTCGACGACCTCGCCCGGGAGTTCGGAACCCCGGCGATCATCGTCGACGAGGCCGCGCTCCGCGCCCGTGCGCAGGAATACCGCACCGCCCTGACCTCGCGCCGCCCGAACGCCCGCGTGGTGTTCGCCTCCAAGGCGTTCCCGGCCACCGCGGTGCAGCGGGTCATGGTCGAGGAGGGCATCGGGCTGGATGTCGCGGGCGGCGGCGAGATCCTCAGCGCGCTGCGCGCGGGCGTCGACCCCGCCCTGCTGGTCATGCACGGCAACGCGAAGACGACCGAGGAGCTGCGGATCGCGGTGGAGGCCGGCGTCGGGCTGGTCGTCGTCGACAACGCCGACGACGTGGACCGACTGGAGCAGCTGGTGCCGGAGGGCCGCACCCAGGACGTGCTCGTGCGGGTGATCCCCGAAGTGGAGTCCTCGACGCACCCGCACGTGCAGACCGGACAGGTCGGATCCAAGTTCGGGCTCACCGCCGCCGCAGCGAAGGCCCTGATCGCCCGGATCGAGGCGAGCCCGCGGCTGCGGATGCGCGGCGTGCACGCGCACGTCGGGTCGCAGATCATGGATCCGGCCGAGCTCGCCGCCGCGGTCGCGCCCCTCGCCGCGCTCGGGACGTTCCCCGTCTACGACCTCGGCGGCGGACTGGGAGCGCGCTACACCTACGACGAGCACCCCGCCTCCGTCGACGAGTACATCGAGGCGCTGCTCGCCGCAGCGGCCGAGCACCTCCCCGCCGAGGCCGAGATCATCATCGAGCCGGGTCGCAGCATGGTGAACGCCTCCGCGCTGACCCTGTACACGGTGACCACGGTGAAGCGCGATGCCCGCACGTTCGTCGCGGTCGACGGCGGGATGGGCGACAACCTCGAGGTCGCGCTGTTCCAGCAGCGCTACGAGGCCGCGCTCGCCGAGCGCCTGAACGAGGACGCCGTGGAGGAGGTCGTCGTGGTCGGCCGGCACTGCGAGTCGGGCGACGTGCTCATCGATCCCCTGCGCCTGCCCGAGGTCCGCGTCGGCGATCTCCTCGCCGTCCCGGCGACGGGGGCCTACACGCACACGATGGCGAACAACTACAACGGCTACCGCCGCCCGCCCGTGGTGTTCGTGCGCGACGGCGCAGCCTGGGCCGTGATCCGCCGCGAGACCTGGGACGACCTGTTCGCCCGCGACCTCTGAGCGGCTCCGCGGCGCTCAGGCGGCGCGCGCCGCGGAACGGGTGACGGTGACCTGAATGCTCTTCATGAGCGGCTGATCGCTCTGCGCGCTGAAGTCGGCGTGCCCGATCAGCACGTTCAGCTCCGGCATGTACCCGGCTGCGCAGCCCTGCGGGATGTCGTAGGGCACCGCACGGAACGCGCGCACGAGGCGGGTGGATCCGTCCTTCGAGGTGGACCGGATGTCGACCGGATCCCCCTCCGCGATCCCCCGCGCGCGCATGTCGTCCTCGTTCAGGAAGATCAGCTCGCGCAAGTTCTTCACGCCGCGATAGCGGTCGTTGCTGGAGTAGATCGTCGTGTTCCACTGGTCGTGCGAACGCATGGTCTGCAGCACCAGCGTCTCGGCGGAGGCCGGGATCACATCGGGCAGCGGCGCGTGCGAGAATTCCGCCTGCCCCGACTCCGTCTCGAACACGCGCTCGCGCGCGGGCTGCGGGATGCGGAAGCCGTGCCTGTTGCGGATCCGTGCGTTGAAGCCCTCGAAGCCGGGGAGGACCTGCGCCATGACGTCCCTGATCCGGTCGTAGTCGGCGACGTAGTCGTCCCACGGGGTCCCGGAGTCCGGCAGTACGGCCTTCGCGATCCCGGCGATGATCGCGGGCTCAGAGCGCAGGTAGGCCGAGGCCGGCCGCTTGCGCCCCACCGAGAGGTGCACCATGCTCATCGCGTCCTCGACCGTGACACCCTGGGGACCGGCCGCCTGCTGGTCGCGCTCGGTGCGTCCGAGGCACGGCAGGATCAGTGCCTTCTCGCCGTGGACGAGGTGGCTGCGGTTGAGCTTGGTGCTCACCTGCACGGTCAGCCGGCAGCGGCTGAGCCCCTCGGCGGTGTACGGGGTGTCGGGCGCGGCGAGCACGAAGTTGCCGCCCATGCCGACGAAGACCTTGACCGCGCCGTCGTGCATGCCGCGGATCGTCTTCACGGTGTCCAGGCCCGGATGGCGCGGCGGGTCGATGCGGCACACCTCGGCGAGCCGGTCCGTCCAGGCGGGGGGCCGGTGGTCGATGCCGCACGTGCGGTTGCCCTGCACGTTGCTGTGCCCGCGCACGGGAGAGGGCCCGGTCCCCGGACGCCCGACGTTGCCGCGCAGCAGCAGCAGGTTCACGATCTCGCGCACGGTGTCCACACCGTGCTCGTGCTGGCTCACGCCGAGGCACCAGCTGATGACGGTCCGCTCCGAGCCGAGGTAGACCGCCGCTGCGTCGCGGATCCGCTCCTCGCTCAGTCCGGACTGACGCACGAGCTCGGCCCACGGCGTGGCGTCGACGAGCGCGCGGTAGTCCTCGAGTCCGTTCGTGTAGGCGCGGAGGAAGGCGGAATCGAGGACGGCGGGGTCCGCCTCCGCCGCCTCGAAGACGACCTTGGCCATCCCCCGGATGAGCGCGAGATCGCCGCCGAGTCGCACCTGCAGGTTCATCGTGCTCGTCGCGGTGCTCTTGAACAGGGCCATGTCGACGAACTCGTGCGGCACGATCGTGCGCGTCGCGCCGACCTCGACGAGCGGGTTCACGTGCACGACCTGGGCGCCGCGACGGACGGCGTCCGACAGCGCCGTCAGCATGCGCGGGGCGTTCGACGCCGCGTTCACGCCGAGGACGAAGAGCGCGTCGCACTCCTCCCAGTCGCGCAGATCCGCCGTGCCCTTGCCTGTGGCGAGCGAGGCCTTCAGCGCACGGCCCGAGGCCTCGTGGCACATGTTCGAGCAGTCCGGGAGGTTGTTGGTGCCGTACTCGCGCACCATGAGCTGATACAGGAACGTCGCCTCGTTGCTCAGCCGGCCCGAGGTGTAGAAGCTGGCCTCGTCCGGGCTCGAGAGACCGCGCAGCTCGTCGCCGATGAGGGCGAACGCGTCGTCCCAGGAGATCGGCACGTACCGGTCGCTCGCGGCGTCATAGCTCATCGGCTCGGTGAGGCGCCCCTGGTCCTCGAGGTCGAAGTCGGTCCACTCGGACAGCTCGGCGACCGTGTGCGCCGCGAAGAACTGCCGGTCGACGCGCTTGTGCGTCATCTCCCACGTGACGTGCTTGATCCCGTTCTCGCAGATGTCCAGGCGCAGGTTGCCCGGATCGTCCGGCCAGGCGCAGCCGGGGCAGTCGTATCCGGAGACGCCGTGGTTCATGATGAGCATCGCGCCGGAGCCCGCGATCGGCTCGCGCTCGCGCAGCAGCACCTGCCCGACCGACTTCGCCGCTCCCCAGCCGGCGGCCGGGTGTCGGTAGGGCTTCCGCGACCAGGCGGCGCTCGTGCGCGGCCCGTAGCCGCCCTGCCGGGGCTCGTCCGGCATGAGTCCGAAGGCGGTTCCTCCGCGCGCGTCCACGTCGTCGCTCATCGCCCTGCCCGTCCTTCCCGCGCGGGCTCCTCGCCCGGCGTCGCCGCGTCGATCAGCACACGCTGCGCGTGCGCGTACACGTTCATGGATCGTCCTCGCACGAAGCCGAGCAGCGTGAGCCCGGTCTGCTCGGCGAGCTCCGCCGCCAGCGAGGACGGCGCGGAGACGGCCGACAGGATCGGGATCCCGGCCATCGCGGCCTTCTGCACGAGCTCGAAGCTCGCCCGTCCCGACACCTGCAGCACGGTGGAGCGCAGCGGGAGCCGCCCCTCCTGCAGGGCCCAGCCGACCACCTTGTCCACCGCGTTGTGCCTGCCCACGTCCTCCCTGATGACGAGCAGCTCGCCGCTCACGGCATCGAAGAGCGCGGCGGCGTGCAGTCCGCCGGTCTTGTCGAACGCCGCCTGTCCGGCACGGAGCCGGTCCGGCAGCTCCGCGATCCATCCGGCTTCGACCCGGACGTCGTCCTGCGCCACATCATGATGCGACACCGTCCGCACGGCGTCGATGCTGGCTTTGCCGCACACGCCGCAGGAGCTGGTCGTGTAGAAGCGGCGCGCCTCATCCGCCGCGGGAAGCCTCACTCCGGGTGCGAGGGAGGTGTCCAGCACGTTGTAGGTGTTCTCGACGCCTCCGGTGCCGGGGCCTCCGCAGTGGATCGCGGCACGGAAGTCGGATCTCTCCGAGATCACGCCCTCCGAGACGAGGAATCCGATCGCGAGCTCGACGTCATGGCCCGGCGTGCGCATCGTGACCGCGAGCGGAGCTCCGCCGACCCGGATCTCGAGCGGCTCCTCGACCGCGAGCGTGTCGGCGCGACGATGCACGCCCTCCCCCAGGGCGATCCGGGTGACCGGCCGCAGCGTCGTGATCCGTCCCACGGCTCGACCCTACCCGCGGTTCGCGGATCCTCGCCGGATCAGTCCCGCTCGGCGGGCACGACGAGAGGAGCGGGCTCGGCGATCGGCACCACCGGGCAGTCCTTCCAGAGGCGCTCGAGGCCGTAGTAGGTGCGCTCCTCCTCATGGAAGACGTGCACGATGAGGTCGCCGAAGTCGAGCAGCACCCAGCGCGCCTCGCTGCGGCCCTCGCGGCGCACGCGCTTGTGGCCCGCTTCGATCATCTTGTCCTCGACCTCGTCGGCGATCGCGGCGACGTTGCGCTCGCTGTTGCCGGTGACGAGGAGGAAGATGTCGACGAGCGGCAGCGGCTCCGACACGTTCAGCGCGAGCAGGTCCTCCCCGCCCTTGGACCGGGCCGCGTCGGCGGCGATCTGCAGCATGTCTGCGGCGGACGGCGACTGCATCATGAAGAGAACGCTCCTGTGGTGATGGCGACGATGAGCGCGCCGACCAGGGCGACGGCGAGAGCGCCGGCGGTGATGGTCAGAGCGAGCATGAGCTTGTTGCCCTTCTCGGGCTCGGGCGGGCGGATGACCTCACCCGCGGGCTTGATCGTGCCGATCGCCGCGCTCGCGGCGATCGGGGTCGGCGAGGACGCGGGAGCGAGCTCGCCGTCGACGAGCACCGCGTCGACCTCCTTGCCGTCGGCCATGCCGTCGGCGTGGCCGCGAGAGCCGAGACCCGAAGGAAGGTCGTAGCTGCCGGTGACGAGGATCTCGCCGGTCGAGGCGACGGGACCCGACAGCGACAGCGCGGCGGGCGCCTGCTGGAAGATCAGCGCGTTCGGCGCGGCGTGGTGCGACCCGGTGGAGTCGCCGATCAGCGCGTCGAAAGAGTCGACCTGCGGGGTGCGCGCCTGCTCGGCGAGCACCCGCTCGCCGAAGCCGGCGTTGACCGTGGACGCGGAACCGACGGGGGGCGCGGTCTGCGCGGCAGGACGCGGCGCGATCCCGGCGGGTGCGGCCGGCGTCGGGGCGGCGGGGGTCTGCGGGTCCTCGGAGGCGGAGGCGGCCGGTGCCGACCAGAGCGCCGACTGCTCCGACGAGAAGGGCAGGCTCACCGGGCTGGCATCCGGAGCGGGCGTCGGGCCCGTCGCGGGGACGGAGGGAAGAAGCGGGGCGGCGGCCGAGTCGGCCGGGCGCGCGGGTGCGGGGTCGACGGCCTTGGGCGCGGCGGAGACGGGATCCGCGTGCCACGTGCGTCCGGTCTCCTCCTCGGCGCGCATGACCGAGGAGACCGACACCGGGGCGACGCCCTGCTCGGCGTCGTCGACGCCGTCCTGCTCCTCGGACACGGGGGCAGGCACCGGGGCGGCGGACTCGTAGGAGCGGCGGCGACTGGGGTAGCTCGGCCGCGGCACGTCCGTGATCATCTCGGACGCCTCCGGTGCCGAAGGCACAGTCGGCGCCGACGCGGGCGCGGCGGGCGCCGGAACGGACTCGGCGACGGCGGGCGCAGGCGCAGGCGCACTCGGAGTGTCCTGGACGGACGGATCGGACACCGGCAGCGCGCCGGTGCGGACCCGCTCCTGCTCGCGCTTCTGGCGACGGGTGAGCCGTTCCTCGCCCTCGACGGAGTCTTGGGGGTCGACGTCGGCCTGCGTGGGAACGGCCGCAGCGGGCTCGGCGACGGGAGCCTCGGCGACGGGAGCCTCGGCGACGGGCGCCGACACGGGCACGACCGCGGGGGGCTGGGCGTTCGCGGCGGCGATGCCCTGCCGGCGTGCCGCCTCGGCCTCCTCCGGAGTGACGATCGGGGTCGATCCGGTGAGGCGTGCCTCTCGCAGCTGCTTGCGGGTCAACTGGCTGCCGCCGGCTGACTGATCAGCAATGTGCGCGTGCTGATCCGATGTGCTCATGACGTGCTCCGATAAAGATGATGCTTCGCGATGTACTGGACCACACCGTCCGGCACGAGGTACCAGACCGGATCCCCCTCGCGGACGCGCGATCGGCAATCGGTCGACGAGATCGCGAGGGCGGGGACTTCGAGTTGGCTGACGTCGTCGCTGGGCAGACCGTCCGTGCTCAGCACGTGACCTGGTCGGGAAACCGCGACGAAGTGGGCCAGATCCCACAGTTCATCATGATCCCTCCAGCTGAGAATCTGCGCCACGGCGTCTGCGCCCGTGATGAAGAAGAACTCCGCATCGGGGCGATGGGCCTTGAGATCCCGCAGCGTGTCGATCGTGTAGGTCGGGCCCTCACGATCGATGTCCACGCGGCTCACGGTGAACGACGGGTTCGAGGCCGTCGCGATGACCGTCATCAGATAGCGGTGCTCGCTGTCCGACACATCGCTCTTCTGCCACGGCTGCCCCGTGGGCACGAACACGACCTCGTCCAGTCCGAACGAGTGCGCCACTTCGCTGGCCGCGACGAGGTGACCGTGGTGGATGGGGTCGAACGTTCCGCCCATCACGCCGATCCGCGGCGCCGGAGTGGTCGTCATCGGATCGACTCAGTGACCGTGGCCGGCCCCGTGTCCTTCGTGACCGTGCTCCGCCGCCCACGCCTGCGCCTTGCGGTCGTGACGGTTGGCGACGTTGCGATAGGAGAGCGCGACCAGGCCGAGCAGCGCGAACACGCCGGCGGCGATCAGACCGAACGGAAGGGTCTCCAGCGCCACGTTGCCGTGGTGCTCGGCGGTCTCTGCGGCGGTCTGCACGAGCTGCGCGACGAGGTTCATCGATTCTCCAGAGTGATCAGGGTGGATCTCAGCTCCTCAGTCTAGCGCTCAGCCGCGCGTCTGCCCCGCCCCGCGCGCGAGCCACTTGGTGCTGGTCAGTTCGGCGAGTCCCATCGGGCCCCTGGCGTGCAGCTTCTGCGTGGAGATGCCCACCTCGGCGCCGAAGCCGAACTCGCCGCCGTCCGTGAAGCGCGTCGACGCATTCGCCATCACGACGGCCGAGTCGACCTCGGCGAGGAAGCGCTCGATCGAGAGGGCATCGGTGCTGATGATCGACTCGGTGTGCCCCGTGCTGTACTGCCGGATGTGCGCGAGCGCACCGTCGAGATCGTCCACCACGCGCATCGAAAGGTCGAGGCTCATGTGCTCGGTCGCCCAGTCCTCCTGGGTCGTCGGCACCGCCGCGGACACGAGCCGCCGGACGTCCTCGTCGCCGTGGATCGTGACGCCCTGCGCGATCAGCGCCTCTGCGACCTCGGGCACGAGCCGGTCGGCGGCTGCGCGGAGCACCAGGACGGTCTCCACGGCGTTGCACACGCTGGGGCGCTGCACCTTGGCGTTCACGACGATGTCGCGCGCCCAGTCCAGCGGAGCGGTCTCGTCCAGCACGATGTGCACCACGCCGGCGCCCGTCTCGATCACGGGGACGGTGGACTCGGTCACGACCGTCTCGATGAGTCCCGCGCTGCCGCGCGGCACGAGCACGTCGATCAGGCCGCGGGCGTGCATCATCGCCGTGGCGCCGGCACGACCGAAGTCGTCCACGGTCTGGATCGCTTCCGCGGTCACCCCGGCTCCGGAGAGGGCGTCGCGCATGACGCGCACGAGGACCGTGTTGCTCTCCTTGGCGGCGCTCCCGCCGCGCAGCACGGCCGCGTTGCCCGAACGCAGCGCGAGCGCGGCGATGTCGACCGTGACGTTGGGTCGCGCCTCATAGATGGCGCCGACCACGCCGAAGGGCACCCGCACCTGCTCCAGCGCGACGCCGTTCGGCATGCGGTGCCCGCCGACGACGCGGCCGACAGGATCCGGCAGGGTGGCGACCTCGCGGACCGCCGCCGCCAGTGCGTCGATCCGCTTCTCGTCCAGGCGGAGCCGGTCGAGGAGCCCGTCGCCGATGCCGTCCTCCACGCCGCGCGCGAGGTCGCGCGCGTTGGCGGCGATGATGTCGACCGACGATGCCGTGAGCGCGTCGGCGATCGCGTGCAGCGCGGCGACCTTGCCGGCGCTCGTGAGCCGCGCGATCTCGCGGGACGCCTCCTTGGCGGCGCGCATCCGCGTCTCAGGAGAATCCGGCGCGTCCTGCGCGGAGGCGTCTGCGGGCACGGCGAAGTCGGCGATCACGGTGGACATGCGGTCAGTGTACCCACGCGCCACGACCAGGAGGCCCGGATGACGGAATCAGACCGCGGGCTCGAACCAGGTGCCGATCTCGGCGCCGGAGAGCGCCTCGGCGACCAGATCCGCGCTGGTCACCAGCACGCCGATGCCGCTCGCCGCGGCCAGACGGGCGGCGGAGACCTTGGTCGCCGCTCCCCCGGTGCCGACGCCGTTCACCACGGTCGCGCCGAACTCGAGGCCGGAGAGGTCAGCGCCCGCCGCCACGACGTCGAGCGGTTCGGCGGAAGGATCGGACGGCGGCCGCGTGTAGAGCGACTCCACGTCGCTGAGCAGCACGAGCGCATCGGCGCCGGTCAGCTGCGCCACGAGCGCGCCGAGCCGGTCGTTGTCGCCGAAGCGGATCTCCTGCGTCGCGACCGTGTCGTTCTCGTTCACGATCGGCAGCACGCGCAGGCCGAGCAGGCGCTCCATGGCGCGGCGCGCGTTGCTGCGCGAGGTCGGGTGCTCCAGGTCGCCCGTGGTCAGCAGCACCTGCCCCGCCACGATGCCGTGCGGACGCAGGGCCTCCTGATAGCGGTAGATCAGCACGTTCTGCCCCACGGCCGCTGCGGCCTGCTGGGTGGCGAGGTCGGTGGGCCTGGCGTCGAGCTGCAGGAACGGGATGCCGGTGGCGATCGCACCGGAGGACACCAGGACGATCTCGGTGCCGCGCGCATGCGCCGCCGCGAGCGCCTCCACGAGCAGCGGGATCCGCCATGCCGCCTCACCGCTGATCGAGGAGGATCCGACCTTGACGACGATCCGCGCCGCGGTCAGCAGATCCGCCCGGGTCAGCGCCGTCACCCGGCGTCCTCGCTGCCGGCGTCCTCTCCCGCTGCGGCGCCCCGGGCGAGACGCTGCTCCTCGAGCTCGGCGCGGGCGGCCGCCTTCGCGTCCATGCGCTCGTGATACTGCTCGCGGCGCTCGTTCGTGGTGCGGCGGGTGTTCGGGTCGAAGCGCGAGTCCAGACCGCGCGGCGAGGTGATGAGCTCGGCCGCGGACGACATCTGCGGCTCCCAGTCGAACACGATGCTCTCGCCGGGGCCGATCACGACGGTGGAGCCGCGCACGGCGCCGAGGCGGAACAGCTCGTCCTCGACACCGAGCTTCTCGAGCCGGTCGGCGAGGTAGCCCACCGCCTCCTCGTTCTGGAAGTCGGTCTGCTGCACCCAGCGCACCGGCTTGTCGCCGAGGATCCGGTACACGTTGCCGTAGCTGCCGCCCTCGACGCGGATCTCGAACTCGCGCTTCGAGCCGCGCGGCCGGATGACGACGCGCTCCTTGGGCGCAGCCGCAGCCGCGGCCAGCTCGGCGCGGTGCGCATCGACGATCTCGCCGAGCGCGAAGGTGAGCGGACGCAGCCCCTCATGCGACACGGTGGAGATCTCGAACACGCGGAAGCCGCGCTCCTCGAGCTCGGGACGCACGAAGTCGGCGAGCTCGCGGGCCTCCGGCACGTCGATCTTGTTGAGCGCGACCACCTGCGGACGCTCCAGCAGCGGGATCTGCCCCTCCGGAACCTCATAGGCGGCGAGCTCGGCGAGGATCACGTCGAGGTCGCTGAGCGGGTCGCGACCGGGCTCGAGCGTGGCGCAGTCGAGCACGTGCAGCAGGGCGGAGCAGCGCTCCACGTGTCGCAGGAACTGCAGACCGAGACCGCGGCCCTCGCTCGCGCCCTCGATGAGGCCGGGCACGTCGGCCACGGTGTAGCGCGACTCGCCGGCCTGGACGACGCCGAGGTTCGGATGCAGCGTGGTGAACGGGTAGTCCGCGATCTTCGGCCGTGCGGCGGAGACCGCCGCGATCAGGCTCGACTTGCCGGCGGACGGGTAGCCGACCAGCGCCACGTCGGCGACGGTCTTGAGCTCGAGCACCACGTCGCCCTCGTAGCCGGGCGTGCCCAGCAGCGCGAACCCGGGGGCCTTGCGCTTCGGCGTCGCGAGCGCCGCGTTGCCGAGCCCGCCATGGCCGCCCGCGGCGACCACGAAGCGCTCGCCCGGGGTGATCATGTCGGCCAGGACGTCGCCGCCGGGGGTCTTGACCACCGTTCCGACGGGAACGGGCAGCTCGAGGTCCTCGCCGTCGTAACCGGCGCGGTGGTCGCCCATCCCGAAGCCGCCGTTCTGCGACGTGCGGTGCGGCGAGTGGTGGTACGAGAGCAGGGTGCCGGTCTGCGGGTCGGCGACGAGAACGATGTCGCCGCCGTCGCCCCCCTTGCCGCCGTCCGGGCCGCCGAGGGGCTTGAACTTCTCGCGGTGCACCGACACGCAGCCGTTGCCGCCCTTGCCCGCGCGCAGGTGCAGCGTCACCCTGTCGACGAACGTGACCATGCGGATCCTCCTGGATTGGGGGCGGAACGGACGTGCCCGGAAATGGGGAAACGGGGCGAGCCGAAGCCCGCCCCGTTCCGAACAGCGCTCAGCCGGTGGCTGAGTCTGTGGAAGCCTTACTCGGCAGCCGCGACGATGTTGACGACCTTGCGGCCGCCCTTCGCGCCGAACTCGACCGCACCGGCGGCGAGGGCGAACAGCGTGTCGTCGCCGCCACGGCCGACGTTCACGCCGGGGTGGAAGTGCGTGCCGCGCTGGCGGACGAGGATCTCGCCGGCGCTGACGGTCTGGCCGCCGAAGCGCTTCACGCCGAGTCGCTGTGCGTTGGAGTCACGACCGTTGCGGGTCGAGCTCGCACCCTTTTTGTGTGCCATTTCTCAGCTCCTCTTCGTGCTTACTTGATGCCGGTGATCTTGACGCGCGTGAGGTCCTGACGGTGCCCCTGGCGCTTCTTGTAACCGGTCTTGTTCTTGAACTTCTGGATGACGATCTTCGGGCCGCGGAGGTGGCTGACGACCTCGGCGGTGACCTTGACCTTCGCGAGCTTGTCGGCGTCGGTGGTGATCTTGTCACCGTCGACGAGGAGCACCGCGGCGAGCTCGACCTTGTCGCCCTGGGCCGCCTTCAGGCGGTCGAGCTGAACGATCGTGCCGACCTCGACCTTCTCCTGGCGTCCACCGGCGCGCACTACTGCGTAAACCACTTCATACCTGTTTCGTTGGGGAGCGGGACCGCTCCGTAATCTCACGGGAAGACTGTGCTTGCATCGCGCCACAGCAGAGGGATCCGCAGTGGCGGGCGCGAGTTGCATGATCCCGCGGCGGCCGAGTGGGGCGTCCGGCGCGGTGCACCAAGGAGCTACTTTACCGGATGCGCCGCCCCCTCGCAAAGCGAACGCCGCCGTGGCGGGATCCCGGATCCGATCGCGTGCCGGATCGGCCCCGGCTCCCCTCCCCGCGTCTAGGATCGCGGAATGGCGATCCTCGTGGACGACGCGATCTGGCCCGCGCACGGCCGCTTCTGGGCGCACCTGGTCAGCGACGCCAGCGTCGCCGAGCTGCACGCCTTCGCCGCCCTGCACGACATCCCCCGCCGGGCGTTCGACCTGGACCACTACGACGTCCCGGAGGACGCGCTGGAGCGGCTCGTCGCGGGAGGCGCGGAGCACGTGGGCGGCAAGGAGCTCACGCGCCGGCTGATCGCGTCCGGCCTGCGCGTGCCGGCCCGGGATCGCACCGGAGGCCACGAACACGACACGAGGATCCCGCGATGACCTCGAGCCGCCTGGAGGCCTTCAGCGACGGCGTCCTCGCGATCATCATCACGGTCATGGTGCTCGGTCTCGCCGTGCCGAAGGGGACGACCTGGACCGACCTCGTGCACACCTCGGGCCTCGGGCTGCTCACCTATCTGCTCAGCTTCGTCTACGTCGGGATCTACTGGAGCAACCACCACCACCTGTTCCAGCTGCGCCCCGCCGTGAACGGCACCGTGCTCTGGGCCAACCTGCACCTGCTGTTCTGGCTGTCGCTCTACCCGTTCACGACCGCCTGGCTGACCGAGACCCGCGTCGCCCAGGTGCCGACGATCGTCTACGGGCTGAATCTGCTCGGCGCCGCGATCGCCTACACGATCCTGCAGCGGATGATCGCCCGCGGGCCCGACGGCGATCGGTTCCACGAGGCGTTCGGGCGCGACGTGAAGGGCATCGCGTCCCTCGTGCTGTATCTCTCGGGCCTCGCGCTGTCGTTCGTGGCCCCGTGGCTGGGTCTCGTGCCGTTCGTGATCGTGGCCGTGATCTGGCTCGCGCCGGACCGGCGCGTCGAGCGCTACCTGCGCGCGCACCACGGCGAGGTCCCTGCGGGGAACGACGAGGAGGACCCGGCGCCGTAGCGCCGAGCCCTCCTGATTGGTCCTGCGGGCCGGTCAGGCCTGGTCCGCCTGCGGCGCCGCCTCGGTCGTGTGCACGACGGCGGTGCCCGCGGAGAGCGCCGCGGTGGTCACCCTTCGGCGGTTGCGGCCCTGTCCCGGCGCCTTCGGCTCGGGCAGCGCGTCCAGCACGGAGTCGAGCAGCTGCTCCGCCTCCGTCTTGGGCGCCTTGCTGCGGTCGGAGCCGCGCTTCTTGCGCGGCTTCTTGGCGCGCTCCTGTCCTGCGCGCTCGGCCGGAGCCTCTGCCGCGGGCTCGACCGGGGCCTCACCCGCCGGCGTCTCGGCCGCACGGCTGGAGGCGGCGATCTGGGCGAGAGCGGACTTCGCACCCTCGGGGATGCCGTGCGTGCCCCCGTTCGCGGGCGCCGCGGCGGGTGCCGGAGCCGGAGCGCCGGCGTTCGCGGCGCCGTTCCCGCCGCGCTGACGGCGGTTGGAGCTCTGCTGCGGCGCGGCCGCGCGGTGCTTGACGACGGGGTCGTGGTGCACGATGACGCCACGGCCCGCGCACACCTCGCAGGGCTCGCTGAAGGTCTCCAGCAGGCCGAGACCCAGCTTCTTGCGGGTCATCTGCACGAGGCCGAGCGAGGTGACCTCGGCGACCTGGTGCTTGGTGCGGTCGCGGCTCA
>JAITLM010000010.1 GCA_031277885.1 Microbacterium sp.
CGGCGCGCGCCGCGCGGGCCTCGGCACGCAGCCGCCGGCGCAGGGCCGGATCCATCATCCAGGCGTCGAGGGCGGCGGCCAGGGCGACGGGATCGCCGGGCGGCACGAGGACGGCCCCTCCTCCTGCCACCGTGTCGGGAATGCCGCCCACCTCCGCAGCCAGCACCGGGACACCGTGGCCGCGCGCCTCGGTGATCGCCATGCCGGAACTCTCCACGCGCGACGGCGCCACGAGCAGCGCGCTGCGACGATACTCCTTCGCGAGCTCGGGACCGTCGAGGACGCCGGTGAGCAGCACGCGGCCGGAGAACCGCTGCGCGTCGCGCGACACCGAGGAGGCGAAGGCGCCGAACGGCCGGGACGAGCCGACGATCCGGCATGTCCAGCCGCGTCCCCGCAGCCGGTCGAGTGCGGCGAGCAGCACATCCTGTCCCTTGTGCGGCGCCACGACGCCGACGCAGAGGAGATCGAGCCGCGGCGGCTCCTCCCTCGACTCCGACGACGGCTCCGCCGCCGGCACATCGACCCCGGGCGACGCGACCGTCACGCGCCCGGGCTCCGCCAGCCCGCGACGGCGGAGCTCGTCCGCGGTCCATCGGCTCGTCACGACGACGTGGTCCGCGGCGGTCAGCGCCCGACGCTCGGCGTCCACCGTCGGCGCCGTCGCATCCGGGAACGCCGCTGCGACCATGTGCGCGAGGATCACCGTCCGCGCCCGCGCCGCGACCTCGGCGATCGCCTCCGGCGCCCAGAGCGCGACGAGGCCGTCCACGAGGACGGTCGTTCCGCCCGGCGCCTCGCGCAGTACCGCCGCCGCACGCCCGGCGTCCCTCGCCTCGACGGTCGTGACCCGCCATCCGCGGGAGCCGAGCCCGTCGCGCACACGGCGGTCGTACACGTTCCCGCCGCTCACCCTGGACGGGTCGTCGATCCCCTCCGGGACGAGGAAGGTGAGCGGGCGGCCGGTCACATCGTCACCTCGTAGGACGCCCAGGCGATGTGCGACTCGTGCAGGGTGACGGCGATGCCCGTCAGCCGCGCATCGCCGAGGCCGCCGTCGCGCACCCGCTCGAACAGCCGGTCGCCGATGAGCTGGCACAGCCGTTCGGTCGTCGTGTTGAGGCCCTCGAGGTCGGGCTCGTCGTCGAGGTTGCGGTAGGACAGCGCGCCGACGATCTCGCGCAGCGCCTCCGACGCCCGTCCGATGTCCACGACGATGCCGTGGGGATCGAGCTCCGAGGCGCGGAACGAGGCGTCGACGACATAGGTCGCGCCGTGCAGGCGCTGGGCGGGGCCGAAGACCTCTCCGCGGAGGCTGTGGGCGATCATCAGGTGGTCGCGGACGGTCACGGCGAAGGTCATCGCGTGCTCCAATCGATCGTCTGGCAGAGTTCCCCTGCGGTGCCCTCGGCGAGACCCGCGGTCACCTCGGGCAGGCGGCGCCAGGAGGCGGTCGCGCCGAGCAGCAGGTCGAACGCCGGGTCCTCCAGAAGCCGGAGCGCGAGGCTCAGCCGGTCCCGTGTCGTCCATCGCGCTCGATGGCTCGCGGCGACGGCACCGACCTGACTCGACCTGAGGCGCAACCGGCGCGAGTGGAAGTCCGCGCCGAGCTCGAGCGGCACAGGGCCGGCGCCGTACCAGCTCGCCACCACGATCTCGCCGTCCTCGGGAGCGCTCCGCAGTGCGCGCTGCAGTCCGGCGCCGGATCCGCTGGCCTCGATCACCACGTCCGCCTCGCCGGGCGGATCCGTGGCGGGCGCGAACCGCGCCCCGAGCGCCTCCACGACGCGCTGCTTCCCCTGGTCGACGTCGGCCACGGTGACCTCGGCCCCGGGGATCCCGCACGCCAGCCGCGCCAACGCGCAGCCGATCGTCCCGGCTCCGACGATGAGCACGCGGTCGCCGATCGCGGGCGCCGCGTCCCAGAGCACGTTCACCGCGGTCTCGACCGAACCGGCGAGCACCGCCCGCCGCGCCGGCACTCCGGACGGCACGGGCACGAGCGCCTCCACCGGCGCGACGCTGCGCGACTGGTGCGGGAGAAGGGCGAACACCGTCCGTCCCCGCAGGGCAGCGGGGCCCTCCTCGACCACGCCGACGTTGAGATAGCCGTACTTCACCGGGAACGGGAAGTCGCCGTCCTGGAAGGGCGCCCTCATCCGCTCGTGCTCGGATCGCGGGACCATGCCGCGGACGACGAGCGACTCCGTGCCGCGGCTGATCCCCGTCCAGAGGGTGCGCACGACGGCCTCTCCTGGACCGGGAGTCCGCACCGGTTCCGTCCGGAACTCGCCGAGACCATGGGCCGTGGTCCACCACGCGGTCGCCGACTTCGAGCGATCCGCGTGAACCTCGACCGCCCGCTGCGTCGTGTCACCCATGACTACCATGAAAGTAACACGGAGGCCGGATGCGAAAGGTTCAGCTCACGCCCTGGTTCTGGGTGGCCGCAGGAGTCCTGCTGCTACTGGCGGTCGGCGCCTCGACGCCGCTGTCCCCCGCGGGATGGACGGCGGCGCTCGGCTATCTGGTCGTGTCCTCCGCGTTGGTCTCGCGCGGGCTCCGGCGCCGCGGCAGCACGCGCTTCGGCGCCGCCAACGCGGTCACCGCCACCCGGTCGATGCTCGTCGGAGTCGCCACGGGTCTCGTCGTGACCTCGTTCACGGCCGGCATCTCCTCCGTGCTCCTCGTGGCGATCGTCACCGTCGCGCTCGCCCTCGACGGCGTGGACGGCTTCGTCGCCCGCCGCACCGGCACGGTGAGCGAGCTCGGCGCCCGCTTCGACATGGAGGTCGACGCGTTCCTGCTGCTCGTGCTGAGCGTGTACGACGTGAGATTCGTGGGCGGCTGGGTGCTCGCGATCGGTCTCATGCGCTACGCGTTCGTCGCCGCCGCGCAGGTGCTGCCGTTCCTGGGGCGCGCCTTGCCGTACCGGTACTGGCGCAAGGTCGTCGCCGCGATCTGCGGCATCGTGCTCGCCGTGATCGCCGCGCCGGTGCTGCCCCCGGTCCTCGCCGTCATCGCCGCGGCGGGCGCACTTCTGCTGCTGCTCGAGTCGTTCGGGCGCGACGTCCTCTGGACGGCGCGGATGAACCGCAGCGACGCGCACCTCGTGTCACCCCAGAAGGCCTCGGCTCGAGACGGAAGCAGGTAGCACGATGACGTCGACCACCACCCCGGCGCTGCGGGTCATGCGGATCCTCAGCACGCTCGTCCTCCTCGCGACCGGCGGGATCCACCTCTTCCTCGTGTTCGACGGCGTCGGCGGGGTCCTCGGCGTGCTGTTCGTGCTCAACGCCGTCGCAGCGCTGGTGCTCGCGATCGGGATGGTCGCGCTCCGCGGCAGGCTCCTGCAGGCGGCGACCGTGCTGTCGCTGCTGTTCCTGATCGCGACGCTCGGGGCACTCCTGCTCGCGCTCACGGTCGGACTGTTCGGGATCACCGAGGTGTGGACGTTCACCCTCGTGCCCCAGACGGTCGTCGTGGAGTCGGTCGGGATCGTCGTCCTCGC
>JAITLM010000150.1 GCA_031277885.1 Microbacterium sp.
TAGCTGCTGCGCGATGACGACGAACAGGCCGGCATCCCGGGCGGGCTCGGCGACCATCGTGATCGCGCTCACGAAGCCGAGCACCGGGGTCGTGCGTCCCGCCAGCGCTCCCGCGTCGGCGAGCGGCAGTATCCCGCTGATCACGACGCCCGCGGCGACGAGCGCCAGCGCGATCACGGCGAGGGCGCCCGGCCGCAGCCAGGCCCGCCGAGCGCTCACCGCCTGCCCTGCGCGGTCGAGCCGCTCAGCTCAGGCCCGAGTAGACGTGCAGGCCCTTGAAGAACAGGTTGACGATCGTGAAGTTGAACAGCACCGCGGCGAAGCCGACGATCGACAGCCAGGCCGAGCGGGATCCGCGCCAGCCGCGCGTCGCACGGGCGTGGATGTAGCCGGCGTAGAGCACCCAGATGATGAACGTCCAGGTCTCCTTGGTGTCGAAGCCCCAGTAGCGGCCCCAGGCGTCGTTCGCCCAGATGGATCCGGCGATGAGGGTGAACGTCCAGAAGATGAAGCCCACGGTCGCGAACCGATAGGCGAGGCCCTCCAGGCGCTCCGCGGAGGGGAGCGTGGCGAGGAATCGCGGTCCGGTCTTCGGCGCCTCCGCGAGCACCTTCGCCTCGCGGCGCGCCTGCATGAGCTGGAACACGCTGAGCGCGAAGGCGAGGGCGAAGAACGCGGTGCCCAGCGATGCCACGAACACGTGGATCACGAGCCACACGCTCTTGAGCGGGTCGGCGAGCGGCACGACCTCGACGTAGAAGCCCGTGGCGGCGCCGCCGAGCAGCACCACGACGAGGCCGACGATGAAGGTGCCGAGGTACTTCAGGTCGAACCAGATGTTCACCGCGATGTAGACCGCGATGATCAGCAGCGTCCCCGTCATCGAGAACTCGTACATGTTCGACCACGGCACGCGGCCCGCCGCGACGCCGCGCAGCACCGTGCCCGCCAGGTGGAAGAGGAAGCCGAGCGTGGTCAGCGCGGTGCCGATCCGCGCCATGACGAAACGCTGCGGGGCCGGTGCCGTCTTGCCCGCGCCGCCGGAACCGGTCGCGCGACCGGCCGAGGAGGTCGGGGCGCCCACGGCCGCGCCGACGAGCTCCCGTTCCGGTACGACGGCCTTGGCGTCGGCGGCGACCTGCGAGCGCTTGGCGAGGTCGAACGCGTAGGCGATGAAGGCCGCGGCGTAGATCGCGACCGCGGTCCAGATCATCAGGATCGACAGGGAGTCGAAGTTCATGCTGTCAGCCTACTTCCGCGGAATTCCGCTGTCATCGGGCTCTGATTCGTCGGTGGTCGCGGTCTCGGCAGCCGCGGTGGTGTCGTCGGGGACCGCCGCGGTCGCGCCGTCGGCGTCGAGCAGGCGCGCGTGCCCGTCGCGCAGGTCCTCGACGGCGGCGGCGAGGGTCGGATCCTCGCCTCGGGCGAGGCCCGCGTATTCCAGGTGCACCGCGCCGTCCACGACGGTCGCCTTGACCCACATGCGTCGGCGCGGCACGAACAGCGCGAGCACGAGACCGAGGAGGGCCACGAGGGCGAAGACCAGCACCCACTGCTCGGAGGGATCGTGGTGGATCTGCAGCGAGACGTAGCGCTTGACGGACTGCGAGTAGTCCTTCGCGTCCTTCGGCGCCTCGTTGTCGAACGTGATCGTGCCCATGCCGTTCGGCAGCGCGGTGGTCTCGCCGGGCGCGAGCTCGATCGACTTGGTCCCCGTCTTGCCACCGGTGAGCTGCTTCATGGATCCGGTGTCGAGCACGTACACCGAACGCGGGGTTCCGTCGTCGATGCCGAGGTCGCCGGCGAAGACGTTCAGCGTGAGCGTGGGGTTGATGAGGTCCGGGTAGACCGAGGTGAGGGCGCCCGTGGCCAGCTTCGCCGAGGTCGGGTAGAAGAAGCCCTGAAGTCCGAGCTGCTCGGGGAGGCCGTCGGCGACCTTGACGATGCCGATCGACATCATCGTGCTGTTGTTCTGCGGCAGGAACGGCACCGAGTCGTGGAAGACGACGTCGCCCTTCGCGTTCTTGACCGTGATGGTGGGCGCGTAGCCGTTGCCGAGCAGATACACGCGGTCGCCGGCGATGCCGAGCGGGTGGTTCACCTGCACCTCGGCCTTGTGCGCCTTCTGTCCCGGCTCGGAGACCGTCACGTTCGCGGCGAAGTCGCCGGCCTGACCCGAGGACGACTTGTTCGGATCGAACGGCTGATACGTGACGTCGAAGGAGTCCAGCGTCATCCGGTAGGGCGCGAGCGCGTCGTCGGAGACGAAGCGGCCGCGGTTCATCGACGAGTAGTCGAGGAGGGTGTTGACGAAGCTCGTGCCCTGCACGACCACGCGCTGCCCGGTGTAGGCGAAGCTGCCGCCCACGCCGACCGACACGAGCACCCCGAGCAGGGCCAGGTGGAAGAGCAGGTTGCCCGTCTCGCGGGCGTAGCCGCGCTCGGCCGAGACCGAGAAGCCGCGCTTGTCGTCGTAGCGCTGCACGCGGTAGCGCAGTGCGCGCAGCTGCCTCTCCGCGATCGCGATGCTCTGCTCCGCGGCGGCGGAGGGGTCGGATCCGCTGACGGTGCGGGTCGCCTCGCGGTGGTCGTCGAGGCGTCCCAGCCGCACGGGCGTGCGCGGCGGACGCGAGCGCAGCGCCTTGAGGTGGTGCTTGATGCGCGGGATCACGCAGCCGACGAGCGAGAGGAACAGCAGCAGGTAGATCGCCGAGAACCACGCCGACAGATAGACGTCGAACAGCTGCATGCCGTCCAGGATCGGGAACAGATCCGGGTGGTCGGCCTTCCACTGCGTGACGCCGTTCGGATCCGCCATCCGCTGCGGGAAGATCGACCCCGGGATCGCGGCGATCGCGAGGATGAGCAGCAGCACGAGAGCGGTGCGCATGCTGGTGAGCTGTCGCCAGCCCCAGCGCAGCCAGCCGACGACGTTGAGCTTCGGGGAGTCGATCCCGTCGCCGCGGGAGTCCCCGTCGCCGTCGATGTGGTCGCTCGGGCGCAGCGGGTCGGTCGCGCGATCGGCGCCGGCCTTCTTCTTCGAGCCTTCGCGCTTGTTCGAGCCTTCGCGCATGGGATCCTTCACGGTCGCGGATGCCTCCGGCGTCTCGGGGGCCTCGGGCGCTTCGGCGTCAGAGCGGGAGTTCGACACTGCCGACCACCGCCCCGATGCTCGACATGATCGCCTTCCAGACGCCGGTCACCATGAGCAGACCCAGCACGATGAGCAGTGCACCTCCGACGATGTTGACGACGCGCACGTGGCGGCGCAGGAACGAGAGCGAGCGCGTCGCCCAGCCGAAGCCGAGGGCGACGAGCAGGAACGGGATGCCCAGGCCGAGCGAGTACGCGATGCCGAGCCACACCGCGCGGCTCACGTCGCCGACGTTGACCGAGAGCGCGACGATCGCGGAGAGCGTGGGGCTCAGGCAGGGGCTCCAGCCGATGCCGAGGGCGACGCCGAGCAGCGGGGCGCCGATGAGTCCCGCACGACCCGACACGTTCATCCGCACGGTGCGCTGGGCGAAGCCGAAGACGCCGATGAAGACCAGGCCCATGACGATGATGACCGCGCCGAGGATGCGGGTGATCAGGTCGCCCCAGCGCAGCAGGAACACGCCCGCCGTGCCGCCGACGACCGCCATGAGGATGAAGACGAGCGTGAAGCCCAGGATGAAGAGCAGCACCCCGAGCACCATCTGGCGGCGTGTGGGGGCCTTCGTGGTGCCGTCCTGCTGCGGCGCGGATCCGCCCACCGCTCCCCCGACGAAGCCGAGGTAGCCGGGCACGAGCGGCAGCACGCAGGGCGAGAGGAACGACAGGAGCCCGGCGAGCATGGCGACCGGAACGGCCGCCCAGAGGGCGCCGGATCCGACGATCGCGTCGATGTTCACGCGGTCGCCCCCCGCGGGGCGAGGATCGCCGCGGCGGCGTCCGTGCGGGCTGCGCTCACGCTCGTCACTTCTCGTCCAGCGCGTCCTGGACGAGCGTCTCGAGGATCGAGGCGGATCCGATCGGGCCGATCACCCGCGCGGCGACCCGGCCCTGCTTGTCGAGGACGAGCGTGGTCGGGGTGGCCTGGATCGAGGTGACCTCGGCGAACGCGAGCTTCGCGCCGCCGGTGTTCACGTCGATGATGCTCGGGTAGGTGACGCCGTACTTGTCGTTGAAGGCCGTGGCGGTGCCGGCCTGGTCGTAGGTGTTCACGCCCACGAAGGAGACGCCCTTGCCGTCGAACTTCTTCCAGACGGATTCGAGGTCCTTCGCCTCGACCCGGCAGGGACCGCACGCGGCGTACCAGAAGTTCACGACGGCGACGTCGCCCGCGATCGAGCTGCTCTCGAAGGCTTTGCCGCTCTCGAGCGTGCCCCCGAAGGTCACGGGCTTGGTGCGGTCGGCGGGCTTGATCTCCTCGACGCGCATGCCGTCGGAGCCGATGTAGCCCTTGTTGTCGCCGTTGCGGTACTGGTCGGCGACGGTGTCGTTCGAGCAGGCGGCGAGGCCGCCGGCGAGTGCGACGCCGAGCAGGGCCGCGGTGGTCCGGACGACGCGCGAGCGCCGGGATGAGCGTGCGACCCGCCGGTCTCCGAGAGTGTCAGTGGGCGCGGACGGGCGCGACGAACTCAGAGGCATGCTCGGAATCTTACGAAAAGACTCTATGCACCCGGTGGGCGGGGCCTGGACGGCGACCCGCCGCCGGGATCCCGATCCGCTCACACCGCGGGCGAGATGAACGCCCAGAGCAGCACCCCGGCGTAGACCAGCGTGCCGAGCGAGGTGAGCGCGAGGGCGATCACGAGCTCCTTCGGCTCCCGGTACGCCCACACGATCACGAGCGCCGGCAGGAACGCCAGCAGCGCGAGCAGCCCCACCCAGGCGACCGGGTAGAACAGCGCGAGCAGCACGAGCGCGAGGAACGGCAGGATCACGAACACGGTGTAGACGATCTGCGTGGCCCGCTTGCCGATCACGACCGTCAACGTGCGCTTGCCGACCAGACGGTCCTGATCGATGTCGCGGAGGTTGTTGGCCAGCAGCACCGCGCACGCGAAGAGGCCGACCGCGATCGCGCCGATCCACGCCTCCTGCGGCAGTTTCAGCGACTGCACCCAGGTCGTGCCGAGCGTGGCGACCAGACCGAAGAACACGAAGACGAAGACCTCGCCGAGCGCGTTGTAGCCGTAGGGCCGCTTGCCGCCCGTGTAGAACCAGGCGGCGACGATGCAGACCGCACCGACCGCGATCAGCCACCACTGCTGGGTGCGGATCGTGATGCCGATGCCGGCGATCGCGGCCAGCGCGAAGAACGCGAGACCCGTGTACAGCACGCTCTTCGCCGACACGCGTCCCGAGGCGGTGAGCCGGGCGGGACCGACCCGGTGCGCGTCGGTGCCGCGGACGCCGTCGCTGTAGTCGTTCGTGAAGTTCACGCCGATCTGGAGGCACACGGCGACCGAGAGGCAGGCGAGCGCGATCACCCAGTGGAACTGAGGGTCCCCCAGCCGCGCGGCGCCCGTGCCGACGAGCACCGGAGCGATCGCGAGCGGCAGGGTGCGAGGGCGGGCGGCGCCGATCCAATCCCCCAGGGTGACCGGCGGCAGCTGCTCGACCGGACGCTTCGCGGGGTTGCCGGAACGGGAGCGCGCCGCAGGGCGCGCGGACGCGGGTGCGGTCTTCTTGGTCTTGCGGTTCGCCACGCAGGAATCCTAGCGGCGGCGGCGATGCGACCACCCGAGGGGGCGTCGATCACGATGTGATGTGTTTGTGATGTTTCGCCTGGTGAGGGGGTGGTTTTCGGGGTGGGAATGTCGGTGGTCCCGTGTTGACTTGACTCATGACGAACACGGCAGGTGCGGTGGTGTATCCCGGGGTCGACCCGGTGGATCCGGTCAGGGTGCTGCGCCTGTTGAGGGAGGGTGTGGCCGCGGCGGAGGCGACGATCATCCGGTTCCAGGCGTTGCGGGACGCGCAGCTCGGGGCCGCGCAACGCGTCGCGGAGGAGATCGCCGCGCGAGACGCGGGTGCAGGGCCGGTGCGGGGTGAGGCGGTGGATCTCGCGACACGGTCGGTCGCGGCGGAGCTGGCCGGGGTGCTGCGCATGTCGGATCGGGTGGTGCAGGCCCGGATGGCGCGGGCCGCGGACCTGATGACCCGGTTCCCGGAAGTGACACGCGCGTTCGGGGAAGCGCGGATCAACGCCGCCCATGTGCGGGTGATCCAGGACGCCGGCGCCCGCCTCGATGAGACGGTGCGGGCCGAATACGAAGCCATCGCGGTCGCCGCTTCGGAGGGCGAGACACCGCATCGTGCGAAGCGGATCGTCGAGCGGGTCGCGGAACGGTTGGCTCCGCGGAGTCTCACGGACCGTCACCGGGACGCACAGCAGGACCGGAGGGTGTGGCGGGAAGACCTCGGTGACGGGCAGAAAGCCCTCGCCCTGATCCACTCCGCCGCGATCGTCGACGGCATCTACGACCGGCTCACCCAGCAAGCCCGCGCGGTCACGCTCGCGAACGTGCAAGCCTCGAAGAACGCCGCCGGTGGCATCGACCCGGATCCGGGCGGGCTCGGCGACCCCGGTGACGACCGGACCATGGATCAGCTGCGCGCGGACCTCTGCGCCGACACCCTCCTCACCGGGACGGCGTCCGGGCACGACACCACGGCCGGGCTGCTGTCCGCGATCCAGGCACGGGTGGAGGTCACCGTTCCCGTGCTCACCCTCCTCGCGCCCGATGCCACCGATGCGGCCGACACCGACACCTCGGACACCGCCAAGGGCGCCACCGATACCCCGGGCGCGACCGACGCCACCGACACCGCGGGCGCAGCCGGCACTGACGGCGCCGCCGCCGGTGCCGGTGGACGTCGGTCGCGGGTCGGATCCGCTTCCCGGTTCAGGGTGCGCACCGAGCAGCCCGGAGAACTCGCCGGCGGGCAGCCCATCGACACGCACACCGCCCGGATCCTCGCCGGGAACGCGACCGCCTGGGAGAGGGTCCTCACCCACCCCATCACCGGAGCGATCCTCGCCGTCGACCACTACCGACCCAACACCGACCT
>JAITLM010000154.1 GCA_031277885.1 Microbacterium sp.
CGCCGGTTCGGCCGGGGGCGCCTGCTCGTCGCCCTGCTCGGCGTCCTCATCGCGGTCGGCGGGGGGATGCAGCTCGCCGCCCCCGCGAATGCTGCGGGGTCGGTGCATGCGCCGATCAACGGCTCCGGATCGACCTGGTCGGCCAACGCCCTGCAGCAGTGGATCCGCAACGTCTTCGCGAACTACCAGTGGAAGATCACCTACTCCGAGTCGGGATCCACGCAGGGGCGCAACGACTTCGCGAACGGCACCTCGGACTTCGGCGTCAGCGAGATCCCCTACGCGATCGGGAACAGCAACGAGGGCGACACCAGACCCAACCGCGGCTTCGCCTACATGCCGATCGTGGCCGGAGGCACGTCGTTCATGTACAACCTTCAGATCGCGGGACGCCGGGTGACCAACCTCCGCCTGTCCGGCGAGGTGCTCGCGAAGATCTTCACCGGCGTCATCAGCACCTGGAACGATCCGGCGATCGCCGCCGACAACCCGGCGCTGGCGCTTCCGGCGATCCCGATCGTGCCCGTGGTGCGCTCCGACGGCTCGGGCGCCACCGCGCAGTTCACGATCTGGATGCGCCAGGAGCAGTCCGCGCTGTGGGACGCGTACTGCGCGAAGGTGGGGCGCCCGGTCATCGGCGACCACTGCGGTGTCACGAGCAACTACCCGGTGCAGGCGGGCAGCGGCTTCGTGGCCCGCGCGGGGTCGAACGGCGTCGCCGGCTACGTGGCCCAGCCGCAGTCGGCAGGGGCGATCACCTTCGTGGAGTACTCGTACGCGCTCAACAGCGGCTTCCCCGTGGTGAAGATGCTGAACAACTCGGGCTACTACTCCGAGCCGACGGCGCCGAACGTGGCGGTCGCGCTGCTGCGTGCGCACATCAACGAGGACGCGGGCTCGCCGGACTACCTGACGCAGGATCTGCGCGACGTCTACGGCGACGGCGACCCCCGCACGTACCCGCTCTCCAGTTACAGCTACATCATCCTGCCGACGGATCTGAGCAACAACTTCACTGAAGACAAGGGCATGACCCTCGCCGACTTCGGCGCGTACTTCCTCTGCGAGGGGCAGCAGCAGGCCGACGTTCTCGGGTACTCGCCGCTTCCGATCAACCTGGTGCAGGCCGGGCAGTCGCAGATCAAGAAGATCCCCGGCGGGAATCCGCAGATCAAGGGCATCAACGACTGCAACAACCCGACCTTCACGCCGGATGGATCGAACCGGCTCGCGAACGAGGCACCGCTGCCTCCGGACTGCGATCGCCAGGGGCCGAGCCAGTGTCTCACCGGGACCGGAGGAGCCAAGGGCACCGACACCGCGCCTTCGGCGAACGATCCGGCAGCCGCCGCGGAGACCAACGGCGCGGGGCCCGCGGCGACCGGGACCGGACCGGCCGGGGGTGCCGGACCCGCCGGGCCCTCGGGGCAGGATCCGGGTGCGGTCGATACCGGGAAGGCGCCGACCGTGCTCACCGCCACGCCGCAGGTGCTCGCGGCGACCGGCGCCGGTCCGGTGCCCGCGATCGCCGCTCTCGGCGGAGGGGGAGGGCTCGCGCTCGCCGCCGTGCTCCCGCCGCTGCTGACCCGCCGGCGCCGGCGTCCGGTCGCGCCGGCTCACGTCCGTGCCGAGGCGCACGGGCTCGGAGGAGGACGATGATGTCGGCAGGAGCGGGGAACCGCGAGACGGATGCGCGCCGGGGGGCACGCCGCAGCAGTATCCGCCGTCTCGCCGGCCGGGGGATCGCACTGGCATCGCTGGCAGCGGTGGTGGGCGCGATGCTCGGTCTCGGCGGGGTCGCCGGATTCGGCGTCGCGCCGGCCGCCGCCGAGGACGGTGCCGGGGCGACCGCATCCGCGGTGACGGTGAAGTGGGCGGGCGGCAACGACACCGCCGTGCAGCGGTTCCAGCCGGATCACGCCGCGCTCACCAGCGACGGCAACGGCACCGACAACGGCTCGGGGCACTGGGACGACTTCAAGGACCTCGAGGTCACCGTGTCGAAGACCGCCGACCTCCGGGAGGAGGCCGTCGTCGTGAGCGCCAAGGGCATGGGGACCTCGAACCTGCCGACGAACGGCGTCGCCTCGAACTTCCTCCAGCTCATGCAGTGCTGGGGCCCGGATCCGAGCGCCGCGGACTTCAACCAGACCTGCCAGTACGGGGCCTACAGCGGCGCGGCGTCGTCCTCGGGGACGGTCCTCGGATCAGCGCTCGGGACGTCCGTGGTCAGCAGGGCGGGGGAGAACCTCTTCTCCGATCCGAGCAGGTTCCTCGCGGTCACCGGGGACGCCAGTGTGCAGACGACGGTGACGGGCTCCGGCTCGACGCCGGTCACGATCACGACCGACGGGACGGCGCGCTTCTTCGGACCGAGCACCAGCAACGAGCAGCCCTTCGTCGCGATCGGATCCGACGGCACCGCGCGCACGGGTTTCGAGGTCCAGTCGGCGCTGAGCCAGCCCTATCTCGGCTGCGGGAAGGCGGCCGACCTCCAGGGCGCGGGCGAGCGGTGCTGGCTCGTCGTCGTCCCGCGAGGGACGCACTCCAACGCTCTGGCGGCGGACAAGCCCTGCACCACCGGCGGGGCCTTCTACCCCGTGCCATGGGGGAAGCAGGGCTGGAACGGCGTTCAGAGCGGCTCGCCGGTCGACCCGGCGTGCGCGGCCTGGCAGGACCGGATCGTCGTCCCGCTGGACTTCGCCAGCACCGCCCCGTCGTGCCCGCCCGGCGCCATGGAGCGTCGCGTCTCCGGCACCGAGCTGCTCGCCACCGCATTCAGCTCCTGGCAGGGGGCGCTCTGCGGCTCCGGGACCGGCACCCTGAGCTTCAACACGAACTCGGGCGATCTCAATCGCGCGCAGCTGCTCACCGGGCAGTCCTCGATGGTCGTCGTCGGTCGACCGCTGACACCCGGCACGATCGGCCTCGCCGATCCCGCGCTGCTGAACAGCGCGACCCTGCGCTACGCCCCGGTGGCGAACACGGCCCTCGCCATCGCGTTCCGATGGCAGTCGGCCGCCGACAAGCCGGCGACCAGCCGGGAGATGAAGCTGACCCCGCGTCTGCTCGCGAAGGTCATGACGATGTCGTACAAGTTCGAAGTCCCCGCATATCAGTACAGCTTCCCGGACAATGTCGACCAGTACTGGCCGAACCGTCCGCTCTCGATGTGCGATGACCCGGAATGGGTCGCCCTCGGCAATCCTGCGCCGGGGAGCCCGGGCGAATGCCGGGGACTGTTCCTCGTCGTCGGGCCGCAATCCGACGACGTGACGGCGCTGCTCTGGCAGTATCTGCGATCCGATGCCGACGCGGCCGCCTTCCTGCGCGGTGAGCCCGATCCGTGGGGGAACACGATCAATCCGTACTATCTCCCGGCGAGCAACCCTCAGGCACGGGACGGCGGACTGCGCGACATCGACCTGGCTACCCAGCCGATGGATCGCTTCCTCCGCGCCGATCGGACGGTGGCTCCGGACTACACACTGCGCGGCGAGCTCGTCGAGCAGACCCATGGCGAGACGTACGACGCCGTCAGCCAGATCCCGTTCTCCGAGAGCTTCGCAGGGAACACCAGCCGGATCTTCCGCGGCGACACCAAGCGGATCGACTCCTGGAGCACCAACAGGGTCACGGGAGGGCAGGTCGTCCCCGGGTGGGTCACCGTGGATCCGGGGAGCGGGCGTTTCGGCTATCGCGCGTTCGGTCCCGCCGATCTCGGCGCCGCCCATCGGTACGGACTCGCCCTCGCGAGTCTGGGTGCCCCGCGGGCGGAGCGGACGGACGAGTCGACGGTCGTGAGCGCACGCAGCTTCGTCGCTCCGACGGCGGCGTCGATGGCCGCGGCTCTCGCCGCCCAGCACACCGATCCGGCGACCGGAACGGCGACGGCCGACTTCGGGGCGTTCCCCGAGGACGGCTACCCGCTCACGACCACCCTCTATGCGGCGGTCGACGTCACCCAGGCCAAGCTGGACGAGGCGGCGCGGTCGTCCTACGCGGGGTTCCTCGACTATGCGGCCGGTGCAGGGCAGGTCCCCGGGACGGCGCCCGGGCAGCTCCCGGACAGCTACGTCCCGCTGAGCGACAGCCAGCGCCAGCAGGCATCCGCGGTGGCCGAGCAGCTACGGCACCCGCCGACGAAGGACGGCGCCGGCCCTGCTGCCGTGGCGCCGGCGGCAGCCCGCCCGGCGGGCGCGGCGCCGGCGGCGGCGGCTCCCGCGGCGAACACGCCCGCCACCCGCACCGGCGTCACCGCGACCGGCGTCACGCCAGCCACGAACACCGACGCGGTGTCGGCGGCGAGCCAGACCGCGCTCGGCGGGACGCTCGTGGCCGGCATCGCCGGCCTCGTGGCCAGCCCCTTCCTGCTCCGGCGGCGGGGGATCGGATGAACCGCGCGCGCACCGTCGCGCTCAGCGCGGCGCACAGGCTTTCCACCCGGAACGTGTTCCCCGCCGGGATGGGA
>JAITLM010000179.1 GCA_031277885.1 Microbacterium sp.
GGCGGCGAGAAGATGTCGAAGTCGAAGCTCACCGGCATCGCGCCGACCGAGATCACCGACGTCTTCGGATCCGACGCGTACCGGTTCTACTTCCTCTCCGCGATCGCCTTCGGGCAGGACGGATCCTTCTCCTGGGAGGACCTGTCGGCGCGCTATCAGGCCGAACTCGCGAACGGCTTCGGCAACCTCGCCTCGCGCACGATCGCGATGATCGAGCGCTACTTCGACGGCGTCGTGCCGGCGGCGGGGGAGTACTCCGCGCAGGATCTCGCGATCCAGGAGCTGGTCGCGAAGGCCGCGGCCGATGCCGACGCCGCGGTCGAGCGGTTCCGCATCGACGAGGCGATCGCCGATGTGTGGACGATCGTCGACGCGCTCAACGGCTACATCACCGAGAACGAGCCGTGGGCGCTGGCCAAGGACGAGGAGCAGCGCGAGCGCCTCGGCACCGTGCTGTACACGTGCGCCGAGGGCCTTCGGGCGCTCGCCGTGCTGCTGTCGCCGGTGATGCCGCAGTCGACCGCGAAGCTCTGGGAGGCTCTGGGTGCGGAGGGCGGCCTCGGCGCGCTGACCGCGCAGCCGTTGCGGGACGCCGGACGCTGGGGCCGGCTGCCGGCGGGCATCAGCGTGCACACGCTCGCGCCGCTGTTCCCGCGCATCGAGGCCACGGCCTGACCGCATGAGCGAGACGCCGGACACCTACGTGCGCGAGAGGGCGACGGAGGGGCGCAAGGACCTGCGCTACCCCGAGGCCCCCGAGCCGCTCGCGGTGCCGGTGTACGACAACCACTGCCACCTCGAGATCTCCGATGGCCCTTCGACAGGCTCAGGGACCGCGGGACTGTCGCTCGGGGAGCAGCTGGACCGGGCGGAGGCGGTCGGGATCGCCGGCGTCGTGCAGGCCTCGGGGGACATCGAGTCGTCCCGCTGGGCCGTCGACGCGGCCGAGTCGGATCCGCGCGTGCTCGCCGCCGTCGCCATCCACCCGAACGACGCTCCGACCTACGCCGAGGCGGGGCGCCTGGATGAGGCGATCGCGGTGATCGACGAGCTCGCCGCCCGCCCGCGCACCAGGGCGATCGGCGAGACCGGACTGGACTACTTCCGCACGGAGGAGCCGGGACGCGCCGCCCAGCACGCGTCCTTCGAGGCGCACATCGCGCTCGCGAAGAAGCACGGCATCGCGATGCAGATCCACGACCGGGACGCCCATGACGATGTCCTGGAGACGCTGCGCCGCGTCGGCGCGCCGGAACGCACGGTGTTCCATTGCTTCTCGGGTGACGACGCGATGGCGCGGACCTGCGCCGATGCGGGCTACTACCTGTCGTTCGCGGGGAATGTGACGTTCAAGAACGCGCAGAACCTGCGCGACGCGCTCGCGGTGGCGCCGCGGGACCGGATCCTCAGCGAGACGGACGCGCCGTTCCTGACGCCGGTCCCGCTGCGGGGGCGTCCGAACGCGCCCTACCTGATCCCGATCACGCTGCGCTTCATGGCCGCCGAGCTCGGCGTCGACGTCGACGAGCTCGGCGCGCAGATCGCCGCGAACACACTCGAGGTCTACGGCTCGTTCGCCTGAGCCTCATCGAGCACGGGGCGTGCGGAGACGATCTGGGAGATGGGGCGCCAGACGAGCAGCAGCGTGAGCGCCGCGCCCGCGAAGGCGAACCACCACGGCGCGGTGAGGCCCCACGCCTGGGCGATCACGCCGCCCAGAGCCTGGCCGATGACCATGCCGCCGAACACGCCCACGGAGTTCACCGACGCCACCCGGCCCTGCAGTTCGTGCGGCACGAGCCGCTGCCGCACGGTCGTCGAGATCGTGCCCCAGATGAACGCGTAGAACCCGAACACGAACATGATCAGCAGCGCGATCCAGCCCTGCGTGGTCAGTGCGAACGCCAGGTGCATGACCACCTCGAGCGAGAGGCACACGCGCATCATCGTGGCGAAAGACATGTGGCGCTCGAGCCGGCCGAAGCTCACCGTCGCGAGGAGCCCGCCCGCGGCCGAGGCCGTCGTGAGCATCCCGTAGCCGACCGCGCCCATGTGCAGGTGCTCGGTGGCGTAGAGCACGAGCACACCCCAGGGCGCCGCCCAGGTGACGTTGAACAGCAGGATGATGAGGACGAGCATGCGCACGGGAGGGTTGCGCCACAGCCAGCGCAGGCCCTCGGCGATGTCGGTGTGCACCTTCACCCGGCCAGGCGCGGATCCGGCCGCCTCGCCCGCCGAACCGGTCGGGGCGGTCCCGGAGCCCGTCGACGAGCCCGTCGAAGGGCGCGGCGGCACCGGCGTCCGCGCGATGCGGGAGATGAGCACCACCGCGAGGCTCACGCACACGGCCTCCAGCAGGAACGGCCAGGCGTGGCCCGCGGCGAACAGGAACGCGCCGAGCGGCGGGCCCGCGAACTGGTTCGCGACGAGGAACCCGGCCTGCAGGCGGGCGTTGCCGAGGCCGAGGTCGGCCGGCTTCAGGAGCATCGGCAGCAGCGTGGATCCCGCGGTGTCGACGAACACCTCCGCGGTGCCGTAGAGGAACGCGGAGGCCAGTACGATCCAGATGTTCGCCACACCCGTGACGAGGAACGCGCACAGCGCGAGCAGCACGACGGCACGCGCCGCGTTCGCGACCATGACGAGCCGGCGGCGGTCGAAGCGGTCCGCGATCGCGCCGGCATGCAGACCGAAGACCAGCCAGGGCAGGAACTGCAGGATCGCACCGGCGGCGACGAGGATCGGCGACGAGGTCATCGACGCGATCAGCAGGGGAGCGGCCGCCAGGGCCACGCCGTCGCCGACGTTGCTCGTCCAGCTGGAGGCGAGCAGCCAGCGGAAATCCCTGCCCATGCGCCGGGGCGCGACGAGTTCACCGATCGAGGGCATCCGAGAAGACTATCGACCGTAGGGGACAATGGTCAGATGACCGTCTCCCTGCTCGGCGCCGCCGACATCCGCCGGCTCGCGGCCGAACTCGATGTGACGCCCACCAAGAAGCTCGGCCAGAACTTCGTCGTCGACGCCAACACCGTGCGCAAGATCGTCCAGGCGGCCGACGTCCGGCCCTCCGAACGGGTCGTGGAGATCGGGCCGGGCCTCGGATCCCTCACCCTCGCGATCCTCGAGACGGGGGCGAGCGTCACGGCCGTCGAGATCGACCACCGCCTCGCCGAGCGCCTGCCGCAGACCGCTCTGGACCGCGGCGTGCCCGAGGGTGCGCTGACCGTCGTCGACGCCGACGCGATGCGCGTGACGGCGCTGCCGGGGGAGCCGACGGTGCTCGTCGCGAACCTGCCGTACAACGTCTCGGTGCCGGTGCTGCTGCACTTCCTCGAGACGTTCCCGTACCTCGAGCGCGGCGTCGTCATGGTGCAGGCCGAGGTCGCCGAGCGGCTCGCGGCCAAGCCCGGCTCGAAGATCTACGGCACGCCCAGCGTCAAGGCGGCCTGGTACGGTCCGTGGAAGCTCAGCGGCTCCGTGTCGCGCCAGGTGTTCTGGCCGGTGCCGAACGTCGACAGCCTGCTCGTCGGATTCCACCGGGATCCGGAGCCGCGCGGATCCGAGGAGGAGCGTCTGCGCACCTTCGCGATCGTCGACGCGGCGTTCAACCAGCGCCGCAAGATGCTGCGCCAGGCGCTGTCCGGGATCTTCGGCAGCTCCGCCGCGGCGTCCGCGGTGCTGGAGTCCGCCGGGGTCGCGCCGACCGCGCGCGGCGAGGACCTCACGGTCGACGACTACCACCGCATCGCGCTGGCGGCGCCGGCCGCCTGACGTCCTCGGATCCCGGAGGGTAGAGTGCCGATCGTGATGCTGATCGCGGTGCTCGACGAGGCGATCGTCCGGATGGACGTGTCGCTCGCGCTGTCGCTCACCGCGATGCCGGCCGCGTGGCTCCTCGCCCTCGGGCTGGCGGCCGTCGGCCTCGTGCTCCTGGGGGCGCGCGGCCGGATCCGGATGCAGGCGATCCTCGCCGCGATCCTCGGCGGGAGCACCCGGATGGCGGTGCGCCCCGCGGAGGGCGCGCGGTCCGAGATCCTGGCCGGGACAGTGTTCCGACCGGCTGGAGCGCGCGGTGCACGCTCACCGGGGAGAGGGCCGCTGCGCTCCCCGCTGCACGGCTGAGCGGTCCACCGGATCCCGGCGGCGTCGTCGACGACCCCGAGCGATCGGTATCGACCCCGGCCGGACGTGCGGGCACGCGCGCGTGTCCGCCCGCCCGTCGACCCGGAGTCCACCATGCCCGTCCTGCCCCCGCCCCGTGTCCGCCCGCGCCTGCTCCGGATGATCCGCTACCGCCTTCTGCGCCTCAGGCACCGATGCGCCGAGACGGCGCTGCGTCATGCCGTGCGCATGGAGGTGTGGGTCTATCTCGCCGCCGGCGCGTTCCTCGGGTTCGAGGGGCTGGAGGCGCTGCTCGGTGCGATGCTCATCGCGCCGGAACTGGTTCCGCTCGTCCTGCTGGCGCTCGCCGTCGTCTGGACGGCGAAGAGGCGCGGCCGCTGGATCCTGCGGCGGATCGCGCTGGCGCGACGGCGGCGCAGATCGCGGAATCCTCGACGCTCCGCGGCCTGATGGCGCGGATCCTCCCCGCGAAGTTGTGCCCTCTCGGGATCGGGTTCCCGAGAGGGCACATTCACTTCGACTGGAGGTACCTTCACGTCGACCGAGTCCCCAGTCCCGGTCGACTTCCTCAGCTGAGGTCTAGACAGTAACACCGGATCGCCTTGTCCCCCAAATGGGGGACAAGAACAAATGCTGAGAGTTTGCCGAGAATGGGGTCGACGGGCCGGTCGGGAACCGCTTCGCGCGCATCTCGAGCGCGTGCAGCCAGGCGATGACCGACCCGAACGCGAGCCCCTCGAACACCGTGAGGGTGAGCACGCCGGCGATCAGGCCGACCATGCCGAGGGTGAGGACCACGACCGCCCCGGTCGCGATGCGGTCCAGATTCCGGGAGAGGCCGCGCAGGTACCGGCGGTGCAGCAGCAGCAGTCCCGCCGACGAGGCGAGCGCTCCGTTGGCCGCGCGCTCGTGGGCGAAGACGTTGAACGAGAGCGGCAGCATCCCGATCAGGATGAGGCTGAGTCCGAGGGTCGCGATGAGCAGCGGAACGTACGCGGCGGCGGCACCCGTTCCCCGGAATCCCGCGGCAGAAGCGCCGCGGAGACCGCGCATCACGGGGACCGCGGAGAGGCCGATCACCGCCCCCGCCAGGACCATGCCGCCGTTGAAGAACATGCTCGAGGCATCGTCCGTCGCACCCAGCCTGCTGAAGCAGGACAGCCACCAGAGGGAGTCGGGGGTCGTCAAAGCAGCGGCCGGGATGCTCGCGCAGAGCACGCCTGCCGCTGTCAGGACGAACGGTACGCGTCGGTGCCAGTGCATGACGATCCTGTCGCCGCACGCTCGGGCGAATGCATTGGCCGGGTAGGGATCCGCACTCGGGCGAGCGTGATCGGACGCGGATCGGGCTCGGTCCGCGGTTGGCGGATCATTTTAGCGAGCCTGGGATGACACGGCGAGCCGGACTGCGACCCTCGGGGCGCCGCGACGCACGGCCCGCGCATCGCACAGGCGCCGATCAGAGCGGGCGACGCTAACCTGGGACGGTGACCGAGCCGCGCTTCCGCCCAGACGTCCTCGACATCCACCGCCCCTACACCGCTGCGGCGGACCGGTACGAGGGGGCGCATTTCCGTCAGGTCGGATCCTCCGGGCTGTACCTGCCGGCGATCTCGCTCGGGCTGTGGTGGAACTTCGGCGACAACATCCCGCTGGACGATCAGCGCACGCTGCTGCGGCACGCCTTCGACCGGGGCATCACGCACTTCGACCTCGCGAACAACTACGGACCGCCCTACGGATCCGCCGAGAAGAACTTCGGCCGCATCTTCGCCGAGGACTTCCGCCCCTACCGCGACGAGCTGATCATCTCGTCGAAGGCGGGCTGGGACATGTGGCCGGGACCGTACGGCGACCTCGGCAGCCGCAAGTACATCCTGGCGAGCGCGGAGCAGTCGCTGACCCGGATGGGGCTGGACTACGTCGACATCTTCTACTCGCATCGCGTGGACCCCGTCACGCCGGTCGAGGAGACCGTCGGCGCACTCGACACCCTGGTCCGCCAGGGCAAGGCCCTGTACGTCGGCATCTCCTCCTACAGCGCGGAGCGCACCGAGGCCGCGATGGACGTCGCGCGTGAGCTGGGCACGCCCCTCGTCATCCACCAGCCCTCCTACTCGATCCTGAACCGCTGGATCGAGGACGGGCTCACCGAGACCCTCCGCGAGGAGGGCATGGGCGCGATCGCGTTCACGCCGCTCGCCCAGGGCCTGCTCACCGACAAGTACCTCGGCGACGGCACCGCGGCGCGCGCCCAGAAGCGCGGATCCCTGCCCGACAAGCCGCTCAGCGACGAAGGGCTCGCGATCCTGCGCGCTCTCAACGAGCTCGCGCGCGAACGAGGGCAGAGCCTCGCGCAGCTGGCGCTGCAGTGGGTGCTCCGCAACGGCGTGGTGGCTTCGGCGCTCATCGGCGCCTCGCGCCCGGCACAGCTCGACGAGAACCTCGCCGCCCTCGACGCGCCGGAGCTCACCGCGGCGGAGATCGCCCGCATCGACGCCATCGCGGGCGCGGGCCTCGACGTGAACCTGTGGTCGGTCTCGTCGGAGCTGTGAGCCCATGAGCATCGCGGAGGAGCAGGCGGACGAGCAGCCGCTGCGGCGCGTGCACGTGCGCGCGCCCGGCAAGGTCAACCTCTTCCTCGGCGTGGGGGATCTCGACGACGAGGGCTACCACGAGCTCTCCACGGTCTTCCAGGCGGTCTCGCTCTATGAGGACGTGATCGCGACCTCCGCGGACGACTTCACGATCTCCGTGTCGGGTGTCGCCGATCCGTCCACGGTCCCGCTCGACGACCGCAACCTCGCGATGCGCGCCGCCAAGGTGCTCGCCGCGGCGACCGGCTACGACGGCGGCGTGCACCTGGACGTGCACAAGCGCGTGCCCGTCGCCGGCGGGATGGGGGGAGGATCCGCCGACGCCGCGGCCGCGCTCGTGGCCTGCAACGAGCTGTGGCGCACGGGGCTCGACCACGGGCGCCTGCACGAGCTCGCCGCGCGGCTCGGAGCAGACGTGCCCTTCTCGCTCATGGGCGGCACCGCCGTCGGTTCGGGGCGGGGCGATGTACTGACGCCCGCACTGTCCCGCGGCCGGTACGAGTGGGTGCTGCTCCTCGACGACGAGGGCCTGTCCACGCCCGCGGTGTACCGCGCGTTCGACATGGTCATGGCCGAGGACCAGCGGAGCGACCCGGAGCGGCACGCCCAGCACCGCCGGCTGGATCCCGTGCAGGTGCCGCCGTCGTTCTTCGAAGCGCTGCTCACGGGGGAGGCGTTCGAACTCGGGCAGAGCCTGCGCAACCAGCTGGAGGCGGGATCCTTCCGGCTGCGCCCGCAGCTCGAGGAGACCATCGACGCGGTGGTCGGCGAAGGCGGCGGGCCGGCCGTGAGCGGGATCGTCTCGGGGTCGGGCCCGACGCTCGCGTTCCTCTGCGAGACGGCCGAGGGCGCGGACAGCACCGCCGAGCGGCTGCGCGGGTGGGGGCGCACGGCGCTGCGGGCGCACGGCCCCGTGCGCGGCGCGCACGTCGTCGCCGCGGACGACTGAGCGACCGGCGAACGAGCCGGGCGGGCCTCAGCGCTCCTCGGCGGTGAGCAGGCGCAGCTGCATCATCGCGGAGAACCGCGATTCCGGATCCGCGAGGTCCAGCCCGCTGATCTCGGCGAGCCGGCGCAGCCGGTAGCGGAACGTGTTCGGGTGCGTGTAGATGCGGGCGGCCGCGATGCTGACGTCTCCGAACGCGTCCAGCCACGCCCGCAGCGTCTCGACGAGCTGGGTGCCCTTCTCGCGGTCGTGGTCGATCAGGAGGCGCACCGGCCCGGTCGGCTGATCCCCGCGCGCGCGGGCGAGATCGCCGAGCTCGACGAGCAGGGCGTCCACCTGCACCGCGGTGAACAGCGCCACCAGCTCTCGGTGCGGGGAATGCTGCAGCACGCGCAGCGCGCGGTCCGCGTTCACCCGCGACGCCGGGATGCTCTGCACGTCCTCGGCGACCGTGCCCACCCCGACGCGCACTTCGCGCGTGCTGCCGAGACGCCCGAGGAAGTCGGACGCGACCCGGGAGGCGCGCAGGTCGGCGTCGCCGTGATCGGCGCGGATCCCGACGACGGCGTAGACGACGTCCCCGATCGGCGCGACCGCCGAGCGCAGGTACACGGCGCCGAGATGCATCGCGAACGCATCCGCGATGTGCTGCCGCTCCGCGATGGCCCTCGCGTCCGCCGAGGACTCGTCCCTGGTGCGATCCGCGGCGGCGAGCGCCAGCACGACGCAGCGGTGTCCGTCGAGCCGGAGCCGGGACGCCGCATCCGCAGCCCCGCCTCCGCCCTCCAGGACGGTGGCGAGCAGGTCGGCGCGGAGCCGTCGCTCGACGTCGGCTCCCGCCCGCTGGCGGAGCATGTGCAGGGCGACGAGGCCGGCGGAGTCCTTGAGCGCGCGCACGCGATCCGCGGTGAGCGGCTCGTGCACGGCGGCCCAGATCGAGCCGAGGATCTCGTCGCCCGCGCGCACGGCGAGGGCGACCCGGGGGAAGGACGGGACCCCGTCGGCGTCGACCGGATCGATGTCGATCGGATCCTCGCTGCGGTACAGATCCCGGAAGACGCCGCGCTCCTCGAGCTGGCGGGTGAAGCGCTCCGGCACCTGGCGGCCCAGGACCGTCTCCACGCGGGCGGGGTCGGCCTCGTCCTGGCGTCCGGAGAACGCCACGACGCGCGAGTTGCGGTCCTCGATGGTGACCGGCGCGTTGAGTAGGGTGGCGATCGCGTTGGCGAGCGCGAACAGGTCGCCCGAGGGCATTCCGCCGAGCGTCTGCGCCCCCTGGTCGCCGACGTCGCCCTCCGCGATCAGGGAGCGGAGCATCGCGGCCAGCTGCGCCCAGGACGCGCCGCGCGTGAGGGCGAGCACGGGGATGCCCGATGCCTCGGACGCGGCGAGCACCTGCTCCTCCGCGCGGACCGGCGCGCGCAGCACGAGCGCGGTGGCCTGCTGCGCGGCGAGCGCGGCGAGCAGGTCGGCGATCTCGGCCGGATCGCTCAGCCCCACGCCGAGCACCATGGCCCCGCGCATCGGCATCCCGTCGTCGAGCACGTCGTGGATGACGACGGTCTCGATCTCCGCATCGCCGTCGGCCGCACCGCACACCACCTCGAGCAGTGTGGTGCCGAGGTCCTCCACCACGCGACCGAGACTGGCACGTGGACGCGTCGTCACTGACATGAGCACAGCCCCCAGGGTAGGCGGCGGGCGTGCGGCCCGCGATGGTGCGGGACGCCCGAATCGAGGGTGGAGTTCGTCGGAATCGACGAAGGGGCGGTGCGCGCGGGGCTGGTCATGCGGGATCAGGGCTCAGCTGCGCAGGTAGGCGAGGACGGCGAGCACACGGCGATGACCGCTGTCGCTGGCGGCGAGACCGAGCTTCGCGAAGATGTTGCCGATGTGCTTGCTCACCGCGGTCTCGGTGACGAAGAGACGGCCGGCGATCGAGGCGTTGTCGAGCCCCTCCGCCATCAGGCCGAGCACCTCGCGCTCGCGGGGCGTGAGCGCGCGCACCGGATCATCGGCGCGGCGGCGGCTCATCAGCTGCGAGATGACCTCGGGATCCATGACGGTCCCGCCGGCGGAGACGCGGTGCAGCGCGTCGATGAACGAGGCGACCTTGCCGACCCGCTCCTTGAGGAGGTAGCCGAGCGCGCCGGCGCCGTCCGCGAGGAGCTCTCCCGCGTAGCGGTCCTCCACGTACGCGGAGAGCACCAGGACGGGGAAGCCGGGGCGGCGGCGGCGCGCCTCGGCGGCCGCTTTCAGCCCCTCGCTCGTGAACGTCGGGGGCATCCGCACATCGAGCACGGCGGCGTCGGCCTCGTCGAGGCGGGCGAGGAAGTCCTCGCCGTTGTCCACGGCGGCGATCACGTCGAACCCCTCGCTGCGCAGCAGGAGGGCGAGTCCCTCCCGCAGCAGGGTGTCGTCCTCGGCGATCACGATCCGCATGGCAGCTCCGTTCTCAGTACTGTCGGCCCGCCGGCCGGGCTGGTGAGCGTCATCGCGCCCTCGAAGGCCTCGAGGCGCTTGCGGATCCCCGCGTAGCCTCCGCCGGGTCGCTCCACGGCGCCGCCGACGCCGTCGTCCTCCACGGCGACCTCGAGGACGTCCTCCCGGCGGCGCACGCGCACCGCGGCGGCGGTCGCCGCGCTGTGCTTGTTCACGTTGCTGAGCGCTTCGGCGACGATGAAGTAGGTCGCGGACTCGACGGCGGCGGGAACCCGGCCCACCCCGCCCGCCTCGAGCGTGCAGGGCACGGCGCTGCGGCCGGCGAGCGAGGCCAGGGCGCCCTCGAGCCCGAGCTCGTCGAGGATCGGCGGGTAGATGTCGTGCACCGTGCGGCGCAGGGCCGAGAGCGCCTCGGTCGCGGCCTCCTGCGCGCGGTGCAGCTGCTCGACGGTCTGCCCGTCCTCGCCCTGCATCGAGCGCTCCGCGATCCCCAGCATCATGACGACCGAGACGAGCCGGTTCTGCGCGCCGTCGTGCAGGTCGCGCTCGATGCGCCGCAGCTCGGCGGCGTGCGCGTCCAGCGCCGCGGCGCGGCTCAGCGTCAGGGCGTCCACGCGCTCGGCCAGGCTCGATCGCAGGGGCGCGGCCAGCAGGCGTGCGGAGATCAGCGCCAGAAGGCGCGCGACCGCGGGGATCAGCGCCCAGGAGATCAGCACGTAGACGAGGGCGATGAGCGGCATGGTCGCCGCGAGCGGCCAGGACGTGACAGGGTACGGCGCCGTCACCGGCTCGTCGACCGGAGCGTACTGCCAGTAGAACGGCACGGCCAGGGCGTTCACCGCGCCCAGCGGGATCACGATCGTGACGATCGAGATCGAGAAGAGGGGGACCGCGTCCACCGCCAGCCAGAGCGCGTCGCGCACGGTGGCCGGTGAGAACGCGAGCTGGATGCGCTCGTCGATCGTCCGCAGGTCCGGCGGCACGGGTGCAGGACCGCGGATGCTCTCGTCGCGGTAGGCGCCGATGCGACGGCGCGCGCGATCCGACCAGCCGTGCAGGATCCTGACGGCCCCGGGCAGCAGGAGGACCCCGCCGGGGATGATCATGAGCGGGATCAGCACGAGGCCGGCGCAGAACAGGAGGATCGACACGGCGGACGTCACGGCCTCGACGGCCACGAAGCGCCAATCCCGCAGCCAGCGCCGCACCGGTCCCTGAGTCATCCCGACAAGTCTGCCGGAGCGGGAGGCCCCGCACGGTACAGCCAGCTGCACCATCGGGGCGGTGCCCAGCAGGATGGGCATCGCCCCGCGTGCTTCCTAGCGTCGAAGCATGACGACTTCATCCGCACCATCCCGGCCCACGCAGGCCGGCGACGCGCTCCGCCTTGAGAACATCGTGAAGACCTACGGATCCGGAGCGAACGCCGTCCCCGCGCTGCGCGGCGTCGACCTCACCCTGGCGCGGGGGACCTTCACCGCGATCATGGGGCCGTCGGGATCCGGCAAGAGCACCCTGCTGCACAGCGCCGCGGGGCTCGACCGGCCGACGAGCGGTCGCGTGGTCCTCGGCGACACCGAGGTCTCGTCGCTCAGCGCACGCCGGCTCACCGAGTTCCGGCGGGATCACGTCGGCTTCGTGTTCCAGGCGTACAACCTGCTGCCGGCCCTGAACGTCGAGGAGAACATCACGCTCCCGCTGCGGCTCGCACGGCAGAGACTCGACCGGGAATGGCTCGACTTCCTGCTCGAGTCGGTCGGGCTGGCCGACCGGCGTCGGCGGCGCCCCTCCGAGCTCTCCGGCGGGCAGCAGCAGCGCGTGGCGATCGCCCGCGCGCTGATCACGCGGCCGTACGTGGTCTTCGGCGACGAGCCCACCGGCGCCCTCGACTCGCGGTCGGGCAAGCAGGTGCTCGACCTGCTCGCGCACACCACGAAGGCTCTCGCGCAGACGGTCGTGATGGTCACGCACGATCCCGTCGTCGCCTCGCACGCGGACCGGGTGATCTTCCTCGCCGACGGCGCCTTCGCGGGACACCTCGACGGCGCCACGCCCGCGGAGATCACGGACCGCATGAGCTCGCTCGGGGAGTGGTGATGGCCGGCGCACGATTGGGCTTCGGCCGGCTCGTCCGGGCCGACCTCCGGCAGAACAGGGGCGGCTTCGTCGGTGTGGCCGTCGCGGTGTTCGTCGCGAGCGCCCTCGTGACGGGCCTCGGCGTCCTGGTGGAATCCGGTGTCCGCGGCGGGCTGGCCCCGGTCCGCTACACGGCGGCTCCCGTGATCGTCGGGGCCTCGCAGCAGGTGGAGGTGCCGGAGGATCTGCCGGTCCCGCTGCACGAACGCGCCCCCCTGCCCCAGGACGCGGCGGCGCGGGTCGCGGCGGTTCCGGGCGTCGACCACGTGGTCGCCGACGTCACGGTGCCCCTCGCGGATGCGGGCGGGCGCGTCGTCGAGGCGCACCCCTGGGGTGCGGTCGCCCTGGCCGGCACCGCGCTGCAGGAGGGCGCAGAGCCGGCCGGCGCGGACGAGGTCGTCGTGACCGCCGGCCGCGCGGAGGGACTCGGCGCCCGGATCGTGCTCGCGCACGGCGGGACGCCCGAGGAGTACCGGGTCGTCGGCGTCGTCGAGGCCACGGCCGGAGCCGAGCGCGCCCCGCAGGTGTACCTCAGCAGCGCGCGCATCGCGGAGCTGGATCCGCGCGGCGGCGCCGCGCAGACCCTCGGGGTGTTCCCGGCGTCGGGCGCGGACGCGGCGGAGACGGCGGAGTCGATCCGCCGGGCCGTGCCCGGTCTCGCCGTGCAGACCGGCGCGGGGCGGGGCGACATCGAGTTCCTCGACTCCGGGGCGGCGCGCTCCACGCTCGTGACGATCGGCAGCGCGTTCGTCGGGACCTGCGTCCTCGTCGCGCTGTTCATCGTGTCCGGCACGCTTTCGCTGTCGGTGCAGTCCCGCCGTCGCGACTTCGCCCTGCTGCGGGCCGTGGGCGCGAGCCCGAAACAGGTGCACGCGCTGGTGTCGCGCGAGGTGATGTCGATCGCGATCGTCGCGGGACTCCTCGGCATCGTGCCCGGCTACCTCCTCTCCGGCGTCCTGCAGCGCGCGTTCGTCTCCGGCGGCGTGATCCCCGGCGACTTCGCGCTCGCCGTCGGCCCTGCACCCGCCGCGGGCGCGCTGCTGCTCGTGCTGGGCGCCGCCTGGGCGGCCGCGAGGATCGCCGCCCGCCGACCGGCCGGACTGGATCCGATCGAGGCGCTCCGGGAGTCCTCGAGCGGACCGACGCGCATCGGACCCGCCCGGTTCGTGAGCGGCGGGATCCTCGCCCTGGCGGGGCTGGCGGTCTCGGCCGTCCCGCTCTTCGCGCGCGGCGTGGCCGCGGCCGGCGCCTCGGCTGCGGCGGCCCTCATGCTCATCGTGGCGCTCGCGCTGCTCGGCCCGTGGCTCGTCGCGCTCGTGATGCGCGCGGCGGCTCCGTTCCTGGGCCGCCTGTCCGCGGCCGGCTTCCTGGCCTCGGCCAACGGCGTCGCGAGCAGTCGGCGCCTGGCCGGCGCGATCCTTCCGATCGCCCTCGGCGTGGGCCTCGGGCTCGTGCAGATCGGGGCGCCGTCGATCGTCGCGCACGAGTCGGCCGCGCAGGCGGACGCGGGCGTGACCGCTGCCCTGCGGGTCAGCGCACCCGCGGGCCTGTCATCGGGTGCGGTCGCCGGACTCGGGGAGATCCCCGGGGTCGCCACCGTCGCCCCCATCGCCCTGAGCGGCGCGATCATCGGCTACAAGGAGTTCGACGGCACGCCGAAGAACGCCGAACCCGTGCTGCAGGGCGTGGATCCGGCAGCGGTCGAACGGACCATGGACCTCCAGGTCCGGGCGGGTGCGCTGACCGGGCTCGACGGCGCGGGCACCGTGGCCGTGAGCAGCGATGCGGCGCAGACCTGGGGCGTGGGCGTGGGGGACGCGATCGAGGGCTGGTTCGGCGATGGCACGCCGCTGCATGCGACGGTCGTCGCGGTCTACGAGCGCGGCCTCGGGTTCGGCGATCTCACGATGGACGGCGCGGCGGTGCGCGCGCACACCACGAGCGCTCTCGACGCCTTCGCGCTCGTCGCCGTCGGCGCTGGGCAGGCCGAGCAGGTGCAGGCGGCCGCGGTCGCGCAGGGGTTGCACGCGGCCCCCGGGGGCGGGCAGAAGGCCGCCGGCGCCGATGCGCAGTCGCAGCAGGGCTGGGTGAACCTCGTGGCGCTCATCGTCATCCTCGGCTACATCGCGATCGCGGTGATCAACACGCTCGTGATGGCGACGGGAGAGCGCTCCCGGGAGTTCGCGCTCCTGCAGCTGATCGGATCCTCGCGGCGCCAGGTGCGCGCCATGATGCGGACCGAAGCGGTCATGGTCGCCGTGATCTCGACGGCGTTCGGCGTCATCGTCGCGATCCCGCCCCTCATCGGGATGAGCATCGGCATCTCGGGCCGGCTCGTGCCGGAGCTTCCGGTGCTCGCCGTGCTGGGACTCATCGGCACGATGGGCGCCCTGGCGCTGGCGACCCTGTGGGTCGCGACGCTGGGCGCGATGCGCACCCGGCCGATCGAGGAGATCGGATCACGGCAGTGACGGCCCGCTGACGAGGAGGCCGACGACGAAGAAGGGCGGCCCCGCGGATGCGGGGCCGCCCTTCTCGGTCGCGGGAGGTCGGCGGAGCAGAGGGATCAGAAGGTGATCCACTCGGTGCGGACCGTGACCTCCTCGAGCGCCTCGGCGGTCGGGGTCACGCCGATCCCGGGGCCCGTGGGCACCGTGAGAGTGCCGTTCTCGATCACGAACGGATCCGTGATGTCGCGCGTGTAGTAACGGTTCGAGCCGGACGTGTCGCCGGGGAGCGTGAAGCCGGGAAGCGCGGCGAGCGCCACGTTGGCCGCCCGCCCGATCCCCGTCTCGAGCATTCCGCCGCACCAGACGGGGATGTCGTTGGCGGCGCAGACGTCGTGGATCCGCCGCGCCTCGAGATAGCCGCCGACGCGGCCCGGCTTGATGTTCACGATCGAGCACGCGCCGAGGGCGATCGCATCGGCCGCCGCGCGGGCGGACACGATCGACTCGTCCAGGCAGATCGGCGTCCGCACGGCCTTCGCGAGCTGGGCGTGACCCAGCAGGTCCTCCTCGTCCAGCGGCTGCTCGATCAGCAGCAGATCGAACGGATCGAGGCGCGCGAGGTGCCCCGCGTCGCCGCGGTGGTACGCGGTGTTGGCGTCCACCTGCAGCAGCACGTCGTCGCCGAAGCGCTCGCGGACGGCGCGCACCGGCTCGACGTCCCAGCCCGGCTCGATCTTCAGCTTGATCCGGACATAGCCCTCGTCCAGATAGCCGCTCACGGCGTCGAGGAGCTCGGGGATCGAGTCCATGATCCCGACGGACACGCCGCAGTCGACCTGCGAGCGCACGGCGCCCAGCTCCCGCGAGAGCGGCACCCCTCTGGCGCGCAGCTCCGCGTCGAGGATGGCGAGCTCGACGGCCGCCTTGGACATCCGGTGGCCCTTGAACTTCGCCAGGGCGGGCGCGACCTTGGACGCGTCGAGGTCGGAGACCTGGGCCAGGGCGGGCAGCAGGAAGCGGGTGATCACGTCGACGCTCGCCTCGACGTATTCGGAGGAGTACAGCGGATCGGCCATCGCGACGCCCTCGCCCCAGCCCTCGGCCTCGTCCGTCACGGCGCGGACCAGCAGGGCCTCGCGCGCGGTCGCGACGCCGAACGACGTGCGGAACGGAGACACCAGGGGCATCTCGATGACGCGGAGTTCGATCCCGCTGAGCTTCATTGCACTTCTCCTCTGTCGATGGTGTAGGCGCCGGAGCGGTCGAAGGAGAGCACGTGCGCCCCCTCGTCCATGAGGTCGCCGAGGGTCTCGCGCACGGCGAGGCGCCAGCGCGTGGCGAGCTCCGGATCCGTGCGGCGGAGGGATTCGATGTCCCGGGGGAGCGAGACGCGGACCAGGCGGGCGGACGTCTCGCGCACGACCGGGACCGTGTCGTCCTCGCGGTCGAGCAGGGTTTCGGCCGGACCGGCCGTCGCGTCGGGGGCCGCGCCGCGGCAGGCCGCCGACACTGCCGGATCGTGCAGATACCAGGTGACGAGCATCCGGTCGGTGTCGTCCGCGCCGTTCAGCGCGTCGCTCATCTGCCCGTAGAAGTTGCGGAGGTACCCGGTCGGGGTGGCGGCGAGCTTCACGAGGTTGAAGTAGGCGTTCCGGCTGATCAGCGGATCGAAGGTCCAGGAGATCTCGTCGAGCCCGTGCTCGAGCGCCCAGGAGCGCTGGTGCACCTTGAGCGCGAAGCCCACGTTCCGGCCGCGCATGCGCGCCGAGACCCCCGCGATGTGACTGTGCAGCGCGCGACGCTCCGGGGCGGCGAAGAAGCCGAAGCACGCCCCCACGAGCTCGTCGCCCTCGTAGGCTCCGCCGACGTAGCTGCCGGCCTTCGAGAGCGCGCGCAGCGTCTCCACGTTGACCGGCGCGCGGTCGCCCTCCGCGGTCCAGATGCCGCGGAAGAGCGCGGTCACCTGCGCGAACTCCTCGACCCCGGAGAGGATCCGGATCTCGATCCCCGCCTCGGCCGCGGCCGCGTCGGCGGCATCCGCGGCGGCCGCGGTCTCCTGCATGGAGGTTCCCATGATGGTCATCTTCCGCCTCCTGACAGGACGTCCGCGATGAGTTCTCGCACGAGCGCGATCCGCTCGGGGATCATGCCGACGATGACGTGCTCGTCGTCGGCGTGCGCGCCGCCGCCGACCGCGCCGAGGCCGTCGAGGGTCGGCACGCCGATGCCGGCCGTGTGGTTGCCGTCCGAACCGCCGCCCACGGCGACGCCCTCGAGAGGCGCGAGACCCAGATCGGCGGCGATCGCGCGAGCGCGGGCGAACAGGCCGGCGGAGGCGCTCCGCTCCATGGGCGTGCTCCGCGGCCCGTCCTCGACGCGCACCCCGGCACCCGGAAGGGTCGCGCCGAGCGCATGCAGGGCCGTGTCGACGCGCTCCTGCTCCGCACGGGTGACGGCGCGCACGTCGACCGAGAACTCGGCCTCCGCAGGCACGGTGTTGCTCGCGGATCCGGCCCGCAGCAGGGTCGGCGTCACGGTCGTGCCGGCGTCGGGGTCGCCGAGCGCCGCGATCGCGAGGATGAGATGCGCGGCCTCGACCGACGCGTTCACGCCGCGTTCGGGTTCGAGACCCGCGTGCGCGGCCCGTCCCGTGACGTGGACGCGGTAGACCGAGACACCCTTCCGGGCGACTTTGACCGCACCGCCGTCGGCTGAGGCCTCCAGCACGAGAGCCGCCGCGCAGCCGCGCGCCTCGGCTTCGATGAGCGCGCGGGAGGAGGGCGATCCGAGCTCCTCGTCGCCCGTGATGAGGATGCTCACGCCCTCGCGGTCGTCGAGCGCCGCGACCGCATGCATCGCCATCACCACGCCCGTCTTCATGTCGAAGCAGCCCGGCCCGCGCAGGACGCCGTCCTCGACGCCGAAGGGGAGGCGCTCGAGGGATCCGCTCGGCCACACCGTGTCGTGGTGCCCGAGCAGCAGCACCCGGGGAGCGCCGAACCGCCAGCGCAGATGGGGCGTGCCGTCGACGACGATGCGCTCCGGAGCGGCGCCGAGCACGCGCTCGCCGAGTGCCGCGGTGACCTCGGCGCTGCGGAGGAGGGCGTCCCGGTCGCGCGAGGGCGACTCGCAGCGCACGAGCGTGCCGATGTCCGCGACGATCGCGTCCAGGGAGACCCCTGGCGCTTCCGCGGTGCGGGCCTGCGCGGCCATCACGAGACCTTCGGCGCCGCGCGCACGCCGTAGTGCAGGTACTGCTCGCCGGTGGCGAGGCGGTAGAAGACCACGGCGTTCCACGCCTGCGTGCCCTCGGGGCGGACGACGAACTCGTTCTCCCGCACCGGGATCAGCGCGTGCTCGTCGACCGGATCCGGCAGCAGCTTCGCGAGCGGGCCCGTCATCGTGGTGCGCAGCCTCAGGCCGGCGTCCGAGTCGAACACCTCCGCCCGCACTCCCGCGCGATCGTAGGTGCCGAACAGCTCCGAGAAGTCGGCGACGAAGGGATCCTCCGGAGGGGCGAGCTCCTCCGGGAGGTGCACGTCGGCGACCTCCGAGAAGATCTCCTCGAACAGCTCGAGGTAGAGGTCGTGCGCGCCCCCGCCGTTGGTCAGCAGGGTGACCGCGACGCCCTCATCGGGCAGCACGCGCAGGAACGCGGACTGGCCGATCGTGTTGCCGTCGTGGCCGTACAGCCGCCGCCCGTTCCAGTCGAACAGGATCCAGCCGACGCCCCAGGCATCCCCGAGCGTGTAGGGGTTGGGCATGTCGACCTCGCGCTGCTGCATGCGCGCCACGCTGCGCTCGGAGAGCACCCGCGTGCCGTCTGCGGCGAGGCCGCCGGTGAGGTGCATGCGCGCGAAGGCGAGCACGTCGGCGGTCGTGGAGCAGACCAGCCCCGCCGGGCCCATCGCACGGGGCAGCATCCACGCCGGGGCCAGCTTCCAGCCGTCGTCGAGGATCTCGGTGTGGCCCGCGGCCGCGCTGTGCAGCAGCACCTCCTCGGGCAGCGTCGCGGAGTGCTCGAGGCCGAGCGGCGTCATCACGAGGTCGCGCAGGGCCTGGTCCCAGGTGGTGCCGGTGACCTTCTCGATCACCCTCCCGGCCAGGACGAACCCGGAGTTGCAGTAGGACATGGTCGCCCCGATGGGATGGTTCTGCGCGACGCCGTCGAGGATGCCGACGTAGTTCTCGAGGGCGTCGTCCCCGCGGCCGGTGTCGGTGAAGACGTCGCCGTCGATGCCGCTCGTGTGGTTGAGCAGGTGCCGGAGCGTCACCGTCCGGGTGATCTCGTCCTCGGAGGAGCGGAACTCGGGGAGGTACTCCACGACCGGACGGTCGAGGTCCAGCACGCCGTCGTCCACGAGCCGCATGATCGCCGTCGTCGTCCAGACCTTGGTCATCGATCCGATCTGGAACAGGGAGTCATCGGTCGCGGCGACCCCGGTGCGCACGTTCAGGATGCCGTGGCGGGCGAACACCGGATCCTCGCCGAGCCGCAGGATGCCGAGCGTCGCGCCCGGCACCTTGTGCGCGGTCGCGAGCGCGCTCAGCCGCTGCTGCCAGTGCCGTGCGTCCAGCCGGGCGCGTCCGGGCCGGCCGGCGGCGGGCGCGTACTGCTCGACCCAGTCGATCACGCGCTGCGAGAAGTCGGCGCGGTGCGACGGCGGCCCCGACAGCGGGAACAGGTGGGATCCGCCGGGGTACAGCACGAGACGGGAGGGGACGTCGCGCTCGCGCAGCGCGGTGAACCACTGCTCCGCCTGGCCGACGGGGCAGCGATCGTCCTCCGCGCCGTGCAGGATCAGGGTCGGCGTGGTGACCCGGTCGACGTGCGTGAACGGGGACTGCGCCGAGATGAGGGCCTCGTCGCGCCAGGGAAGGCCGCCGTTCTCCTTCGCGGAGAGGTAGTGGCCCATGTCGGACGTGCCGCCCATCGAGAACAGGTCGGTCACGACGCCGCCCGCGACGGCGGCGGCGAAGCGGTCGTCGCGCGAGGTGAGATAGCAGGTCATGAACCCGCCGTAGCTGTATCCGGTGAGGGCGAGGCGGGCCGGATCCGCGACGCCCTCCGCGACGAGCGCGTCGATCGGCTCGAGGAAGTCGTTCGCGTCGCTCACGCCCCAGCCGCCGGCCACGGCGCGGAAGAACGCGTCGCCGTAGCCGTCGCTGCCGCGCGGGTTGAGGGTGAGGATCGCCCAGCCGCGGCTCGCGAGCACCTGGTGGTAGGGATGGACCAGGTCGGCCGCGCCGTTCCAGGCGTTGTGCGGTCCGCCGTGCACGTCGAGCAGCAGCGGGAGCGGGCCGGAGGCGTTCTGATCCCGGCGCAGCCACCCGGTGACGACGGTGCCGTCGGAGATCGTGAACCTCCGCTCCTCGGCGGGGACGAGATCGAACCCGCGCTCGGCCGCCGTGGTGAGCACCGTGGTCGTGCCTTCGACGAGGTCGACCAGGACGACCTCGCCGAAGGAGTCGGGGGTCGACCGCACGATCGCGGCGGCCGAGCCCGCGACGGAGAGGCCGGAGACGTTGGCCGTGCCGTCCACGAGCGCGCGGGCGGCCGAGCCGTCCTCCGCGATCCGCCAGAGGTGGGAGGATCCGTTCTCACGCAGGCAGAAGACGAGCGCGCCGTCGGCGGCGTGCTGCGGCATGCCGCCGGGGTATCCGGGACCGCCGGGCATGATGTTGCGGTCGAGCCCTGAGGTGAGATTCGTCGGGGCGCCGTCCGCGAGCGGGAAGAGCAGCAGATCGGCGTTGCCCACCTCGGTGTCGGTGCGGCCGGCGGCGAGCACGTGCCGTCCGTCCGCGCTCCAGCCGACGGCGCTCGCCTGCACCTCGGCGGCGCTCACCCGCACGGGGGCGCTGTTCGCATCGGTCGAGGAGGTGACGAAGACCTGGATGCGCAGGGTGAGATCGGCGTCGTCATCCGGCGCGGAGGAGTAGGCGAGGAGGGATCCGTCGGGCGACCAGAAGGGCTCGGAGGCGTGCGCACGGCCGCGGGTCAGCACGGTGACGGCGCCGGTGGCGACCTCGACGACGTGCAGCTGCTGCACGAGCGTGCCGAGCCGGCCCGCGCCGTCGGCCTTGTACCCGAGGCGATCGGCGACCGTCGGGGCGGAACGGCGGGCGAGGATCGTCTCGGCGCCCTCTCCGGGCAGGGCCGCGCTGTCGACCGGCGCGGCGAACGCGATGCGCGTGCCGTCGGGGCTCCACTGCGGGGAGCCCGCCCCGAGCGGCAGGGCGGTGAGCGCGCGGGCCTCGCCGCCGGACGCGGGGAGCACCCAGAGCTGTGCGGGGCCCTGCGGGGCGCGCAGGAACGCGAGTGCGGATCCGTCCGGACTCCACACGGGCGTGGTGTCGGCGTCCCCGCGGGTGAGCCGCTCGGGCTCGCCTCCGCGGGTGGATACCTGCCAGAGCGATCGGAGGTCGCGGTCGGCGTCGCGGTCCGTCGTGCGCAGCGCGTACACGACGCGCGTGCCGTCGGGGGAGAGGGCGGGCTGCTCGGGGGAGGCGATGGCGAGGAGGTCGTCGACGGTCGCGGGGCGGTTCATGCGGACTCCAATCGGTGGTCGGTACTCACTGTGTCCGCACGGGGACGGCGGATGTTGTCGTGCCCGCCGAAAGGGCTGCCCCCTCTTGGGCGCCGCGCACAGGCGCGGCCGAGCGGGCGTCGCCGAAGGCCGCGAAGTGGCAGGAGGCGCCGCGGACGCCCGTGGGCAGGACGGGGATGACGGTGCGGCAGACCGCACGATCCGGATGCGCGGCGGGCCCGATCGGGCACCGCGGGTGGAAGCGGCATCCGCTCGGCGGAGAGTGCGGGTCCGGCGGCTCGGCGTCGAGCGCGGCGGTGCCGCCCGTGCGCAGGAGGTCGCCGTTCCGGGTCGGCGCGGCGGCCAGCAGCTCGCGCGTGTACGGGTGCTGCGGGTCGGCGAGCACCTGCTCGGTCGGACCGAACTCGACGATGCGTCCCAGGTACATCACGGCGAGGTGATCGCTGAGATAGCGGACCACGGCGAGGTTGTGCGAGATGAACAGCATCGTGAGCGACAGCTCCCGCCGCAGCTCGCGGACGAGGTTGAGCACCGAGCCCTGCACGGAGACGTCGAGCGCCGAGGTGATCTCGTCGGCGATCACGACCTCGGGGTCGGCGGCGAGCGCGCGGGCCAGGGCGATGCGCTGACGCTGACCGCCGGAGAGCGCCGCGGGGAGGGATCCGGCGCGCTCGGGGTCGAGACTGACCATCTCGAGCAGCTCCGCGACCCTGGCGCGCCGGGCCGCACCTCCGCGCAGACGGCGGGGCAGCGCCTCGGCGATCGATTCGCCGATGCTCATCCGCGGGTCGAGGGAGGAGAAGGGATCCTGGAAGACCATCTGGATGGGCCGGCGCCGGCGGAACGAGCGCACGTCGGCGCCGTCCAGCGTGATCGCGCCGCCGCTGATCGGCGCGAGGCCGATCGCGGCGCGGGCGAGCGTCGACTTCCCGGATCCGGATTCGCCGACGAGGCCCACGACCGAGCCCGACGGGACGACGAGGCTCACGTCGTCGACGGCGGTGAGGCCGGAGCGGTGGGTGCCGTAGCGCACGCTCACCTGATCGAAGCGCAGCTCGCTCATCGGACGACCTCCTCGGATTCGAGCTCGGGCACCGGCACGGCGGTGGTGATCGCGGGCACCGCCGCGACCGGCAGCGCGCCGTCGACCGGGTGCCAGCACGCGACCCTGTGGCCGTCTCCGGCGTCGACCAGCGCGGGATCCTGCTCCCGGCACAGGGCGGAGGCGAGCGGGCAGCGGTCCGCGAACGCGCAGCCGGCGGGGAACGCCCCCGGTGCCGGCGGACGACCGGGGATCATCCGCAGCGGTGCGTCGCGGTCGGTGTCGAGCTCTGGCACGACGTCGAGCAGCGCACGCGTGTAGGGGTGCCGGGCGCTGTCGTTCAGCCGGCTCGCGGGGAGATCCTCGACGATGCGTCCCGCATACATCACGAGCACGCGATCGCAGGTCTGCGCGACGACCGCGATGTCGTGGCTGATCAGCAGGATCGCGGCCTCGGTGTCGCGCCGCACGCCCGCGAGCAGCTGCAGCACCTGGCGCTGCACGGTGACGTCGAGGGCCGTGGTGGGCTCGTCGGCGATGATGAGCCGCGGGTGGTTCATGAGGCCCATGGCGATCATCGCGCGCTGGCGCATGCCGCCGGAGAACTCGTGCGGGAACTGGCGCGCGCGGCGCTCGGCGGCCGGCACGCGCACGGCCCTGAGCCGCTCGATCGCCCGCTCCATCGCCGCCGTGCGGCGGAGGCCCTGATGCTCCGAGGCGGCCTCGGCGAGCTGCGAGCCGATCCGGCGGGTGGGGTTGAACGAGGTCATCGGATCCTGGAACACCATGGCCAGCGAGGTGCCGAGCAGGGGGCGCAGCGTCCGCTCGGGGGTGTCGAGCAGCGGCGTGCCGCAGAACTCGAGCCGGGCCGCGTCCACGTGGCCCGGTCGCTCGATGAGCTGCGCCGCGGCCAGCGCGGTCAGGCTCTTGCCGGATCCGGATTCGCCGACGACGCCGATCGCCTCGCCGCGGGAGATCGAGAAGCTCACGCCGCGGACCGGGGTGACCCAGCCGTCCGCGGCGGGGAAGGACACGCGCAGATCGTCGACGAGGAGAACCATGTCATCGTTCACGACCTGCGCGTGCCCGGGGTCGCCCGTGGGGGCGGTCTGGGGGAGCCGGCGCGGGCGCCGTGCGTTGCGGCCGCCGAGGGCTGCGGCGGCGGTCTCGCCGAGGAGGTTGAAGGCGAGACCGGCGATCACCACCGCGGCGGCGGGACCGAGGGCGGCGGCGGGGTTCAGGTAGATGCGGTTGAGGCCCTCGCCGAGGAGCCGACCCCAGTCGTACGCCGGCACCTGCACGCCGAGTCCGAGGAACGACAGGCCGGCGAAGGCGAGGAGCGCCCCGCCCGCGCTGATCGTCGCGTTGACGATGAGCGGCTCGCCGATGTTGGGCAGGATGTGCCGGATCAGCACGCGGAAGCGCGAGACGCCGGCGACGCGCGCCGCGGCGATGAAGTCGCGCCCGGCGATCGCCGCGGACAGCGTCTGGGTGAGGCGGGCGAAGCCCGGGGCCATCGCGAATCCGATCGCGAGGACCGATCCGACGGTGCCCACACCGAAGATCACCGCGAGGAACAGCGCCAGCAGCAGTCCGGGGAACGCCACGGCGATGTTGACGAACGTCGAGAGGATGCGACCCGCCCACCGGGGCAGTACGGCCGGCGCGGTTCCGAGCACGGTCCCCGTGACGACTCCGATCAGCACCGCGGCCATGGCGAGTCCGAGGGACAGGCGCGTGGCGACCATGACGCGGGCGAGCACGTCGCGGCCGAGGGCGTCGGTGCCGAGCAGGTGGGCCGCGCTCGGGGCGCGGTAGGCGGCGGTCGGGTCGATCTGCTCCGCCTGCGCGCCCCAGATCAGCGGACCCAGCAGGGCGACGAGCACGAGCAGGAGCACGAGGGTCAGTGAGACGGATCCGAGCGGGGTGCGGACGACCTTCTTGATCGTGGCTGCGGCGGACATCAGGCCTCCTTGATCGTGGAGCGCGGATCGAGGACGGCGAGGGCGATGTCGATCACCAGGTTCACGAGCAGCACGCCCATGCCGTAGACCAGCACGATCGCCTGCACCACGGGGTAGTCCTTGGTCAGGATCGACTGCACGATCATGGTGCCGAGCCCGGGCCAGGCGAAGACGTTCTCCGCGAGGACGGTGCCGGTGACCATGCCGGCGAGCAGCAGCCCGGTGAGGGTGAGGGTCGACGTCATCGCGTTGGGGAGCGCGTGGCGCGTGTAGACGCGACGGGGGAGCAGCCTCTTGGCGCGGGCGGTGCGGATGTAGTCCTGTCCCAGCACGCTCAGCACCTCGACGCGGATCAGACGGGAGAACACCGCGATCGGACCGATCGCGAGCGCGGTCACGGGAAGCACGAAGGAGAGCGGTCCGGAGGCGCCGGCGATCGGGAGCCATCCGAGGGAGACGGCGAAGACGTACACGAGCCCGACCGCGAGGAGGAACTCGGGGATCGCGGCGAGGACCACGGTCACGACCGCGAAGCTCAGCTCGAGTCCGCGCCGGCGGCCGCCGCGCGTCGCGACCGCCATGGTGACGCCGATCGGCACCGAGGCCAGCAGCACCACCAGCACGGCGAGCAGTGCGAGCTGCAGCGTCGCGGGGAGGCGGGTCGCGATGATGTCCGAGACGGGCTGGTTGGTGAGCATCGAGACGCCCATGTCGCCGGTGAAGAGGTTGCCGAGGTAGTGCAGGTACTGCACGATGAGCGGCTGGTCCAGTCCGAGCGCCGCCCGGCGCGCCTCGACCAGCGCGACGGGCGCGTTCAGGCCGAGCGCCGCGCGCACCGGATCCCCCGGCACGAGGTGGATCATCAGAAAAGCAGCCGTGACCAGCACCCAGACCGACAGGACGAAGAGACCTCCGCGACGGACCAGGAAGGACAACCAGGGGCTGCCCGACCGTGCGGATCGGATGAGTATCGCCTGGGTGGCGGTGGTGCTGGTCACGGCTGGGTCCTCACAGGTGCGGAGAGATCGAGGCTGGTCCGGTGGGACCGAGGCTATTGACCGGGTGGCGGGGCCGGGTTGTCGCCCGCCACGAGATGGGCGGGCGAAGTTGTGCACGATGACAACGTCGCCCGCCCCCTCGGTCGGCGGATCAGATCCGCGGGGCCGCGCGCAGACCCATGTGCAGGAACTCCGTGCCGTCCGCGGCCGTGAGGAACCGGCCCACCGCCCGCCCGTCGGGGTCGCGCAGCAGCAGATCCGCGCCGAGCGTCGCGCGCACCGTGGGCAGAGACGGCAGGCCCAGGTCGATGAGATCCTGGCGCAGCTCGGGCGTGATCACGATCTCGTCCTGCTCGCGTGTCACCACGTTCTGCCAGAGATTGACGTCGTAGCGCCCGAGGACATCGTCGGGAGACGGGTGCGGTTCCACATCGTCCGCCGGCGCAGGACGGATCCCGCGCAGGTTCTCGAGGCACCAGGACACCACCTGCGGGCCGAGTCCGCTCGCGCCGTTGGTCAGCACCGTCACGGCGAGGTCGTGGTCGGGCAGCAGCACCATCTCGCTGAGCTGCAGGTTGCTGATGTTCCCGCCGTGCCGCACGACGCGTGCGTCGCCGACGTGCGTGAGCAGCCAGGGCAGGCCGATTCCTTCCAGGGGCGGTCCCACCTCGATGTGCGCGCGCTGCATCGTCCGCCGCGTCTCGTCGCCGATCGGGGCCGACCCCTCGGCCTCGCCGCGCAGATGGAACCGGGCGTAGCGCAGCTGGTCGCGCACCGAGGAGAGCAGACCGCCCTCGGGTGCCAGGTCGCGGGCGAGGCCCCAGACCGGCGCGGGGGTCGCGACGCCGTCGACCACGACATGGCCGGTCGCGACGGGCCGGGTGATCGCCTCCCAGGGGAAGTACACGCTGTCCGTCATGCCGAGAGGGGCGAGGACGGACTCGGTGATGAGCTCCTCGAACCCGCGACCGGCCACGACGGCGCAGAGGTGGCCGAGCAGGCGCAGGCCGCTGTTGCTGTACGACGCGATCGCCCCGGGCGGGAAGAGCTGGGGGAGCTCGCCGAAGCGGGCGATGCTCTTCCGCAGCGCATCCGGTCCCCAGTCCTCGGCGTCGTCGTCGATGTCGCCGAGGAAGCCGCCGGAGTGCGTGAGCAGGTGCCGCACCAAGAGCTGGTCGAGGGCCTCCGCGTCGGCCAGCCGGAGATCGGGCAGGAGCTCGGCCACACGCGTGTCCAGCCCGAAGGCGCCCTGTTCGATGAGGCGCATCGCGGCCGTGGCGGTCACGGTCTTCGAGGTGGATCCGATCGCGAACAGGGTGTCCGCGGTCACGGGCGCCCCTGCCGCGGTGGAGGCGACCCCCGTCGTGAGAACGTGCTCCGTGCCGCGGTCGACGATGCCGACCGCGACCCCGGGGACGTTCATCTCCCGGGCGCCGTCGTCGAGAAGTTCCTGAAGTGCGTCCAGCATGGTGCTGCCCCTCACTCGTACATGCGGATCGAGGTCGGGTCGATGCCGTCGCCCTCGGTGAAGGTGGCCTTGTTCGCGAACGTGTGCCGTGCGATGGTCGCGTAGAGCACCACGGACGACGTGGTCAGCAGCGACTTCTCGGCGGCGGCCCAGTCATCGCATCCCTCGGTGCCCGCCTTGGCGGACGCGGCCGCCACCGCGGCGACGTAGTCCGGGTCGTCGATCGAGGCGAAGTTGGAGCCGTTCGGAGGGGTCGGGCCGGAGACGAACGGCACGAGCGACGTGGGCAGTCCCACGGTGACTCCGGCGCCCGAGATGTCCCAGTCTCCGGTCGAGAGCAGCGTCTCGCTGATCGAGGGGCCGTCGAGGGACTTCACGGTCACGTCCACGCCGATCTTCTTCCACATCGACTGCAGGAGCTCGACGGCCGCCGTGCCGGTGTCGCCCAGGACCGAGGCGTAGACCATCTTGAGCGTGAGCGGCTTGCCGTCCTTGGCGCGCACGCCGTCGGATCCGAGCTTCCAGCCGGCTGCGTCGAGGGCAGCGCCGGCCGCCTTGGCGTCGAATCCGGGGATGTTGCCCTTGACGGTGTCGGCACGGCACGGGTTCGGGGCGACGGTCACGAACCCGGTCGGCACCTCACCCGCGAAGACCTGACGCGCCTGGTCCAGATCCACCGCCTGGGTGAGCGCCTTGCGCACGGCGGGATCCGCCGTGGCCCGGCCGCTCGCCTGGTTGTAGATCAACTGGCCGGCCGGGGCGAGGATGTGCGTGCTGAAGAGCTTGGCGTTCTGGAGGCGCTGCTGATCCGGTCCGACGACGCCGGCGGCGTTGACCTCGCCGGACATCACGAGATTGGCCGCGGTGGTCTCGTTGGGGATCACCCGGAAGACGGCCTTGTCCGGCAGTCCCTTCTGGTTCGGATCCCAGCCGCCGGCGACGAAGTCCTTGCGGCGGGTCAGCGTGTACTGGCTGTTCGGGGTGATCTCGGTCATCGTGAACATGCCCGTCGAGCCCTTGCCGGCGGCGAGGGCCTTGGGGTCCTTCAGCACGGTGCCGCAGACGATCGAGATGTTGCCGATGTTCTGCAGGAGGAACGCGTCGGGGTGGCCGCTCGTGACCGTCACGGTGCGCGTGGCGTCGTCGCCGACGGCGGTCGTGCCGGGCTGCACCTCGAGGCCGACGAGAGGGGAGGCGGTGGCGGGATCCACGACGTGGCTGATGTTGGCGGCCACGTCGCTCGCCTTCAGCGGGGTGCCGTCTTCGCAGGTGAGCTTGTCGCGCAGCGTGAACGTCGCGGTCGTGGTGTCGGCGGTCCACTTCTCGGCGAGACCGGACGCGACGCCGCCGTCCTCCTTGATCGAGACGAGGCGGCCGTAGAGGAAGCGGTCGATCCCTCGGGCCACGGACATCGCCGTGATGAACGGGTCGAGCGATCCGGGGTCGGTCGCGATGGCCTGCGTGAACGTCTTTCCGTTCGCGAGCGCGGCGTCCTTGCCGGCTCCGGCAGCGCCGCCTCCGGCGCAGGACGTCAGGACGAGGGCGGTCGCGCCGAGGATCGCGATGAGCGGGGTGCGGTGTCGCATCAGAAGCCTCCAGCAGTGTTCGGGTGGTGCGGGATGGGGAACGGGATGGTGCGGGAAGGGGAGAGGGGAGGGATGACGGGGGGAGGGGAGTCCGGGCCGACCCCTGAGCGGGTCGGCCCGGACGTCAGGACCGCTCGGCGCGCAGCTGCTCGACGGCGGCGAATCCGGCGCGGCCGATCGACGCGTCGACGCGCGGCAGCCGCTCGTCGAGCGTGCGCGCGCGGGTGAACACGGCGACGGCGTGCTGGCGGCCGTCGGGATAGGTGACCACCCCCGCCTCGTTGCGCCAGCGCGGGAGGGTTCCGGTCTTCGCCGCGAGGGTCACCCCGTTCGGGAACCCGGACGTCAGCCGGTGCGGCCAGATCTGCTGCGCCATGATCGCCCTGGCCTGTGCGCAGGCCTCGGCGGGGGCGGCGGTGTCGGTCCACAGCGCGTTCAGGAGCGTGGTGACGTCGCGAGGGGTGGACGCCGAGGTGCGTGCGGGGTCGAGGGCGGAGATCCCGAGCAGCTGCTCGGGCTCCGCGCCGGACAGCAGCTCCTCCAGATCGTCGTCGCTGGAGCCGCCGAGGTCGGCCACGACGGAGGCGAACAGATCCTCGCAGCACCCGATGAGCCGCGTGTTCCGCAGGCCTAGGTCGGCGATCACCCGGTCGACGGCGTCGCCGCCCAGGCGGTGGTACAGGACGTCGGTGGCGGCGTTGTCGCTCATCGTCATCATGTTCTGGGCGAGATCGCGCCAGCTCGCCTGCACGTCGTCCGAGAATCCGGCCGTGCCGATGCCGCCGATGCGGTAGCGCGCGGTGACGGTCGTCCTCTCGGTCGGATCCAGTGTGCCGGCCGCGACGGCCCGGACGTAGGCGGTGAGCACCAGGATCTTGAAGACGGAGGCGAGCACGACGGGCTCGTCGGCGCCGGAGTCCACCTCCGGGCCGCCCTCGGCGCCGATCTCGCGGGCGTGCAGGAAGCCCTCCGCGTCCGCCTCCTCGAAGATCTCCGCGATCGAGGTCGCGGTCGCGGCGAGCGCGCTCATGCGTCGACCCGGCGGTCGGCGCGTCCGGTGTGCAGGTACAGGGCCCGGCCGTGGCCGTCGTCCCCGACGAAGGCGTGCGGGATGCGCACGCCGTGGTCCGTCTCCCGGGGGAGCAGGCTGTCGCGCGACCAGCCCACGAGCTCGACGGGCGCGGGCGCGGGTCCGAGATCGGCGAAGATCCCCTTCATCGTGCGCGCGAGCCAGATCCGGCCGTCGTCGTCGACGCTCACCGTGGAGTCCGAGACCGAGGACGAGTAGGTGCCGAGGATGCGGTCCAGGTCGACGTCGACCGGGGAGGACGGGAGGGCGGGGAGCGGGGGCATCTCGACCCCGGCGAGGGCGGACAGGACCTTCGAGAGCACGCGGTGGTAGAGCTCGATCGTCTCGCCGCCGTTGGTGAGCAGCACCACGGCGACGCCCGCGGAGGGCACGAAGCGCAGGAACGCGTTCTGCCCGATCGTGCCGCCGTCGTGTCCGTAGACGGGCCCGCCGGCCCAGTCGAAGATCTCCCAGCCGAGGCCCCACGCGTCGCCGAGCACGCCGAGGTCGGGGAGGTCGACCTGACGCTCCTGCATCGCGGCGACGCTCCGGGCGGACAGCACCCGCGTGCCGTCCTCGGCGACGCCGCCGGCCATGTGCATGCCCGCGAAGCCCAGCAGGTCCCGCGGGGTCATCGCGAGCATCGATCCCGCCGGCGCGTTGGAGCGGACCAGGCTCCACACCGGCGCGGGGACGGGCTCGCCGCCGCCGTCCGCGGGGATGTGCCCGAGCGCGGCGCGGAACATGATCGCCTGCGAGGCGTCGGTCGCGACGTGCGTGAGCCCCAGCGGGCCGGCGAGGTGCGCGTGCAGCGCCTGGTCGTAGGTCTGGCCGCGCAGCACCTCGATGATGCGGCCGAGCACGACGAAGGCGGCGTTGTTGTAGGAGAAGCGCTCGCCGGGGGCGAAGAGCTGCGGGGCGTCGGCGATCGTCGCCAGGTACTTCTCGACCGCGTCGTCGCCGACCCCGGTGTCGTTGAAGAGATCGCCCTCGAAGCCGCTGACGTGGCTGAGCAGCTGCCGGGTGGTGATGGCGGAGGCAGCGGCGTCGTCGCCGATCGCGAAGGTGGGGACCGTGTCGCGCACGGGGGCGTCGAGATCGAGCAGCCCTTCATCCACGAGCTGCATGATGAGCGTCGCGGTCCAGGTCTTCGTGATGGATCCGATCTGGAACACCGAGTCCTCGTCGGCCTCCACTCCGGTGTTCTTGTTCAGGACGCCGGCCGCGGCGGTGAAGATCTCGCCGCCGGCGAGGATTCCCACGGAGGCGGCGGGGACGTGCGCCTCGGCGATCAGTGCGGGGAGGTTCTCCCGCACCCAGGTGCCGATTTCGTTCAGGTCGGACATGTGCGCTCCTCTTCGTCGAGTGCGCCGTCGGTCAGGGTGACGGCGATGGGCCGAGACTATTCGCGCGGATCCGCGTCCCGTTGGTGCGTGCCGACGAGGCTTCCGGAGACCTTGGTGCCCCCGGACAAGGCCTCGCCGGTCAGCGGCCGCGGACGGGGCGCACGGTCGTCTCCGGCTACGCGGCGCCGCGTACGGCGCGCCCCGGGTGGGCGTCGGTCACGATGTCCCCGGCGCGGACGACCTCGGTGCCGTGCACGTACAGATGCCGCACACCCTGCGAGGGGCGTGTGGGATCGGCGTACGTCGCGCGGTCGCTGATCGCGGCGGGGTCGAGCACGACGAGGTCCGCATCGGCGCCGACGGTCAGGTGACCCTTGGCGCGCATCGCGGGGGAGACCTCGTCCAGCACACGGGCGGGCAGATAGGAGCAGCGGCGGAACGCCTCCGTCCAGCTCCAGGCGCCGGATTCGCGGACCATGAGGCGCAGCGACTTCGCGAAGGTCCCGGCCGTGCGCGGGTGCGTCTGGCCGCCCTCGGGCAGTGGCCAGACGCGCTGCTCGTACACGGTCGGCGCCCCGCCCGATGCCGGCCAGGCGATCGGCATCGCATCGCTCGCCACGATCGCGTCGGGGTAGGCGAGGGCGCGATGCAGATGGGTGCGATCGAGGGGATCCGCCTCGTCCAGGAACGTGACGATGCACGCGGCCCCGGGATCCGAGGCGCGCACCTCGCGCAGCCGGGCCTCGTCGGCGATGCGCTCCCCGGTGTCGACGAGCACGAGTGCGGTCGGGCCGATGCCCAGACCCGCGAGCTTCTCCGGCGCGAGGAAGAACGCGCCGATCGCGGTGCTGCCCGCGCCATAGGGATACGCCTCGACGGTGACCTGGGATCCGGCCGCACGACTGCGGTCCAGCAGCCCGAGAACGCGGTCGATGTGGCGCAGCGACGTGCTGTTCACATGGCAGTGGTGCATCGCGGCCCCGGTCTCCGCCGCCGCGCGGACGAGCTCCTCCGAGCCGTCGATCGGGGTCGCCGGGTCGGCTTCGATCAGCTCCCGCACGTGCGTGAAGGTCGGGGCGTGGGCCGCGGCGGCGAGGCGCGCGAGCTCCAGGTACTCGTCGGGATCGGAGCGCGGGGCGTAGCCCATCAGCACGCCGATGCCGAGGGCTCCGGCGGCGAGCTCGTTCTCCAGCAGCCCCAGCCAGCGCCGGCGTTCCGCGGGACTCGACGAGCGCTGCCATCCCGGGTTGCCGAGGAGGTCCATCGACGCGGTGAAGTCGGGGACGGGGACCCGCTCGAGGTGCGCGTAGGCGCGGGCCTGGGCCCAGGAGGCGGAGAACCCGTAGTTCAGCGGACGCCCCTCGCGCCCGGCGCGCGCGATCGCCTCGGCCACCGGCATGAGGCCGGCCTCCAGATCGAGCGCCGTGGTGACGCCGTCCATGGCCTGCAGGCGATGTCCGGCGATCGAGTGCACGTGGCTGTGCAGGTCGACGAAGCCCGGCCCGACGACGAGGCCCTCCGCGTCGACGACGGCCGCCCCCTCCGGTGCGGGGATGCCCGATGCGACTGCGGCGATCCGGCCGTCGGAGATCAGCAGGTCTGAGATCGTGTCCGATCCGGTCCTCGGGTCGATGACGCGCCCGCCGCGCAGCAGAGTTTCCACGCCCCCACGGTGCCAGCATCCGCACGCGGATGTCCGATGCGGCCGGACGAAGATCGCGCGCATTCCGGTGCGCCACGACGAAGGCCGCGGGCGGCGCGGCGGCGAAGCGGATGCGCAGGGAACGCTCCGACCCCATAATGGACTCAGCCATGTGACCGTGCACATCGAGGAGGCTCTGCATGTCGACCTCCTCCGAGCGCGCCCGCATGCCCAGCATCCGGGACGTCGCGCGTCTCGCCGGCGTCTCCCATCAGACGGTCTCCCGCGTGCTGAACGACCACCCGAGCATCCGTCCGGAGACCAAGGAGCGGGTGCTCGACGCGATCCGCGTGCTGGACTACCGGCCCAACATCGCGGCGCGCGCGCTCGCCACCAGCCGGTCGAACACGCTCGGAATACTGTCCGCGACCACCGGGGAGTTCGGCCCGACGTCCTCGATCGCTGCGATCGAGGACGCGGCGCGCGCGGAGCGCTACTCCGTCAGCACGCTGAACCTGCCGGACACCACGCCCGAGGCGATCGGCGCCGCGGTGCGCCAGCTGGTGAGGGAGGCGGTCGACGGCATCGTCGTGCTGGCCCCGCAGGTGCGCGTGTTCAACGTGCTGCGCGGGATGGCCGTGTCGGTGCCGTTCGTCAGCCTGCAGACGGCCTCGGGATCCGACGGCTTCAGCCACTCGGAGGATCAGCTCGCGGGCGCGCGCATGATCACCGAGTACCTGATCCGGCTCGGGCACAGCGACATCCTGCATCTCGCGGGACCGCAGGACTGGATCGAGGCCGAGTCGCGCATGCGCGGCTACCTGGACGCGATGCGCGATGCGGATCTGCCGACGATCCCGCCGATCCGCGGCGACTGGACCGCCGACTTCGGCTACTTCGCGGGGCAGGAGCTTGCCCGTCGTCGGGACTTCACGGCCGTGTTCGCGGCGAACGACCTCATGGCGATCGGCCTCATGCACGGCTTCCGCGATGCGGGGCTCCGTGTTCCGGTCGACGTGAGCGTGGTGGGCTTCGATGACATTCCGGTCGCGGCACATGTCGCGCCGCCCCTGACGACCGTGCATCAGGACTTCGCCGAACTGGGTCGCAGGGCCGTGCGGATCCTGCTGGCGCAGCTGCGCGGCGAGACGGTGCCGGAGTTCGGGCCCGTCGTCCCCGTGCTGTGCGGCCGCGAATCCGCGGCGTCACGGTAAAGACACGAATTCGGCTGCGGCACTTGACACTGCCGAAGCGCACGTGCACGATGTAACCCGATGTGAACGGTAACATTGACCGTAACATCACCGGACCTGGTATCGAAGGAGATCCGTGAGCGAGACGACGGCGTTGCCCACCGTGGCGGGACCGATCCTCGAGATGCGCAGCATCACGAAGGAGTTCCCGGGCGTGAAAGCCCTCTCAGAAGTGTCGATCACCGTTCGCACCGGTGAGGTGCACGCCATCTGCGGCGAGAACGGCGCCGGCAAGTCCACGCTGATGAAGGTGCTGTCGGGCGTGTACCCGTACGGCAGCTACGACGGCGAGATCCTGCTCTACGGCCAGGAGCAGCGCTTCAAGGACATCGCGGCGAGCGAGCATGCCGGAATCGTGATCATCCACCAGGAGCTCGCGCTCATCCCGGAGCTGTCGATCACCGAGAACATCTTCCTCGGCAACGAGATCCGTCGCGGCCCGCGCATCGACTGGACCGCGCAGAAGCAGCGCACGGTCGAACTGCTCGCCCGTGTGGGCCTCAAGGAGGACCCCGATGTCGCAGTCAAGCACCTCGGCGTCGGCAAGCAGCAGCTCATCGAGATCGCCAAGGCGCTCAACAAGGACGTCAAGCTGCTGATCCTCGACGAGCCGACGGCGGCGCTGAACGAGAACGACTCGCAGCACCTGCTCGACCTGATCCTGGGCCTGAAGGCCAAGGGGATCACCTCGATCATCATCAGCCACAAGCTCAACGAGATCGAGCAGATCGCCGACGAGATCACGATCATCCGCGACGGGCGCACGGTCGAGACGCTCGATGTCGGCCGGGGCGAGATCAACGAGGACCGCATCATCCGCGGCATGGTCGGCCGCTCGCTGGAGAGCCGCTATCCCGACCGCACCCCGGAGATCGGGGACGTGTTCTTCGAGGTCAAGGACTGGTGGGTGCGCCACCCGTCGGTCGCCGAGCGCATGGTCGTGAAGGGCTCCAGCATCGAGGTGCGCCGCGGCGAGGTCGTCGGCATCGCCGGACTCATGGGCGCCGGCCGCACCGAGTTCGCGATGAGCATCTTCGGCCGCTCCTACGGGCAGTTCCTCTCCGGCACGATCGTCAAGGACGGCCGGGAGATCGCGCTGCCCGACGTGCGCAGCGCCATCCGGCACGGGCTCGCCTACGTGAGCGAGGACCGCAAGGTGCTGGGCCTCAACCTGCTGGACACGATCAAGCGCTCGATCGTCTCGGCGAAGCTCTCCAAGATCTCCCGCAACGGCGTCGTCAACGACATCGACGAGGCGCAGGTCGCGGAGCGCTACCGGAAGTCGCTGCGGATCAAGACGCCGACCGTCGACCAGGGGGTGGGCACGCTCTCGGGCGGCAACCAGCAGAAGGTCGTGCTGGCCAAGTGGATGTTCACGGATCCGGATCTGCTGATCCTGGACGAGCCCACGCGCGGCATCGACGTCGGCGCCAAGTACGAGATCTACGGCATCATCAACGAGCTCGCGGCACAGGGCAAGGGCGTCATCGTCATCTCCAGCGAGCTGCCGGAACTCCTCGGCATGTCCGACCGCATCTACACCGTGTTCGAGGGGCGGGTCACCGACTGCCTCCCGACATCCGAAGCCACCCCGGAGGCGCTCATGCGCAGCATGACCTCCCTTAACCAGAAGGCGTCCGCATGAGCACCACGACCACCCCCGCACCGCAGGTGCCCGCGCCCGAGCCAGGCTTTCGCATCCGCGACATCACGAAGATGATGGGCGGCGGGCAGTCCACCGGGCGTCAGTTCGGGATTCTCGGATCGCTGATCGTCATCATCCTCATCTTCCAGGTCTGGACCGGGGGACTGACGCTGTCGTCCGGCAACCTGATCAACGTCGTCAGCCAGTACTCGTACATCCTGATCCTGGCCATCGGCATGGTGATGGTCATCATCATGGGTCACATCGACCTCTCGGTCGGTTCGGTGGCCGCGTTCGTCGGCATCGTCGTGGCCCAGTCCATGGCCAACTGGCACTTCCCGTGGTGGGCGGCGATCCTGCTCGGTCTCGCGCTCGGGGCGCTCGTGGGCGCGTGGCAGGGTTTCTGGGTCGCGTTCGTACGGGTTCCGGCATTCATCGTCACGCTGGCGGGCATGCTGTTCTTCCGCGGCGCCAACCAGGCGGTCGGGCAGTCGACGTCGGTGGCGGTTCCGGCTGACTTCCAGTTCATCGGCGCGGGGTATCTTCCCGAGCTCGCCGTGCCGCTCGACTTCAACGTGCTGACGATGCTGCTCGCGGTCCTGGCCGCGGCGTGGGTCGTGTTCTTCGAGTTCCGCATGCGCGCCTCACAGCGCAAGGCCGGCACCGAGAGCGCCCCGGTCTGGGTGAGCATGGTCAAGGTCGTGGTCCTCGCCGCGATCATCCTCGCTGCCGGCTGGCTGTTCGCCAACGGGCGACCGGGCACGAGCTTCCCGATCTCGGGCCTCATCCTGCTGGTGCTCGTCATCGTCTACACGTTCGTCACCAACAACACCGTCTTCGGTCGCCACATCTACGCGGTCGGCGGCAATCGCCAAGCCGCGCGCCTCAGCGGCGTGAAGGACCGGTGGACCGACTTCTTCGTGATGATGAACATGTCGGTGCTCGCCTCGGTCGCGGCCATGATCTACGTGGCCCGCGCCACCGCCTCCGGCCCCCAGGACGGCAACGGCTGGGAGCTCGACGCGATCGCGGCCGTGTTCATCGGGGGCGCGGCCGTCTCCGGCGGCATCGGCACCGTGATCGGCTCCATCATCGGTGGCCTGGTCATGGCCTTCCTGAACAACGGCATGGCGCTGCTCGGCGCCGGCGCCGACACCGTCGCGATGGTCAAGGGACTCGTGCTGCTCGGGGCCGTCGCCGTCGACGTCTGGAACAAGCAGCAGGGCCGGCCATCGATCACCGGATTCATCACCCGGCGGTTCTCCCGTGCGGAGGAGCCGTTCGCCACCACCGCTGGCGGCACCGCCAGCGGAAAGTAAGAGAGGTCCGGGTCGCGCGAGCGGCACGATCCTGCATTCACCTGAGATGCACACACCAAGAGAGAAAGAGATCCCAATGAAGAAGATCCTCCTTTCGGCGACAGCGGTCGTCGTCGCGGGTGCCTTCGCCCTCACCGGCTGCTCGTCCGAGCGCGGCGGAACCCCCGCCTCGAGCGGCGCCGCGGCCAAGGGCTTCGCCGCCGACGCCAAGATCGGTGTCGCCCTGCCGGACAAGACCAGTGAGAACTGGGTGCTTGCGGGCAAGCTGTTCACCGACGGTCTGACCAAGGCGGGCTTCAAGCCCGACGTGCAGTACGCGCCGGCCAGCAACACGGTCGCCGAGCAGCAGAACCAGATCCAGGCGATGGTCACCGGCGGTGCGAAGGTCATCATCATCGGCGCGAAGGACGGCAAGCAGCTGTCCACCCAGGTCAAGGCGGCGCACGACGCCGGCGCGACCGTGATCGCCTACGACCGCCTGATCGAGAACACCGACGCGGTGGACTACTACGTCGCGTTCGACAACTTCAAGGTCGGCCAGCTGCAGGGCCAGGCCCTGCTCGACGGTCTCGCCAAGCGCGCTGGTCACCCGGCGCCGTACAACATCGAGCTGTTCTCCGGATCCGCGGACGATGCGAACTCGGCGGTCTTCTTCAAGGGCGCGATGGACGTGCTCGAGCCGAAGATCAAGGACGGCACGCTCAAGGTCGTCTCGGGTCAGACCGAGATCACCCAGACGGCGACCGATGGCTGGAAGGCCGAGAACGCGCAGCGCCGCATGGACGCGCTGCTCACCGCCAACTACAGCTCGGCCACGATCGACGGCGTGCTGAGCCCGAACGACACGCTCGCCCGCGCCATCATCACCTCGGTGCAGCAGGCAGGCAAGCCCGTGCCGGTCGTGACTGGTCAGGACTCCGAGGTCGAGTCCGTGAAGTCGATCATGGAGGGTGTGCAGTACTCCACGATCAACAAGGACACCACGCTGCTCGTCGCCCAGGCGATCAAGATGGCTCAGGAGCTGCAGAAGGGCGACAAGGTCGACGTCAACGACACCAAGTCGTACAACAACGGCGTGAAGGTCGTCCCGTCGTTCCTGCTCGCGCCGGTCATCGTGACGAAGGAGAACGCCGCCGAGGCGTACGCCAACGTCCCGGCCCTGCTCGACGTCGTGAAGTCCTACAAGTAAGCAAGGACCTCAGGAGAGGGCCGCGCGGATGCGTCCGCGCGGCCCTTCGCCGTCTGCGCGCGGCGCTTCATCGTCTGCGCCGCGAGGGCGGCTCCGACTAGACTGGCGACGGATCGACGTCGCTCCACCACCCCACTTCCCTCTTGAACAAGGAGCACTCTGTGGCACTGATCGAGGCTGTAGGCGCACGCGAGATTCTCGACTCCCGTGGCAACCCGACCGTCGAGGTGGAGGTGCTCCTCGACGACGGCATCGTGCAGCGCGCGGCCGTCCCCTCCGGTGCTTCCACCGGCGCGTTCGAGGCGTACGAGCTGCGCGACGGCGACAAGAGCCGGTACGGCGGCAAGGGCGTCCTGAAGGCCGTCGAGGCCGTCATCGACGAGCTGGGCCCGGCGATCGAAGGCGTCGAGGCCAGCGAGCAGCGCGTGATCGACGAGATCCTGATCGAGGTCGACGGCACCGAGAACAAGAGCCGCGTGGGCGCGAACGCGATCCTGGGCGTGAGCCTCGCGGTCGCCAAGGCCGCCGCCGACTCGGCGGACCTGCCGCTGTTCCGCTACCTGGGCGGTCCGAACGCGCACCTGCTGCCCGTCCCGCTGTTCAACGTCATCAACGGCGGCTCGCACGCCGACAACGGCATCGACATGCAGGAGTTCTTCCTCGCCCCGATCGGCGCGGACAGCTTCTCCGAGGCGCTGCGCTGGGGCACCGAGGTCTACCACGTGCTCAAGGGCGAGCTCAAGGCGGCCGGCTTCGCGACCGGACTCGGCGACGAGGGCGGCTTCGCCCCGGATCTGCCCAGCAACCGCGAGGGCCTGGAGTTCCTGGTCAAGGCGATCGAGAAGGCCGGCTTCACGCCCGGCGCCGACATCGCGCTGGGCCTCGACGCCGCCGCCACCGAGTTCTACAACGAGGGCGTCTACCGCCTCGACAACAAGGACTGGGACGCCGCGTCGCTCACCGACTACTACGTGGGCCTGGTCAAGGACTTCCCGATCGTCACGATCGAGGACGCCCTCGCCGAGGACGACTGGGACGGCTGGAAGGCCCTCACCGAGAAGCTCGGATCCCAGATCCAGCTCGTCGGCGACGACCTGTTCGTGACCAACCCTGAGCGCCTGCAGAAGGGCATCGACCTCGGCGTCGCGAACTCGCTGCTGGTCAAGGTGAACCAGATCGGCACGCTCTCCGAGACCCTCGACGCGATCAACCTCGCGCACCGCTCGGGCTACACCACGATGCTCTCGCACCGTTCCGGTGAGACCGAGGACACCACGATCGCCGACCTCGTCGTCGCGGTGAACTCGGGCCAGATCAAGAGCGGCGCGCCCGCTCGGTCGGAGCGCGTCGCGAAGTACAATCAGCTTCTGCGCATCGAGGAGGAGCTGGGCGACGCGGCGGTCTTCGCCGGGCGTTCCGCCTTCCCGCGCTTCAAGGGCTGAGCAGCGCGACGGAGCCGGCCATCGGCCGCAGGCCGCCGACGGACAGGGAGGAGGAGTCATGACACCACGTCGGACTCCTCCTTCGTCGTCTGCGCCCGCCGGACCTTCCGAAGGCGCCGCGGGGCGCGCTGCGCGCGCGGTCGACGTCCGCGGCTGGGTGGGCGGCATCCGGCTCAGCGGCTTCATGGTGATCATGCTCTCGCTCGTGGTCCTCGGCGCCTGGGTGCTCGTGCCCACGCTCGGCACGTACCTCGACCAGAAGCAGCGGATCGCGGCGCTCGAGCATTCCGTGCAGGTCACGCAGAAGCAGATCGACGCCCTCACGGCGGAGCGCGAGCGCTGGAAGGATCCGGCGTACATCACCGCCCAGGCCCGGGAGCGACTTTTCTACGTCAAGCCCGGCGAGGTCGTCTACCTCATCGACAACGACATCGATCCTGCCGCGCAGCCCGTCGAGCAGGGTCCCGTCAGCGACACCGTGCAGGAGAAGTCCTCGGACTGGGCGGGCCAGCTGCTGCGCAACGTGACGGGTGCGGGCCTCGCGAAGACCGCCGCGGGCTCGGCCGCGCGCTGAGGCGCCCCGCAGGCGGACCCCGTACCCTGGAGGGGTGACCACGCCTCCCTTCGCCCCGCCCACCGACGCCGAGATCGCGGTCGTGTCCGCACAGCTCGGCCGCGAGGCCAGGGGAGTCGTCGGCATCGCCGCGCGCTGCACCTGCGGCAACCCCACGGTCGTCGCGACGCTGCCGCGGCTGGCCGACGGGTCGCCGTTCCCGACGTTCTACTACCTCACCCACCCGGCCGCCGCCGCCGCGATGTCGACCCTCGAGGCCGAGCACGTGATGCCAGAGCTCGCCGAGCTGCTGGGCGACGAGGACACCGCCGCCGCGTACCTGCGGGCGCATCAGGCGTATCTCGCCGACCGCGCGCAGTACGGCGACGTCCCCGAGATCGCAGGGGTCTCCGCGGGCGGCATGCCCGCGCGCGTCAAGTGCCTGCACGCGCTGGCCGGTCACGCGCTGGCCGCGGGGGAGGGCGTCAACCCCATCGGCGATGAGGCGCTGCGCCGGGCGCGCTGGTCGCCCGCGCGCTGCGAGTGCGTCGAGCCGGGAGCCGCGCGGGCGCGCTGATCCGAGTCCGATGACCTCGCAGACCACACGCGCTCCGAACGCACGGCGGATCCGATCCGTCGTCGCGGTGTTCGTGCTCGCGCTCGTCGCACCGCTCGTGATGGGGGCGACTCCGTCGCCCACCCCGACCCCGGATCCCGAGCGGGCCGCCGAGTACTGGATCGAGGGCGCCCACATCGACACGGCGTGGAAGACCACGCGGGGCGCAGGGGTCACGATCGCCGTCATCGACACGGGCATCGCCAAGGGCCCCTCGCAGTTCGACGGCGCCGTCACCGACGGCACCGACGTCTCGGGCATCGGTACCGACGACGGGCGCACCCCGCTCGGTCCGCTCGACAGCGACCACGGATCCCGGGTCGCCTCGCTCGCCGCGGGCAGGCCCAACGCCGACGGCACGGGCATGATCGGCGTCGCGCCGGACGCGAAGCTGCTCTCGATCTCGCTCGGCTTCGGCGCGACGGCCCCGGTACCCTTCGCGAAGCAGGTGGCGGAGGCGATGAAGTGGGCGGTCGATCACGGCGCGAACGTGATCAACCTGTCCTTCACCACGAACACCCTGGAATGGGATCGCAGCTGGGACGACGCGTTCCTCTACGCCTTCCAGCACGACGTGGTGGTCGTCGTGGCTGCGGGCAACCGCGGCAGCGGCACCGCCATGGTCGGCGCCCCCGCGACGATCCCCGGCGTGCTCGCGGTCGGCGGAGTGGATCAGCACGGCGTCGCGAGCAAGGCCGCCTCCACGCAGGGGATCTCGATCGCCGTCTCCGCGCCCAGCGAGTCGCTGCTCGGCGTCGACGCGAACGGAACGATCGAGACCTGGAACGGCACGAGCGGCGCGGCTCCGATCGTGGCGGGCGTGGTCGCGCTGGTGCGCGCCGCGCATCCCGACATGGACGCGAACAATGTGATCAACCACATCATCCAGACCGCGCGTCCCGCACCGCAGGCGACCTCGCACCCCGACCCGCTGTACGGCTACGGCCTCATCGATGCCGCCGCAGCGGTGTCCGCGTCGCTGCCGTCGGTGGATCAGAATCCGCTCGGAGACCTGTCGGACTGGATCCGCCTGAACCGGCGAGCGCAGGCTCCTGAGCCCGCGCAGCCGACGTCGACCCCGCTCGCGATCCCGCCGCTGCCGCGCGCGGACACGCCCACCAAGGCGACCTCGCCGCTGATCCCCAGCCCCGATTCGCTGCTGTACGGTACCCTGCCGCTCGTTGCACTCACGGTGCCTGGTATCCTGATAGCGCTTGGCGTCACCGCTGCTGCCCGGCGCATCCGTTCGGCGCGCGCATCTGCACGCCAAAATCCCGATGACTGAGGAGTTAGCCTCCGTGACTGAGAGCACCGTGGCAAAGAGCGCTGCTGCGCCCAAGATCCTGATCGTGGGCGGTGGTTACGCCGGTTTCTACACCGCGTGGAAGCTCGAGAAGCACCTCCGCAAGGGTGAGGCCGAGGTCACGATGGTGGACCCGCTGCCGTACATGACCTACCAGCCCTTCCTGCCCGAGGTCGCCGCCGGGTCGATCGAGCCGCGGCACGCGGTCGTCGCCCACCGCCGCCACCTCTCGCGTACGAACGTGGTGACCGCCAAGGTCACCGGCATCGACCACGCGAACAAGGTCGCCACGATCGCGCCGTCCATGGGCGAGCCGTACGAGTTCGCGTACGACCAGATCGTCGTGACCGCGGGCGCCGTCTCGCGCACCTTCCCGATCCCCGGCATCGCCGACAACGCGATCGGGCTCAAGACGATCGAAGAGGCCGTCGCCGTGCGCGACAAGCTGCTGTCGAACTTCGACAAGGCCGCCTCGATCCCGGCCGGCCCCGAGCGCGACCGCCTGCTCACGGTCATCGTCGTCGGCGGCGGTTTCGCGGGCATCGAGGCTTTCGCCGAGCTCCGTTCCTTCGCCTCGTCGCTCATCGCGAAGTACCCGCAGCTGTCGTTCGACGACACGCACTTCCACCTCATCGAGGCGATGGGGCGGATCATGCCCGAGGTCTCGCTGAAGACGAGCGAGTGGGTGCTCAAGGACCTCGCCAAGCGCGGCGCGAACGTGCACCTGGACACCCAGGTCAAGGGCGCCGTCGACGGCAACGTCGAGCTGTCCACGGGCGAGGTCATCCCGTCCGACCTCATCGTCTGGACCGCCGGCGTCATGGCCAACCCCACCGTCGTGCGCGGCGGCGACCTCCCGGTCGAGGAGCGCGGACGCATCCAGACCCGCGCCGACCTGCGCGTGGGCACCTCCGACGAGATCGTCGAGGGGGCCTGGGCCGCCGGTGACGTCTCGGCCGTCCCCGATCTGTCCGGCGGCGGAGTCGGCGGCATGTGCGTGCCGAACGCGCAGCACGCCGTCCGTCAGGCCAAGCTGCTGGCGAAGAACCTCGTCGCCGTGCTGCGCGGTGAGACCCCCAAGGACTACTTCCACAAGAACCTCGGTGCCGTGGCCGGCCTCGGCCTCTACAACGGCGTCTTCCAGTCCGGCAAGCTCGCGCTCAAGGGCTTCGTGGCCTGGGTCGCGCACCGCGGCTACCACGGCCTCGCGATGCCGTCGTGGGAGCGCAAGTGGCGCGTGCTGTGGGGCTGGTGGAACAACCTGTGGCTCGGCCGCGACATCGTCGGCCTGGAGGCGCTGCAGACGCCGCGCGCGGTGTTCGACGAGTTCGCCGCACGCCCGCGTCCGGCTGTGGACGCCGCACCGGCGCCCGCTGCCGCCGCGGCTCCCGCCGCGAGCAAGCCCGCCACGGCTCCGCGCCAGGCTGCCGCGAAGAAGCCTGCCGAGGCCGCAGCCAAGTAAGGCCCTCCCGGACGCCCCCGGATCCCGCCCCGCGCGAGGATCCGGGGGCGTTCGTCGTTCATGGCGGGGATCGGCGCCGGTGCTATGGTGGCGCGCGAACGCCGAGTTCGGATCCGGAGGCACCATGTCGCAGGAACGCATCCACGTCAACCCGCTGCACCGCCGGGCCGGATCCGGGCTCTTCGTCGACAAGCATCGCATCCCCGACCGGGGCATGGACCCGCTCACGGCCTACCACGTGGTGAGCGACGAGACCATGCTCGATGGCAACGCCCGGCTGAACCTCGCCACCTTCGTCACCACGTGGATGGACGAGGAGGCGCAGCGTCTCTACGCCGAAGCGGTCGACAAGAACATGATCGACAAGGACGAGTATCCGCAGACGGCGGCGATCGAGACGTACTGCCAGCGCATGATCGCCGAGCTCTGGCACGCCCCTGATGCGGCGGCCGCGCCCGCGACCTCGACGATCGGATCGAGCGAGGCCTGCATGCTCGCCGGGATCGCCCTCAAGCGTCGCTGGCAGGAGAAGAGGCGCGCGGCGGGGCAGGACGCGTCCCGGCCCAACCTCGTGATGTCCAGCGCCGTGCAGGTGTGCTGGGAGAAGTTCTGCAACTACTTCGAGGTGGAGCCCCGGTATGTGCCGGTAAGCGCGGAGCATCCGGCGCTCGACGGCGCCCTGCTGGAGCAGTACGTCGACGAGAACACGATCGGCGTGGTCGCGATCCTCGGTGTCACCTACACCGGCGCATACGAGCCCGTCGCGGAGATCGCCGCGGCGCTCGACGCCATCGCCGCCGCGCACGGCCACGACGTGCCGATCCACGTCGACGCGGCCTCGGGCGGAATGGTGGCCCCCTTCCTGGATCCCGATCTCGAGTGGGACTTCCGGGTGGCGCGCGTCGCGTCCGTCAACACGTCGGGCCACAAGTACGGGCTGGTCTATCCGGGGCTCGGCTGGGTCGTCTGGCGCGACGCCGAAGCGCTGCCGGAGTCGATGGTCTTCCGGGTCAGCTACCTCGGCGGGGACATGCCCACCCTGGCGCTGAACTTCTCGCGTCCCGGGGCGCAGGTCCTGCTGCAGTTCTACCTGTTCCTGCGGCTGGGGCGGGAGGGGTACGCGGAGGTGCAGGGGACCTCGCGGGCGGTGGCGCGCTTCCTCGCCGACGGCATCGGCGCCCTGGAGCCGTTCGAACTCATCAGCGACGGGTCGACGATCCCCGTGTTCGCCTGGCGCCTCGTCGACGGGCACACCGCGAACTGGACGCTCTACGACCTCTCCGACCGGCTGCGGATGCGAGGCTGGCTGGTGCCCGCCTACCCCCTGCCGGACGACCTCGCCGAGATCACGGTCCAGCGGATCGTGATCCGCAACGGCGTCACGATGGATCTCGCCGAGGCGCTGCTCGCGACGATCCGGGAGGAGGTCGCGTATCTGGACGCGCTGACCTCTCCGCTCCCGGACCGGACCGCGGGCGCGGGCTTCCGGCACTGAGAGGAGGGGCCGATGAACGTCGTCGTCCTCTACCGTCTGCGCGACGGCGTCGATCGCGCGCGGATCCTCGAGGTCTTCCCGCGCCATCAGGCGTACTACCGGGCCTTCCACGAGACGGACGGCGGTCTGATCGCGCTGGGCCCGTTCGCGACGCCCGACCCCGCCGCGGGATCCATGGGCATCTTCTCGTCGCGCGAGGCCGCGGAGCGCTTCATCGCCGCGGATCCGTTCGCGACCGAAGGCCTCGCGGATCCGCGGATCCTGGACTGGAACGCCGTCTGGCTGGAGCCCGGCCTCGGGGACCGGGCCGGCTCTGCAGCGCGGGAGCAGATCGATGAGGATCGTGCGACGTGAGCGCACCGGAGGAACCGTGACCGATCTCGAGACGATCGCGGCGGACCTGTATGCGGGGCCTCCCGGCGACTTCGTGTCTTCCCGGAACG
>JAITLM010000012.1 GCA_031277885.1 Microbacterium sp.
AGCGTCATCCGCATCGCCGCGGTCACCGCGGCCGTCATCGCGGCGACCACCCTCACCGCGATGTCAGCCACCGCAGCCTCGACGAGTGCCGTCGCCAGCGCGAGGACCGACAAGTCCGACAAGAAGGCGGTCGTCATCTATCTGACCCGCCACGGACGCACCATCCTGAATCAGACCGACACCGTGCAGGGCTGGGCGGACTCCCCTCTGCTCGTCGGCACCCGGCCGGTGGCGACCTCGCCCGTCGCGAAGGTCGACGAGGGCCGCCCGCTGGCGGCCGCGGTCGGCGCGCGCCTCAATGCCGCAGTCGGGCCGTTCGACGTCGCGTACTCCGCGGACGGCAAGCGTCATTTCGAGACCGCGACCTACCTCCTGCAGGGCGCCGGCCAGACACGACTCGCTGTCACCCAGGACTGGCGCCTTCGCGAGATGAACTTCGGCCGCTATGAGGGCAAGGAGAACAAGGAGATGTGGTCGGCGGCGGTCGAACACCTCGGCTACACGATCGATCACGACGCGGCACCGACGGCCCCGGCGGATGCGTCGGGGCAGAACGGCGGCTGGCAGACGATGCAGGGCATCGCGATCGCCCAGCAGGGCCTGTACGGCATGATGGCCGCCATCAAGGCCGTGGCCGATGCTCCGCAGCTGGGCCTGCCCGCCGAGGACTGCACGGACGTGAACTCGCGGATGACCGCGGCGCTCACCGAGATCGCCGCGAAGGTCAAGAAGAAGGACAGCGCGGTCCTCGTCGTCTCCAGCGGCATCTCGATCATGTGCTTCGCCAACGGACCCGACATGCGCACGGTCGATGGAGGAGTCCCCGGGATGCCTCCGGCGGGCGTCCCGAACCTCGGTGTGACCAAAGTCGTCTACAAGGACGGCGTCTTCAGGATCGACGGCCCCGTCGGAAGCAAGGACTACTACCCGCAGCCCTGACCTTGCGCGTCGGATGCCGACACCCGAGCCGTCGGGCCTCCGGACACGATGAAAGGCCTGGATCTGCAGGAGCAGATCCAGGCCTTTCATCCGCCCTGACGGGCTTCGAGTGTGATCAGCGACTCAGAAGTCCCAGTCCTCGTCCTCGGTGGCCTCGGCCTTGCCGATGACGTAGGAGGATCCGGATCCCGAGAAGAAGTCGTGGTTCTCGTCGGCGTTCGGCGAGAGCGCCGACAGGATCGCCGGGTTCACGTTCGTCACGGTCGCGGGGAACATCGCCTCGTAGCCGAGGTTCATGAGCGCCTTGTTCGCGTTGTAGTGCAGGAAGCGCTTGACGTCCTCGGTGAGGCCGACGCCGTCGTACAGATCCTGGGTGTACTGCACCTCGTTGTCGTAGAGCTCGTACAGCAGCGAGAAGGTGTAGTCCTTCAGCTCGTCGCGCTTGGCCTGGTCGAGGGTCTCGAGACCGCGCTGGAACTTGTAGCCGATGTAGTACCCGTGCACGGCCTCATCGCGGATGATGAGGCGGATGAGGTCTGCCGTGTTGGTGAGCTTCGCCCGCGACGACCAGTGCATCGGCAGGTAGAAGCCCGAGTAGAACAGGAAGCTCTCGAGGAGGGTCGAGGCGACCTTGCGCTTGAGCGGCTCGTCCCCGCGGTAGTAGTCCATGACGATCTGAGCCTTCTTCTGAAGGTTCGGGTTCTCCACGGACCAGCGGAACGCCTCGTCGATCTCCTTCGTCGAGCACAGCGTCGAGAAGATCGAGGAGTAGCTCTTCGCGTGCACCGACTCCATGAACGCGATGTTCGTGTAGACGGCCTCCTCATGCGGGGTGATCGCATCGGGGATGAGCGACACCGCGCCGACGGTGCCCTGGATCGTGTCCAGGAGCGTCAGGCCGGTGAAGACGCGCATGGTGAGCGTCTGCTCCTCGGGGGTGAGCGTGTTCCACGACTGGATGTCGTTCGACAGCGGCACCTTCTCGGGCAGCCAGAAGTTGTTCACCAGACGGTTCCAGACCTCGAGGTCCTTGTCATCCTGGATGCGGTTCCAGTTGATCGCCTGCACGTGGTCGACCAGCTTGAGCGGTTCGGGGGTCATTTCTTTCCTACTTCGGTCGTTGAGCGAGACGAAACGCGGGTTCTCACAGCATGCAGCTGACGCACTCGGTCATGTCGGTCCCCTCGAGGGCCATCTGACGCAGACGGATGTAGTAGATCGTCTTGATGCCCTTGCGCCAGGCGTAGATCTGCGCCTTGTTGATGTCGCGCGTGGTGGCGGTGTCCTTGAAGAACAGCGTGAGGGACAGGCCCTGGTCCACGTGCTGCGTCGCCGCGGCGTACGTGTCGATGACCTTCTCGTAGCCGATCTCGTACGCGTCCTGGTAGTACTCCAGGTTGTCGTTCGTCATGAACGCCGCCGGGTAGTAGACGCGACCGAGCTTGCCTTCCTTGCGGATCTCGATCTTCGACGCGATCGGGTGGATCGAGCTCGTCGAGTTGTTGATGTACGAGATGGATCCGGTCGGCGGGACGGCCTGCAGGTTCTGGTTGTAGATGCCGTGCTCCTGGATGGAGGCCTTCAGCTCGCGCCAGTCGTCCTGCGTCGGGATGTGCTGGCCGGCGAACAGCTCGACGACCTTCTCCGTCGCGGGCACCCACTCCTGGTCGATGTACTTGTCGAAGAACGTGCCGGACGCGTAGGTCGAGTCGGCGAAGCCGTCGAAGGCGACGCCGCGCTCGATCGCGAGCTTGTTCGACGCGCGCAGCGCGTGGAACAGCACCGTGTAGAAGTAGATGTTCGTGAAGTCGATGCCCTCTTCGGAGCCGTAGAAGACGCGCTCACGAGCGAGGTAGCCGTGCAGGTTCATCTGCCCCAGGCCGATCGCGTGCGAGCGGTCGTTGCCGTCCTCGATCGAGCGCACCGAACCGATGTGGCTCTGGTTGCTCACCGCGGTGAGCGCGCGGATCGCCGTCTCCACCGTCTGCCCGAGGTCGTCGGCGTCCATCGACAGCGCGATGTTCATCGAGCCCAGGTTGCAGGAGATGTCCTTGCCGATCTGGCCGTACGAGAGGTCCTCGTTGTAGGTCGTCGGGGTGTTCACCTGCAGGATCTCGCTGCACAGGTTGGACATGTTGATCCGGCCCTTGATCGGGTTGGCCTTGTTCACCGTGTCCTCGAACATGATGTACGGGTAGCCCGACTCGAACTGGATCTCGGCGAGGGTCTGGAAGAACTCGCGCGCGTTGATCTTGGTCTTCTTGATGCGCGGGTCGTCGACCATCTCGCGGTACTTCTCGGTGACCGAGACGTCGCCGAACGGCACGCCGTAGACGCGCTCGACGTCGTACGGGGAGAACAGGTACATGTCCTCGCCGTTCCGTGCGAGCTCGAACGTGATGTCCGGCACGACGACGCCCAGCGACAGCGTCTTGATGCGGATCTTCTCGTCGGCGTTCTCCCGCTTGGTGTCGAGGAACCGCATGATGTCGGGGTGGTGCGCGTTCAGGTACACCGCACCGGCGCCCTGGCGCGCGCCGAGCTGGTTCGCGTAGGAGAAGGAGTCCTCCAGGAGCTTCATCACGGGGATGATGCCCGAGGACTGGTTCTCGATCTGCTTGATCGGAGCACCCGACTCGCGGATGTTCGAGAGCAGCAGCGCCACGCCGCCACCGCGCTTGGACAGCTGCAGGGCGGAGTTGATGCCGCGGGCGATCGACTCCATGTTGTCCTCGATGCGCAGCAGGAAGCAGCTGACGAGCTCGCCGCGCTGCGCCTTGCCTGCGTTGAGGAAGGTCGGGGTGGCGGGCTGGAAGCGGCCCGAGATGAGCTCCTCGACGAGGCTCCCGGCGAGATCCTCATCGCCGTCGGCCAGGGCGAGGGCGGTCATCACGACGCGGTCCTCGAAGCGCTCAAGGTAGCGCTTGCCGTCGAAGGTCTTCAGCGTGTAGCTCGTGTAGTACTTGAACGCGCCGAGGAAGGTCTCGAAGCGGAACTTCTTCGAGTAGGCGAGGTCGTTGAGCTTCTGGATGAACTCGAAGGAGTACGCCTCGAGCACCGCGCCCTCGTAGTACTCCTTCTCCACGAGGTAGTCCAGGCGCTCCTTGAGCGAGTGGAAGAACACCGTGTTCTGGTTCACGTGCTGCAGGAAGTACTCCCGCGCCGCGCGCTTGTCCGCGTCGAACTGGATCTTGCCGTCCGCGTCGTACAGGTTCAGCATCGCGTTGAGGGCGTGATAGTCGAGCCCCTCGTACGCCGCGTTGACCTTGAACGCGATCTCGCTCTTCACCGGCGCTGTGTCCTTCAGTGCTGCTTCCACCATCGTTCCAATCCGTCGGTCACCCGATCGACGTCGTCCTGTGTGCCGTAGATCTCGAGCCGGTACAAGTGGGGCACGTGGCACTTGCGGCTGATGATGTCACCGGCGGCGCAGAACGCGTCGCCGAAGTTGGTGTTGCCTGCGGAGATCACTCCGCGGATGTGACGCCGGTTGCGCTCGTCGTTGAGGAACCGGATGACCTGCTTGGGCACGGCGCCCTTCTCGACGCCTCGGCCCTGCCCGCCGCCGTAGGTCGGCGTGACCAGCACGAACGGCTCATCGATGACGAGCGGCTCCTCCGTGCTGTGCAGCGGGATCCGCCGCGCCGGAAGGCCCAGCTTCTCGATGAATCGAGCGGTGTTGCCCGAGATGCTCGAGAAGTAGACCAGCAGCGGCGCGGCGGTCGCGGTGGCGGCGTTCATGAGATCGCCCCCTCGGGAGTCAGGCCAGGCGAGCGGCGAGCTCGTCGATCTTGTCGGGACGGAAGCCCGACCAGTGGTCCTCGTCGGTGACGACGACAGGAGCCTGCAGGTAGCCGAGCGACTTCACGTGCTCGAGCGCCGCAGCGTCTTCGGAGACGTCGTGGACCTCGTACTCGATGCCCTTCGCGTCGAGTGCGCGGTAGGTCGCGTTGCACTGCACGCAGGAGGGCTTGGTGTAGACCGTGATGGACATGTATTGCGCCTCTTCTTCCCCTCAGAACCCGGCTTCGGGCAGGTAGGCCCCGCCGGGAGTTCAATACTACATATAGGTGCGGACATTCGGGTCGACCACAAGGGCTAGTAGTTACAACTGTGTAGTTTTCCACCGTATTCCACCGATTCACCACAGGTTCTCCACGCCTTTGTCCACAGCCGGCGGCGCCCGCGGAGCACCCCCGAACCGCGATTTCCCGCGGCTCCGGGAGACCCCGCCCGGATCCCTCCACAGATCCGACGCTAGGAGGGGTCGCCGACATTCCTCAGCCTGTGGAATTCGCCCTCCGGCGTGTCGTCGGCGTGTCGCGGGCGCACCCCCGCACCGCCCGGCCGGAGACCGCGCGAGACCCTGCTCCGAACCCCGTGCGACCTGTAGCGTTGATCCGTGGCCGGATCGGGATACAGGGAGCTTCTGCGCGTACCGGGCGTCGGACGGATCATCACCGCGCAACTGACGGCGCGGTTCCCGAACGGCATGGCGAGCCTCGCGATCCTGCTGCACGTGCAGCACGCGACCGGCTCCTATGGCGCGGCGGGTCTCGTGCTGGCCGCGTCCTCGATCGGGCAGGCCGTCTCCGGTCCCGTCACCAGCCGCTGGATGGGCCGCTGGGGCATGCGCCCGGTACTGACGCTGACGCTCTCGGTCTGCGTGCTGTCGTTCCTGGGGCTCGCCTTCTTCTCCTTCCTGCCCCTCGCCGGCTACGTGGTGCTCGGCCTGATCGCGGGCCTCTCCACGCCGCCGATCCAGTCGGCCGCGCGCACGATCTATCCCAAGCTCGTGAACTCCTCGCAGCTCACGCCGCTGTTCTCACTGGACGCCTCGCTGCAGGAGATCATCTGGATCGTCGCGCCGGTCGTCATCACGATCGTCTCGACGCAGGTCGGCACCGTCCAGGGCCTGCTGCTCGTGGCCGCGCTGCTCGTGGGCGGCGGCGCGTGGTTCATCCTCTCCCCCGAGGTGGGCCGGGTGCGGATCCCGCGCAGCCGGCGCGGGTTCGGTGCGGTCGTGCTGAAGCCTCCGGTGATGCTCGCCACGGTCATCGGCTTCCTGCTCATCGGCGCCTGCGCGGCCGTCGAGGTGGGCGTGGTGAAGACCTTCGACCACGGAGGGCTGGAGGCCGGGCTGGTGCTCGCCGTGTTCTCCGTGGGAAGCCTCGTCGGAGGCCTGGCATCGGGCCGAGTGCCGATGGGGCCGTGGGCGATGGCCCGCCGGCTCGCCATCGTGACCGTCGGTCTCGCTCTCACGATGGTGTCGCTCAACGTGTTCTGGCTCGGCGGCACGCTGCTCGCCGCCGGCATCGGGATCGCCCCCGCCCTCGCGGTGCTGTTCGCGATCACGTCCGCGAGCGTGAAGTTCTCCGAGACGGCCGAGGCCTTCGGCTGGGCGGGCACGGGGCAGCTGATCGGCGCCGCCGCCGGATCCGCGATCGCCGGCTTCCTGATCGACAGCATGCACAGCCCGACCGGCGCCTACCTCGCCGCCACGTGCTTCGCCGCCGTCGCGCTGATCGTCTCGGTCCTGTTCGTACGGTTCTTCCCCGATCTGCGCGGCCGCGACGCCGCACCGATGCCGGACACCGAGGTCGTCCCGCTGCCCTGAGCGTTCACCGCCCCAGGTCGACGACCTCGACCGGACACCGGGCGACACCGGCGCTGGCGATCCGTCGGTCACCGGTGAGCAGAACGGCACCGAGACGTTCGCCGAGCGCGACATAGCTCGCGTCGTAGATCGTCAGGTTGGTGCGCAGCTCCCACGCACGCTCCGCGATCGCCTCGCCCGGCCAGAACTCGATCGGCAGCCGGCGGGCGTGCCATCGCGACGCCGCCGCCTGCGGAGTCGAGAGCGTGCGGCCGAGCTCGAGCCCCCGCAGCGCACTGTCGACCTCGGTGAGCAGGAGGGACGGCGCGAAGAGCATCGCGTCACCGATCCGTTCCGACAGCCACCGCGTCTCCCCCGCGTTGGCCGCGACGAGCGCCACGACGGCTGAGGCATCGATGACGAGCAGTTCTCGCTCAGCGCCGGCCATCGCCGACGGCCTCCACGATGTCGCGCATGCTCAACGACGGGTAGGTCTGGGTGTTCAACCGGGCCTGCGCCACGGCCTCGAGGGCGCTCGGCGTCGAGGCGAGACGCAGGAGCTCGGCGCTCAGGTACTCCTGAAGCGACCGACCCGATTTCGCAGCCCTGGCTGCGAGCTCGTCCCGCACCTCATCGGGAACGTTGCGGACCGTGATCGTGACGCTCATGCATGCATTCTAGCTGCATCGCCGTCAGCTCGCCTGCGCTTCGATTCACGCCCTCGAAGCATCCACGCCGTTCCTTCGATGAGATCCCGCGAGCGTCCAACCTCGGAATCCGCAGGATTCGAGGATCTCAACCTTCGATATCTGTTGTCATTTTGGATTTCGAGTGCCAAGATCGGAGCATGAGCGCCGATCTGCAACAGAAAGCACACGATCACCTCTGGATGCACTTCACCCGCCAGTCCACGATGGACCGCGGCGGAGTGCCGATCATCGTCCGAGGTGAGGGACACCACATCTGGGACGACACCGGCAAGCAGTACATCGACGGGCTCGCCGGCCTCTTCGTCGTCAACGCCGGCCACGGCCGCACCCGCCTCGCCGAGGCCGCCGCGAAGCAGGCCGAGCAGCTGGCGTTCTTCCCGCTGTGGTCGTACGCGCACCCCGCGGCGATCGAGCTCGCGGACCGCCTCGCCGGCTACGCGCCGGGCGACCTGAACCGCGTCTTCTTCACGAGCGGCGGCGGCGAGGCCGTCGAGACCGCGTTCAAGCTCGCGAAGCACTACTGGAAGCTGCGCGGCAAGCCCACCAAGCACAAGGTCATCTCGCGCTCGATCGCGTATCACGGCACGACCCAGGGCGCGCTCGCGATCACCGGCATCCCCGCGATGAAGGCGATGTTCGAACCGGTCACCCCCGGCGGCTTCCGCGTTCCGAACACGAACATCTACCGCGCCGCCGAGATGGGCGCGCCGACGGATCCCGAGGCGTTCGGCGTCTGGGCGGCCGACCGGATCGAGGAGATGATCCAGTTCGAGGGCCCCGACACGGTCGCCGCGGTCTTCCTCGAGCCGGTGCAGAACTCGGGCGGGTGCTTCCCGCCGCCTCCCGGCTACTTCCAGCGCGTGCGCGAGATCTGCGACCGCTACGACGTGCTGCTCGTCTCCGACGAGGTGATCTGCGCGTTCGGCCGGATCGGGCACATGTTCGCCTGCGACGCCTACGGGTACGTGCCCGACATCATCACCTGCGCCAAGGGCATCACGAGCGGCTACTCCCCTCTGGGCGCCGCGATCGTGAGCGACCGCATCTACGAGCCCTTCGCGCACGGCGACCTGTCTTTCCCGCACGGCTACACGTTCGGCGGGCACCCGGTCTCCGCCGCCGTCGCCCTCGAGAACCTGAACATCTTCGAGGAGGAGAAGCTCAACGAGCGGGTGCGCGAGAACTCGCCGCTGTTCCGCGCCGAGCTGGAGACCCTGCTCGATCTGCCTCTCGTCGGAGATGTGCGCGGCGACGGCTACTTCTTCGGGATCGAGCTGGTCAAGGACAAGGCCACGCGCGAGACGTTCGACGACGACGAGTCGGAGCGCCTGCTGCGCGGCTTCCTCTCCGGCGCGCTCTACGACGCCGGCCTGTACTGCCGCGCGGACGACCGCGGCGATCCCGTGATCCAGCTCGCCCCGCCGCTCACCATCGGTCCGGCGGAGTTCCGCGAGATCACCGGCATCCTCCGCGGCGTGCTCACGGAGGCGGAGTCGGTTCTGTAGTCGCTGGGGACGCGACTCGGGGAGGGCGGATGGGGATCCGCCCTCCCCTTTCTCATGCCGCCTTCCTCCGCACGGCGTCTCGTCTCGCGCCCTTCAGGTGCGGTTCCTGAGCGAGCCGAAGGCGGGACGAAGGGCGCTCACCGGTCTCGGACCGACGGCGTCGCGATCATCAGGCTCGTCGGGCCCATCTGCTCGACGCTCACGAGATCGAGTGCCGCGCCGTCGGGGAACAGGCGGCGCCCGGCGCCCGTGGCCGTCGGGAACACGCGCAGCCGGTACTCGTCGACCGCGCCCTCCTCGACGAAGCGCTCGACGAGCGAGCCGCTGCCGATGACGATCACGTCGCGCTCTGCGGCCGTCTCCCGCGCCCAGCCCACCGGATCGGCGTCGACCCGCCGGGAGTTCCGCCATCGGGAGAGGTCGACATCCCCGCGGGTGACGACGGCCTTGTCCGCGGCGTTCAGCGCGTGTGCGAAGGGATCCGTCTCGTCGCGCGGCGGCCACAGCGCCGAGAAGGCCTCCCAGGTGCGCCGCCCGAACAGGAAGATCCCGGTCTGCAGGATCGATCCGTAGCGGAACTTGTCCCCCGAGATCGCCTCAGGGCCGTGCCGGAAGCACCAGCCTCCGAACGGCGTGCCGCCGGATCCGTCCGGGTCCTCGACGACGCCGTCGAGGGTGATGAACTGCGCCACGATGATGCGTGCCATGTCGTGCTCCTTGCGTCGTGCCCGGATGCGGATCCTCCGCGGAGGGCTTCTTCAGGGTGTACGGACGAGCGGCACCGGATTCATCGGTGCAGGGGGAATCCGCTCTGATCCGTCACCGCGCGACGACGCCGTCCCTCTCGAAGAGCGCGAAGAGCGCCTCGTCCCGGTACACCAGCACGTGGCCGATCCTCTCGCCGGTCGAGTCGGCCTCGAAGAGCTGCACGGTGTGCGGGTGCGCCCCCTCGTCGTCGACGCGCAGGAGAAGGAAGCCGTGCTGCCCGTTGGCCGAGATCGGGGTGGTGCGCCAGCGGGTGCCCTGCCACTCGAACAGGTGCGTCATGAAAGCGGCGTACGTCTCGCGCCCGATCGACCAGTACGGCACCGGCGGCATCTCGAACAGCACATCGTCGGCGACGAGTTCGGCCAGAGCCGCCGCGTCGGCCCGCTCGATCGCTCTCGCATAGCGCTCCACGGTCTCCCGCCTCAATGGAGCGGGGCGCGAGGAGCGCTCGGCGACGGCCGCCTTCGCGCGCTGCAGCGCGGAGTTCACCGACGGCACGCTCGTCTCCAGGATCTCGGCCGTCTCGGCCGCCGAGTGACCGAGAACCTCGCGCAGGATGAAGACCCCGCGCTGCCTGGGCGGCAGCGCCTGCAGCACCAGCGTCACCGCGAGCCGCACGCCGGAGGCTTCGGCAGCCGCGCGCTCCGGCTCCGAATCCGCCCACCAGCGGGTCGGCGCCGGTACGAGCCAGGGCACGTCCAGGGCCGGGACGAGGGGCGCGCCGACGTCGATGCCCGGATCCGTCAGGTCTCGCGGCAGCGGACGCCGCGGCGTCTCGCGGAGCCGATCCACGCAGATGTTGCGCGCGATGCGGTACACCCAGGTCGACAGCGCCGCCTTGGCCGGGTCGTACGACGCCCGGCTCCGCCAGGCGCGCTCGAGCGCGTCCTGCACCGCGTCCTCCGCATCGAACGGCGAGCCCAGCATCTGGTAGCAGAAGGAGAGCAGGCCGCCGCGGAGCGCGGCGAGATCGGAGGCGTCCACGAGGCCGAGGCTAGCCGCCCGGATCAGCCTCCCGCCATCGTCCGCGCGATGTCGGCGGCCGAGTCTCCCGCCTTCTTCAGGACGAGCGCCACGAGGGCGAGCGCCCCGAGCGTCAGCACGAGCATGATCGTCGACACCGCAGCGATCTCCGGACGCAGGCCGCTGCGGAGGGCGCTCAGCACGTAGACCGGCCACGGCGTGGTGCCGGAGACCTGCACGAACGCGGAGACGATGGTGTTGTCCAGGCCCAGGGTGAACGAGAGCAGGAAGCCCGCGAGCACGGCCGGCATCGCGAGCGGCAGCGTGACCTTGAAGAACGTCGTGAGCGGCTTCGCGTAGAGGTCGGCCGAGGCCTCCTCGAGCTTCGCGTCGAGCCCGACCAGGCGCGCCCTCACGATGTACGACACGATCGCGATCGAGAACAGCGATTGCCCGATCACGAGGCGCACGGTGCCGTCGTTGAAGATCGACAGCCCCAGATCCTGGCCGAGGAAGACCACCCACGGCAGCAGCGCGACGGCGTCCACGATCTCGGGCGTGACCGAGATCAGCAGCAGCAGGCCGAGGAACCACGGCACCCACTTGCCGGGCGTGCGCGCCATCGCGATGCCGGCGAGCGTTCCGAGCGCCGTCGCGAGCACCGCGGCGATGAGGCCGGTGCGCAGCGAGACCAGCACCGCGTCGCGCACGGCGGGCTTGGTGACGATCGCCGCGAACGAGTCGAAGCCGAAGTGGTCCCAGGAGATCAGCAGCCGGCCGACGTTGAACGAGTACACGATCACGACCGCGATCGGCAGGAACAGGAAGACGAACACGAGCGTCGCCCACAGCGGCAGGAGCCAACGGCTGACGTTGCGCGGCGCCTTCGCACGGCGACCGGATCCCGCCCGGGTCGTGGACGGTGACGGATCCGCCTGCTCGGCGGGTCGTTCTGCGACGACGGTCATCGTGCCTCCTCGAGCGTGAGCCGGTAACTGCGGCGGATCGGGATCGTGACGAGCCAGCCGATCGCGGCCGCGATGGCGATCGACAGCCCGATGGTGAGGATCAGCAGCACCGCCATCGCGGATCCCAGCGCCCAGTTCTGCGCGGTCTGGAACTGGCTGGCCACGATCTGCCCGACCATGTTGCCCTTGGCGCCGCCGAGCACGGTCGCCGTGATGTAGTCGCCCATGAGCGGGATGTAGACGAGCAGCACGCCCGCGATGATTCCGGGCTGCGCGAGCGGGATCGTCACCCGGAAGAAGGTCCTCCAGCTGCCCGCGCCCAGGTCCTTGCTCGCCTCCCGCAGCGGGCCGCTCACGCGGTCGAACGCCACGAAGAGGGGCAGGATCATGAGCGGAAGGTAGTTGTAGACGACACCGAGCAGCACCGCGCCGCGGGTGTTCAGGATCCCGAGCGGACCGGGGATGACGCCGAGGAACTGCAGCGCGTGCGACAGCCAGCCCTCGGGGGCGAGGATGATCTGCCAGCCGATCGTGCGCACCAGGAAGTTGGTCCAGAACGGCACCATGACGAGCGCGAGGAACATCCCGCGCCGGCTCGGCGCGCACTTCACGGCGATCCAGTAGGCCACCGGCGCCCCGATCACGAGGCACAGCACGGTGCCGGCGATCCCCACCCACAGCGTGTTCTGGAACGTGGCGAAGAACGTCGGAGAGAGCGCCTCGACGTAGCGGTCGAAGGACAGCTTGTCGTTCGCATTGGTCGCGAAGATGCTCGGCTTGTACCCGAAGCTGTACCAGACGACGACCCCGATCGGGACGACGAAGAAGATGAGCAGCCAGACCCAGGCGGGCAGCGCGAGGCCGAAGCGGATCCTGAGCCTACGCACCGGCGGCCGCCTTCGTCGCGTTCCAGATCGACACGATCCGCTCCTGCGCGCTCGTGAACTTCTGCTCGTGCATGGTCTTCACCTGCGCGTCGTCGAAGTACACCATGTCCAGACGCTCCAATCCGGCCTCGTCGGCCTTCTGCTGGGTGCCCTGCACGCCCGTGTCGTAGCCGATGTAGTCGACCTGGGCGAGCTGCACGTCCGGCGAGATGATGTAGTCGATGAAGGCGTGCGCGGCCTCGGGGTGCGGCGCCCCCTTCGCGATCGCCCAGTTGTCCATCCACAGCTCTGTGGCGGGGGCGCCGAGCACCCACTGCCAGCGCTCCGGATCCTTCGACGCCGCCATGCCGGTGCGGGCGTCGCCGCTGTAGGACTGCACGAGCGCGGCGGACGCCTGCGGGATGATCTGCCCGCCGGGCGCCGAATCGAAGGTGGTGATGTGCGGGGCGAGCTGCTTCGTGAGGAAGCTCTCGCAGGCGTCGAGGTGCTTCTTCTCGGTGGTGTTCCAGTCGATGCCCTGCGACCAGAAGTAGATGCCGCACAGCGGCGCCGGGTCGTCGAGGACCGCCGTCTTCCCGGACGCCTCCTTCTGGGCGGCGTCGATGAAGTCGGCCCAGCTGGTCAGCTCCCGCGAGATGACCTTCTTGTCGTAGACGAAGCCGGTCGTCCCCCAGGCCTTGCAGATCGAGTACTCGTTCTTCGGGTCGAAGGACCGGTGGATGAAGTTCGGGTTCATCGTCGCGAAGTTCGGGATGAGATCGAGGTTGATCTTCTCCAGCAGGCCGTTCTCGGCCATCGGCAGGATGAACAGGCCGCTCGGCACGACGATGTCATAGCCCGAGGTCCCCCGTGCCGCCACGAGCTTGGCGATGAGCTCCTCGTTCGAGTTGAACGCGTCGACGACGACCTTCGGCCCCGACTTCTTGGTGAAGGCGCTGAGGATCTTGGGATCGTCGTAGTCGCTCCAGGTGTAGATCGAGAGCCTGTCCTCGAGCGGTCCGCCATGCGCGTCGGACGCTGCCGAGGCCTGCTGCGGTGCGCACGCGGTGAACAGCACAGCGCCGGATGCGGCGAGCGCCGTGGCGAGGAAGCCGCGCCGAGTGAGCTCCGAGCGGATCTTGCGCGCGGATGCGCCGTTCGCGAGCACGCGGACCGGAGGCGCCTCGAGGGGGCCCCGAGGCGCCATCAGGCCGCTTCCTTGGGAAGCGCGATCACGTGCGTGGCCGTCTCGGGGATGCCGTCGCCGGCGAAGATGCGCACGTCGGAGGGGCTCCACGTGCAGCGCAGGGCGTCGCCGACCGCGACAGCCGGTGCGCCCGGCGCGGGGATCCGCACGAGGAACGCCTGTTCGCGCCCCACCTCGACCGCGACCTGCAGCGTCTCGCCGAGATGCGAGACGCCGAGCACGGTGCCGTCGATCCCCGGTCCGTCCGCGGTGCCTGCCGGGGCGAGCCGGACGAACTCGGGCCTGATGGCCGCGACGACCGCGGATCCGGGAGCGGTCTGCTCGCCGCCCCAGCGCCCGTGCACGGTCCCCGCGTAGGTGTCGACCGCGTCGCCGCCGAGCGCCGTGCCGTGCAGGAAGTTCTGCTGGCCGATGAACGACGCGACATAGGCCGAGGCGGGCTCGGCGTAGATGTCGGCCGGCGCGGCGAGCTGCTCGATCCGGCCCGCGCGCATGACCGCGATCCGGTCGCTCATCGACAGCGCCTCGGCCTGATCGTGCGTCACGAACACGAAGGTCGTCCCGAGCCGCGCCTGCAGCAGCTTCAGCTCGAGCTGCATCTCCTCGCGCAGCTGCCGGTCCAGGGCCGCCAGGGGCTCGTCCAGCAGCAGCACCGAGGGGCGGTTGATCAGGGCGCGGGACAGCGCGATGCGCTGCTGCTGGCCGCCGCTCAGCTGGGTGGGCTTGCGATCCGCGAAGCGGCGCAGCTGCACCATGTCGAGAGCCTCCGCCACGCGCTCGCGCTGCTCGGCCTTGGGCACCTTGCGCTGCTGCAGGCCGTAGGCGACGTTCTCGGCGACCGTCATGTGCGGGAACAGCGCGTACGCCTGGAAGACCGTGTTGACCTCGCGCTTGTGCGGCGGGAGCCCCAGCACGCTCCGGCCGCTCAGCCGGATGTCTCCCTCGTCGGGGTGCTCGAAGCCCGCGATCATGCGCAGCGTCGTGGTCTTGCCGCATCCGGAGGGGCCGAGGAGGGAGAGGAACTCCCCCGGCCGGATCGACAACGACAGGCGGTCGACGGCGGTCGCCTCACCGTAGAACTTGGTGACGCCAGAGATCTCGACACCGCTGGTCGGCGCGTCGATCGTGCTCTGAGCAGGTACGGACATTGGACCGCTCATGAAACCTCCACAGTGAGTTCTTCGCTGCGGAGATTCTGACACAGGATCCGACCTCAGTACAGAGGAAAGCGTAGTTTCATCGGATTCCTACGACGATATTCGTTGTTGAGCGCTTGATTCTCAACGGATCTGAACGCTCTCAGATCCGCGTCGACGGCTACTTCCCCTGGAAGTCGAACGCCTTCAGCAGCTCCTCGATGGCCTGCTCGCGGGGCTCTCCGCCCTCGTCGAACATGTGCGCCACGTGCGTGCGCAGGTGGTTCTCCAACAGCAGCTTGTTGAGGGATTCGAGGGAGCGCTGGATGGCGCGGGACTGCGTGATGATGTCCATGCAGTAGTCCTCGTTCTCGATCATCTTCGCGACCCCGCGGAGCTGTCCCTCGAGGATGCTGGTGCGGTGCAGGGCGCGCTTCTTGATGTCTTCGATCACGAGGTAGAGAGTACCGCCCGCCCCACGGGATGGGGCTCTGCAAGGATGGGCGCATGGCTCGCGCCCGTGAAGCACTGCTGTCCCCCGCGGATCTGGAACGCCTGCGCGCGCTCCGGCGGATGAAGGCCGTCGCCCTCGCGGCTCTGGGGGTCATGGCCGTCGCGTTCGTGGTCGCGTTCTGGCTGCAGGCCCGCTACCCGTGGCTCGAGTACGTGCGCGCTGCCGCGGAAGGCGGCATGGTCGGCGCCCTCGCCGACTGGTTCGCCGTGACGGCCCTGTTCCGCCGTCCGCTCGGCCTGCCGATCCCGCACACCGCGATCATCCCCAACCGCAAGGACGAGATCGGACGCACGCTCGGCGAGTTCGTCGAGACGAACTTCCTCTCCGCCGAGGTCGTGCGCACCAAGCTGTCCGAGACCTCGATCGCCGCACGGCTCGGATCCTGGCTGCGCGCACCGGCACACGCGGAGCGGGTCGCGAGCGAGGGATCCACGATCGCCGCCGCCGTGCTGCGCGCCCTGAGCGACGAGGACGTGCAGGGCGTCATCGCGGAGCTCGCGCGCGAGCACCTCGTCGAACCGGAGTGGGGCACCCCGGCCGGCACGTGGCTGCAGCGCATCGTGGAGGCCGACGCGCATCGTGGCGCGGTGGACCTCGCCGTCGACAGCATCGCGACCTGGCTCGACGGCAATGCCGCCGCCTTCCAGGGACTGCTGTCGCGCCGGCTGCCCGGGTGGGTGCCCCGGCTCGCACACCGTTTCGTGGATGAGGCCGCCTACAACGAGGCGGTGCGGTTCGTGCGGGCCGTGCAGGCGGATCCCCGGCACCCGGCGCGTCTCGCGCTGGACGGCTACCTGGCACGGCTCGCGGCCAACCTCCAGCACGACCCCGGCACACGGGCGCGCCTGGAGAACGCGAAGGCGGCCCTGTTCGACAGCCCCCGCGTCGGCGCGCTGGCCGCCGAGGCGTGGAACGCGGCCAAGACCGGCCTGCTGGCGTCGCTCGCGGATCCGGAGAGCGGCCTGCGGCGCCGCGCCGCGGTCGCGATCGGCGAGCTCGGGGACCGCCTGGCGACGGAGGATCCGCTGCAGCAGCGGGTGGACGGATGGGTCACCGACGCCGCCGTGTTCCTCGTCGACCGCTACCGGCACGACATCGCCTCGATCATCACCGACACCGTCGAGCGCTGGGATCCTGCCGAGACCACCGAGAAGATCGAGCTCATGGTCGGCCGCGACCTGCAGTACATCCGCCTGAACGGCACGGTCGTCGGAGCGCTCGCGGGCCTCGCGATCTTCGCCCTCGCTCATGCCGTGATCCCTGTGTAGGCCCTGGGCCTCGGGGCTCGTGGGCTGCGGGGCTCGTGTTCGCGACGATCTGCACACGATGACACGATCAGCACGCGGATCCCGCGGATCCGTGTGCTGATCGTCGCAGGGTGTGCTGATCGTCGCAGCCGCGGATCGTCCTGCACAGGACGGGGCGGAGGCCTGTTCGACACGGATCCCGGGATCACCGCCCCACGACGCCTCGAGGCCCGTCACGCTGTCGGCATGCTCTCCCTGATCGACACCATCCGACGGCGCGGCGGGATCGCGCGCGGCGCGGACCTGCAGCGGCTCGGCTTCACGCGCTCGGCGATCGCCCGCGCCGTGCATCGCGGTGCCGTCGATCGCCTGCGCGACGGCGTGTTCGCGGTAGGCCCGGTCGATGCCGAGGTGCGCGCGGCCGTCGCGCACGGCGGCGCGCTCACCTGCGCCAGCGTGCTGAAGGCGCGAGGGGTCTGGGTGCTGCCCGAGGTCAGGGGTCCGCATGTCTGGCTCGGTGCGGGGCGGCATGGTCTGACGCATCCGCACTGCGCCTGCATCCCGCACTACCACCGGGGCACGCCGCCGCTCGGGCAGACCGACGTCGGGACGGCCCTGCTGCATCTGCGGCTCTGCGCGGGGGACGAGGCCTTCTTCGCCGCGTACGAGTCGGCCTGGCGGAAGGGGCTCCTGCCGCCTGCGGCGCGCCGCCGGATCCGCGAAGCCCTGCCGGCCTCCGCGGGCCGGCTCGTCGACTTCGCCCGGGGCGACGCGGACAGCGGGCTGGAATCACTGCTGCGGCTGAGGTTGCACGCGATCGGGCTGCAGCTCGAGTGCCAGGTGCGCATCGACGGAGTGGGCACGGTCGACTTCGCCATCGGTCGGCTCATCATCGAGGTCGACGGCAAGGAGAACCACGCGGGTCCGACCAAGCGGCACAAGGACCTGGTGCGGGATGCCGCCGCCGCGCGCCTCGGCTACCGCACCCTTCGATTCGACTATGCGCAGGTGGTGCACGACTGGCCGTCTGTGCAGGCGGCCATCCTCGCCGCGATCAGCGGGCTGTGACGATGCGCACACGACAGGACGAAGGGCACGCGGATCCTGCCATTCCCTGTGCAGATCGTCACCGGATGTGCAGATCGTCGCGCCCGCGAGCCGCGCCCAGCCGCGCCGGACCGGGGCGCACTGTCTCGCGTACCAGACAATGCCCGCGTTGTGATCCCGACGCGAGGGCGGCGCCGTGGCACGCTGTTCAACGGATGCCGACCGCGCCTCCGGGAAGGGACTCCTCATGGCACTCTCGCACGATCCCCTCTGGCCCCGTGGCGGCGACTGGCCCGCCTTCGGCACGCCCGCCGACGCGGTCCTGCTCGGCGTGCCGACCTGGCGCACCTCGCTGTCCCCCACCGGCGCGCACGCGACCCCGGCGGCGATCCGCGACGCCCTGCGCCGCTACAGCCCCACCCTGATGGGTCCGCCCGCGGTCGACCTGAACCAGGCGCTGCGCATCGCCGATGCGGGCGACGTGCACGAGCCCGACGGCGAGGAGGGCGTCGCCCGCGCGATCGCCCGCGTGTCGGAGATCGCGGCGGCGTCCCGGCTCGTGATCGCGCTCGGTGGCGACAACTCGCTCACCTACCCCGTCGCGCTCGGAGCGGGCGCGGACGGGCTCATCACGATCGACGCGCACTTCGACCTGCGCGACGGGGTCTCGAACGGCTCTCCGGTGCGCCGGCTCGTCGAGGACGCCCCTGCGGGATCCGCGATCGATCCCCGCCGGATCGTGCAGATCGGCATCGCGGACTTCGCGAACTCCGCCGCCTACGCGCAGCGCGCAGCGGACTGGGGCATCCGCGTCATCACCCTCGACGAGGTGCGCCGTCGCGGCATCGACGACGTGGTCGCCGAGGCGGTCGAGATCGCCGGCTCCGGGGATGCATCCCGGGTGCACCTCGACATCGACGTGGACGCGTGCGACCGCGCCGCGACCCCCGGATGCCCGGCGAGCGTGCCCGGCGGATTCGCGGCGTGGGAGCTGCGCGCGCTCGTGCGAGGCATCGCCGGAGACCGCCGCGTGGTCAGCGCCGACATCGCCGAGGTGGATGCCACCGCCGACGACGAGGACGCCCGCACCGTGCGCCTCGCCGCGCTCTGCGTGCTGGAGCTGCTCGCCGCTCTCGCAGGCCGGGGCTGATCCGCCGATGAGCGACCGTCGCGCTCGCGATCCGTTCCTCGACGGCGGCCCCGCTCTGCGCATCGCCCTCGGGCTGCGGTTCCTGATCGAGCTCGCGCTGCTGGCCGGCACCGGGACCGCCGCGGTGCGGCTCCTCCCCGGCGGGGCGGGCTGGGCGGTGGCCGTCGTGGCGGTCGCCGTGCTCGCGGCCGTCTGGGGTCTGCTGCTGTCGCCGAAGGCGCGCGTCGACATCCGGCCCGCGGGACGGCTGTGCCTCGAGGCGCTCCCCTTCGGCGCTGTCGGCGCGGCGCTCTGGGCGGGCGGGCTCGGCGTCGCCGGCATCGCGCTTCTCGCCCTGTGGGCGCTCGACAGGATCGCCCTGGCCGTGCTCGACCGCGGCTGAGCGCCGCACGCTCTCAGAGCTCGCGCAGCGCCTGGTCGATCGGCAGATTCCCCTCGTTGAACCGGATCGTGCGGCGGATGGTCGCCGGCTCGACCAGGGTCTGCGCGATCACCCGCGCCACGTCGGCGCGGGAGACGCTGCCCGAGGTCTCCGAGGTCGCGTCGATCAGGCCCGTCGGCTCCTCGAGCGTCAGCCGGCTCGGTCCGAGCACCGTCCAGTCGAGCGCCGTCGCACGCAGGTGCTCATCGGCCGCGGCCTTCGCCTCCGCGTAGGCGTGGAACGAGTCCGACGCCGGGATCCCGTGCGCGGGCGAGGAACCGAAGTACGAGACCATCACGTACCGGCCGACGCCGGCATCGGCCGCGGCCTCCATGGAACGGACCGCGGCGTCGAGGTCCACCGCCCTGGTGCGCTCCGCGGATCCGCCTCCCGCCCCGGCAGACCACACGACGGCATCGTGCCCGGCGATCAGCGACGCCATCGCCTCCTGGGACGCGGATTCGGCGTCGAAGACGACGGGATCCGCGCCCGTCCCCCGCACGTCGTCGATCTGCCCGGCGTCGCGGATCACCGCGGTCACCTGGTCGCCGCGTGCGGTGAGGAGGGGTTCGAGGAGGAGCGCCACCTTGCCGTGGCCGCCGAAGATCAGGATCCGTGCCATGTCTCCACGCTATGCCCGATCCGGCGAGCGCGGGGCGACGGATCCGGATCCGCTCCCGCGCGCGATGCGGCGCGGTGCGCCTACCTACCGGACGACGAGGCGCGGCTCGATCAGTGCGTGGGCGGTGCCGGCCCGCACGTCGCGCGGGGTCACCGCCTCGCCCGTCGGTCCCATGAGCAGTTCGAGCGTCGCCGCCGCGACGTCCTCAGGGCGCTGCTCCACGCTGGAGAAGCCGAGCGCCTCCGCGGTCGGCGTGTTGTCGAAGCCGATCACCGGCACCCGCGCGGAGCTCCCGGTCTGCGCCAAGAGCGCGCCGATCGCGAGGGAGTCGCTCGCGCAGACCACCGCGTCCACCTGCGCGTCCGCGCCCGCCACCACGGCGCGAGCCCTCGCGACGTCCTCCTCCGTGGTCCACCGAGGGCCCGTCGCGCCGGCCGCAGCCATCGCCTCGCGCCAACCGCGCTCGCGGTCGTCCCCGGTGCCCGACCCCGTCGGCCAGCCGAGGAATGCGACCCGCGGGCCGAAGCCCAGCGCATGCTCCGTGGCCGCGCGCGTTCCGGCGGCGCCGTCGACGTCGACCCAGAGGTGCTCGGGTGCCGCGAGGTCGTCCTCGCCCCAGGGTCGGCCGAACGCGACGAAGGGCAGCCGGGACTCCCCCAGCCAGCGCGTGCGCGGGTCGCCGTGGAACGTGCCGGTGATGATCGCGGCATCGATCTCTGAGCCCTCCCAGAGCTCGGCGAGCCGGGCGATCTCGTCCCCGGCCGTGCGCGCGGCGTACACGAGCATGCGCATGCCGCGCTCGCTCGCGCGCTCGGTGAGGGCGTGCACGAAGCGGTCCAGCACGACGCCGGAGACGCCTCCGACATAGGGATCCAGATGGATCCCTATCGTGGAACTGCGGCGGGTGCGCAGCTGACGGGCCGCCGCATGGCGCCGGTAGCCGAGCTCGACGATCGCCTGCTGCACGCGCTCCCGGGTGGCGGGCTTCACGATGGTCGGCGTGTTCAACACGTTCGACACGGTCTGCCGCGACACACCGGCGCGCAGCGCCACGTCTTCGACGGTCGGCGTCCTGACCATGTCTCTCCCTCCGCGGATCCGGCCCGGGATCCGGGACCACCTTCCCACCTTGACACCCCGGGCTCCTGCCGCCTAGCGTATTCGACACAGAGTTTGATCGTTCAAATTCCTGCGACGACGTCCTGTCGTCACCGAGAAGCACACATCATCACGGATGCTCATCAAGGGAGAAGAGACATGACACGGCACAGCACACGCGCCGCGATCGGGGCCGGGGCGCTCGTCCTCGCGGGCGCGATCGCCCTCACTGGCTGCGGTTCGGGGTTCTCCGGCGGGAACGCCGGCAGCAGCACCGGATCCACGGCGCTCACCTCGTCCGACAAGCCGCTGAATATCCTCATCGGATCGTCCGGCGACGCCGAGACCAAGGCCGTCAACGACGCCGTCTCGGCATGGTCGAAGACCTCGGGCGTCAAGGCGACCGTGACCGCGGCGAGCGACCTCAACCAGCAGCTCTCGCAGGGCTTCGCCTCGGGCTCCCCCGCCGACGTGTTCTACCAGTCCACCGACGCCCTCGCCGGATACGCGTCGAACGGATCGCTGCTCGCGTACGGCGACCTGCTCAAGAACAAGGACGACTTCTACCCGAGTCTGCTCAAGTCCTTCACCTACGACGGCAAGCTGTACTGCGCGCCGAAGGACTTCTCCACGCTGCAGCTCGTGATCAACACCGACATGTGGACCCAGGCCGGACTGACCGACGCCGACATCCCCAAGACCTGGGACGAGCTCGCGTCCGTCTCGAAGAAGCTCACCGCGGACGGCCACGTGGGCCTCTCGATGAGCGGCGAGTACGCCCGCGTCGGCGCCTTCATGGTCGCCGCCGGCGGCGGCCTCATGAACGCCGACTCGACCAAGGCCACGGCCGACGCCGAGGGCAACGTGAAGGCGCTCGACTACCTCAAGGGCCTCCTGACCGGCGGCTCGATGAAGTTCGCGGCCGATCTCGGATCCGGCTGGGGCGGCGAGGCGTTCGGCACCCAGAAGGCCGCGATGGTCGTCGAGGGCAACTGGATCACCGGCGCCATGACCAACGACTACCCGACCGTGAAGTACAAGGCGGTCGAGCTGCCTGCCGGCCCCGACGGCAAGAAGGGCACGCTGCAGTTCACGAACTGCTGGGGCATCTCCGCCGACAGCAAGAACCAGAAGGCCGCTCTCGACCTCGTCGAGCACCTGACCAGCGCCGACAGCCAGCTCGCCTTCTCGAAGGCGTTCGGCCCGATGCCGTCGATCAAGTCGGCCGCGGACCAGTGGAAGAAGGACAACGCTCCGCTCGTCCCGTTCCTGAACGGCGCGGAATACGCCCAGGGCGTGCCCACGGCCAAGGGCGCGAGCGACGTCGTGACCGACTTCAACGGCAAGCTCGGCTCGCTCGCGACCGGCGACCCGAAGGCGATCCTCGACGCCGCGCAGAAGAACCTGGAAGCCCTGACCAAGTAATCATGGCCTCCTCCACCGTGCGGTCCCGCCGTCCCGCAGGCCACCAGGGCCTGCGGCGCGGCGAGACCGCGTCGGGGTGGCTCTTCACCGCCCCGATGCTGATCCTCCTCGGCCTGTTCCTGGTCGTCCCGGTCCTCATGGCGCTCTGGGTGAGCGTGAGCGACTGGGGCGGGCGGGGCTCGCCGTTCTCCGGCGGCGTCTCGTTCGTCGGCCTGAAGAACTACGCCGCGCTCCTGCTCGGCGGCGGGCTCGCCGAAGCCGACTTCGGCATGAGCCTGAAGAACAACGCCTGGTACGTGATCCTCGTGGTGCCCTGCCAGACCGCGCTGAGCCTGTTCCTCGCCGTGCTCGTGAACCGCCAGATCCTCAAGGGCCGCAGCTTCTTCCGCACGGCCTTCTACTTCCCCTCGGTGACCAGCTCCGTGGCGATCACGGTCCTGTTCCTGTTCCTGTTCTCGACGACCGGCGCCGTCAACGCGGCGCTCGGCTGGCTCGGGATCAACGGTCCGAACTGGCTCAACGACCCGTCCGGGATCCTGCACTTCGGCGTCACGGGCGGCCCCGCGGCGCTCACGCAGAACAGCTTCCTCGGCGTCTCGTTCTGGGACTGGATCGGCGGCCCCAGCGTCGCGATGTGCGTCTACATCATCATGGCGATCTTCACCACGAGCGGCACGTTCATGCTGCTCTTCCTCGCCGCGCTGCAGAACATCTCGGGCGAGGTGCAGGAGGCGGCGATGATGGACGGCGCGAACGGCTGGCAGCGGTTCTGGCGGATCACCCTTCCGCAGCTGCGTCCCACCCTGTTCACGGTGCTCACGCTCGGCCTCATCGGCTGCTGGCAGATCTTCGATCAGATCTACACCGGCACGAGGGGCCAGCCGGCCAAGACCACCATCACGCCCGCGTACCAGTCGTACCAGTCCTCGTTCCTCAACCAGGAGTGGGGCCAGGGCGCCGCGATCGCGTTCATCCTCTTCGTGATCATCATCGCCTTCACGCTCGTGCAGCGCTGGGTGCTGCGCGAACGCCCCGTCTCGCGCCGGCGCAACCGGCCCTACGTGGAGGCGGCCGAGCGCGCCGCCGCGCGCGCGGCGTCCGCCGACCGAGCGCCCGCCACGACCGAAGGAGCCCCGCGATGACCGCCACCGCTCCCGCCCCGTTCGTCGCGCGCCGCAAGCGCTGGGGCACCGTGCGGATCGCGTCCACCTCGGTCCTGTACGCGCTGCTCATCGCCCTCGCGCTGGTGTACATCTACCCGTTCCTGATCCAGGTGGCCACGAGCTTCAAGACGGATCCGGACGCCGCCGCGAACCCGCTCGCGATCGTGCCGCACACGTTCACGACCGAGGCGTACACGCAGCTCTTCCTGCGCAGCGACTTCCCGACCTGGTTCAAGAACTCCGTGATCGTGACGATCGTGGTCACCGCGGGACGGGTGTTCTTCAACTCCCTCGCGGGTTACGCCCTCGCGCGCCTCCGCTTCCGCGGACGCAACCTCGTGTTCGCGGGCCTCGTCGCCGTGATGAGCGTGCCGACCGTCGTGCTGCTGATCCCGAAGTTCCTCGTGATCAACACCCTCGGCATGTACGACTCCTATGCGGGCATGATCCTGCCGCTCCTCGTCGACGCCGCCGGGGTCTTCATCATGAAGAACTTCTTCGAGTCGATCCCCGCATCCGTCGAGGAGCAGGCGCGGATCGACGGCGCCGGCACCTTCCGGGTGTTCTGGTCCGTCGTGCTGCCGATGGCGCGACCGGCGCTGATCACGATCGTGATCCTGTCGTTCCAGGGATCCTGGAACGAGCTGGCGCACTTCATCGTGTCCACCCAGTCGCCCGAGCTCACGACCCTCACGAAGGGCGTCGCGCAGCTCGCGAACGGGCAGCTCAGCCAGGGCCGCCAGTACCCGCTCAAGCTCGCCGCGGCGATCATCATGACGATCCCGGTGGCCGTGATGTTCTTCCTCTTCCAGAAGCGGATCATGAACTCGAGCGACGGGGCGGTCAAGGAGTGACGGCCTCGCAGCCCACGATCCTCGCGACCTGCGGAGGCATGGTCGACGGAGGGTGGCAGGACACCGCCTACGGGCCCCTGCTGCACTTCGCGATCGAGCTCGCCGGCGTCACGGGGCGCGCGCCGCGGGTCGCGCACGTGAACACCGCCGGCGGCGATCCGCGGTTCGTCGAGGGCGCGGAGCTCGAGGCGGCCCGCGCGGCCGGCGTCGAGGGCAGCCACATCCGGCTGTTCCCGCACCCGAACCACGAGCGCCTCGCCGAGCATGTGCTCAGCCGCGACGTGATCTGGGTGAGCGGCGGCAGCGTCGTGAACCTCCTCGCCCTGTGGCGTGCGCACGGCCTCGACGATCTGCTGCGTCAGGCGTGGGAGGCCGGCGTCGTGCTCGCGGGAGGATCCGCCGGCGGGCTGTGCTGGCACAGCGGTGGCACGACCACATCGTTCGGCCCCGACGCGCAGGTGGTCGCCGACGGCCTCGGCCTCCTGCCCGGATCGTTCAGCCCTCATCACGACTCGCAGCCGACCCGGCGGCCGGCCTTCCGCAACGCGATCACGGCCGGACGGATCCCGCCCGGGTACGGCGTCGAGGAGGGCGTCGGCCTGCTCTACCGCGGCACCGAGCTCGTCGAGGTCGTGGCAGAGCGCCCCGGCGCATCCGCCTGGTCCGTCTCGGCCCACGGCGTCGAGGAGCGCCTGCCCGCCCGCGTCCTTCCCTCCCCCTCCCTGTCCTGAACCCCGCCCGTCGGGCCGACCGCCCGCACGCCGCCCCTCACGAAGGAGCCCCATGACCGACACCCCGCTGCAGCCCCTCCTGAACGACGCCGTCATCGCGCTCCAGGCGCCGACCCAGGTGTGGTCGGACGAATCCGGAGACATGGGATCCGCGCCGATCCACGGGGTCTACCACGGCGACGTGCGGCACGTGCGCGCGCTGACGGTCGCCGTCGAGGGCACGGCGGTCGAGACGATCGCCTGCTCCTCCCCCGCCCCTCAGCAGGCGGTCTTCGCCGCCGTGCTGCGCGGTATCGACGACGACCAGCCCGACCCGAAGGTGCGCCTCGACCGCACCCGTACCGTCCGCGCCGGCCAGGTCGAGGAGCGGATCCTGGTCTCCTCGCACCGCGAGGTGCCCGTTCCGGTCACGCTGACCGTGACGCTCGTGCCCGACTTCGAGCCGCTGCAGCGCGTCAAGGCGGGGCTCCCCGACCACGGTGCCTGGGGATGGGACGGCGAACGCGCCTCCTCGGGCGCGGCGTCGTTCGCACTGACGGCGCCCGGCGCCGCCATCGCGGTGGAGGGAGCGGCGATCGCGATCCGCTGGACGACCGTGCTCGCTCCGCGTGCGGGGACCGAGTTCTCGCTCGCACTGGCGCTCGAGGACGCCACGCTCGTGGTGACCGCGCCCGCCGTCGAGGCCGGGGCCGCGGTTCCGGAGACGGGCGATACGCGCCTGCGCCGGTGGCTGGACCGCGCGGCGGGCGACCTCGCCGCGCTGCGCCTCGCGCTGCCCGCGCACCCGGACGACGCGTTCTACGCCGCCGGCGCGCCCTGGTTCTTCACGCTCTTCGGCCGCGACTCGATCTGGGCCGCGCGCCTCGCCCTGAGCCAGGATCCGGCGATCGCCGCCTCCACGCTCCGGGTCCTCGCCCGCCTGCAGGGCACGAAGAAGGATCCGGCCACAGCCGAGGCCCCCGGCAAGATCCCGCACGAGCTGCGCAGCGGCGCACTGTCGCTGCCGAACGAGGGCGTGCATCTCCCCCCGCTCTACTACGGCACCGTCGACGCGACCCCGCTCTGGGTGTGCCTGCTCGCCGATGCGCGAGAGGCGGGGATGCCCGAGGCCGAGGTGCGCGAGCTGCTGCCGGCCCTGCGCGCGGCGCTGGGCTGGATGACCGAGCACGGCGACGCCAGCGGATCCGGTTTCATCGACTACGTCGACGAGACCGGGCACGGCCTTGCGAACCAGGGCTGGAAGGACTCCGGCGACTCGATCCAGTGGCGCAGCGGCCGGCTCGCCGACGGCCCGATCGCGCTCAGCGAGGTGCAGGCCTACGCCTACGAGGCCGCGGTGCGGGGTGCGGAGCTGCTCGACGCCCTCGGTGAGGACGGCGGCGACGCGCTGCGCACCTGGGCCGCGGATCTGCGCGCCCGGTTCCGCGCCGCCTACTGGGTGACGACGCCGGAGGGGCACTACCCCGCCATCGCGCTCGACGCGCACGGAGCGGCAGTGGACACCCTCACGAGCAACATCGGGCACCTGATCGGCACCGGGCTGCTGGATCCCGAGGAGGAGCGCGCCTGCGCCGAACTGCTGCTCGGAGACTCGATGTCGAGCGGCTTCGGGATCCGCACGATGTCCTCGGGAGCGACCGGCTTCTGGCCGCTCAGCTACCACGGCGGCAGCGTCTGGGCGCATGACACCGCGGTCGCCGTGCACGGCATGCTCCGCGCCGGTCTCCGCGATGAGGCCGCCGCGGTCGCGCGTCAGCTCGTGGACGCGGCCGAGGGCTTCGACTACCGGATGCCCGAGCTGCACGCCGGTGACGCGCGCACGCCCGGCGTCGCCCCGGTGCCGTATCCGGCGTCGTGCCGCCCGCAGGCGTGGTCGGCCGCGGCCGCCGTGGTCTGCGCCGACGCTCTGGGCTGAGCCCCCGCCGCGAGTGCGTCTCGCGTCGGGGCATTCGCCAGCCGCGGGGCGTCACGATCAGCACACGGTGCGACGATCGGCACAGGATCTGGTCTGAATCCTGTGCCGATCGTCACAACCTGTGCTGATCGTGACGTCGCCCGCCGGCGCGGCAGGCGAGGCGCCCCCCTCAGACGGCGCGCACGCCGTCCTTCCACACGGCGTCCACGAGCGGCACGCCGGGACGGTAGGCCAGGTGCACGCGGCTCGGGCTCTTCAGCAGCACCAGGTCGGCGCGCATGCCGGGGGCGATGCGGCCGATGTCCGTGCGGCGCAGGGCCGCCGCTCCCCCGGCCGTCGCCGCGTGGATCGCCTCGGCGACCGTCATCCGCATGTCGCGCACGGCGACCGCGATGCAGAACGGCATCGACGAGGTGAAGCTCGAACCGGGGTTCGTGTCGCACGCGATCGCCACCCTCACGCCGGCGTCGATGAGGCGGCGGGCGTCGGGATAGGGCTGCCGGGTGGAGAACTCCACGCCGGGCAGCAGCGTCAGCACGGTCTCGGATCCGGCGAGCGCGGTCACATCGTCATCGGTGAGGTAGGTGCCGTGGTCGATCGACGCGGCCCCGAGCTCGACGGCCAGCTGCACGCCCTCGCCGGGGCCGAGCTGGCTCGCGTGCACGCGCGGCTGCAGCCCGCGCGCGATGCCGGCCTCCAGCACACGGCGCGACTGGGGAACGGTGAACGCGCCGGTCTCGCAGAAGACGTCGATCCACTTCGCGTGCGGAGCGCAGGCGTCGAGCATCTCCCCGGTGACGAGGTCGACGTAGTCGTCACCGCGATCGGCATACTCGGCCGGCACGACGTGCGCCCCGAGGAAGGTGACCTCCGGGGTGACCTCGGCGGCGAGGCGCAACAGGCGCTCCTCGGTCGCGACGTCGAGGCCGTAGCCGCTCTTGATCTCCACCGTCGTGGTGCCCTGTGCGAGCATCTCGTCGAGGAAGCCGCGCAGCCGGATCCGCAGCTCGTCGTCGGTCGCGGCCCTGGTCGCGGCGACCGTCGACCGTATGCCCCCGGCGGCATACTTCTGACCCTGCATGCGCGCCTCGAACTCCGCGGCGCGATCGCCGCCGAAGACGAGGTGGCTGTGGCTGTCCACGAAGCCGGGGATCACCGCGCGGCCCTCGGCGTCGATCGCCTCGTCGGCGTCCGGTGCCTCCGCCGCCGGGCCGACCCACGCGATCCGGTCCCCGTCGATGAGGACCGCCGCGTCGTGCAGGGTGCCGCAGCGGTCGTCGCCCGCTGCGGCATGCTCGGGGACGGGGGCGTTCGTCGTGAGCTCGCCGATGTTCGTGATCAGGGTCTTCATGCGTCCTCCACGCCGATCATGTCCCACTTCTGGTCGCAGTATGTCCCATGACTGGTCCTGGATCCGGCTCTGAAGCGCCAGAAGTGGGACAAGGTACCCGGCAGCGGGACGCCGCGGACCAGAAGTGGGACATGGTGGTGTGGTCGCGTCCCGCCCTGCGATCCCCCATCCCCCGACGGGGTGCGCAGAGCGGGACGCCGTCTGTGTCCGAGCCCGGCTCAGAGGCCCATCGGGACCTTGAGGCCGCGCTCGCGCGCGATGTCCTTCGCGTGGTCGTAGCCCGCGTCGACGTGACGCATGACGCCCGTGCCGGGGTCGTTCGTGAGCACGCGCTCGAGCTTCTCGGCGGCCAGCGCGGATCCGTCCGCCACGGTCACCTGACCGGCGTGGATCGAGCGGCCGATGCCGACGCCGCCGCCGTGGTGCAGCGACACCCAGCTCGCGCCGGAGGCCGTGTTGAGCAGCGCGTTGAGCAGCGGCCAGTCGGCGATCGCGTCGGATCCGTCCTTCATGGCCTCGGTCTCCCGGTACGGGCTGGCGACCGAGCCGGAGTCGAGGTGGTCGCGGCCGATCACGATGGGGGCGGAGAGCTCGCCCGAGGCGACCATCTCGTTGAACTTCAGGCCCGCGAGGTGGCGCTCCTTGTAGCCGAGCCAGCAGATGCGGGCGGGCAGACCCTCGAAGTGGACCTTCTCGCCGGCCTTCTCCAGCCAGCGGTGCAGGGCCGCATCCTCCGGGAAGAGCTCGGCGATCGCGCGGTCGGTCTTGTAGATGTCCTCCGGGTCGCCCGAGAGGGCTGCCCAGCGGAACGGACCACGGCCCTCTTCGAACTGCGGGCGGATGTAGGCGGGGACGAAGCCGGGGAACTCGAAGGCGCGGTCGAAGCCGCCCAGGACCGCCTCGGCGCGGATCGAGTTGCCGTAGTCGAACACCGCGGCGCCCGCGTCCTGGAACGCGACCATGGCGGCGACGTGCGCGGCCATGGACTCGCGGGAGCGGCGCGTGAACTCCTCGGGATCGCGCTCGGCCTCGGCCTTCCAGTCCGCCACCGAGATACCGAGCGGCAGGTAGGCGAGCGGGTCGTGCGCGCTGGTCTGGTCCGTCACGATGTCGATCGGGACGCCACGGCGGAACAGCTCGGGGAAGACCTCCGCCGCGTTGCCGACGATGCCGACCGACAGGGCCTCGCCCGCCTCCTTCGCGGCGACGGCACGTGCGATCGCCTCGTCGAGGTCGGTGTAGTAGACGTCCAGGTAGCCGTGGTCGACCCGGCGTGCGAGGCGCGACTCGTCGACGTCCACGATGAGGCAGGCCCCGTCGTTGAGGGTCACCGCGAGCGGCTGTGCGCCGCCCATGCCCCCGGCGCCGCCGGTGAGGGACAGCGTGCCCTTGAGCGAGTCCTTGCCGAGCGAACGGGCGACCGCGGCGAAGGTCTCGTAGGTGCCCTGCAGGATGCCCTGGGATCCGATGTAGATCCAGGATCCGGCCGTCATCTGGCCGTACATCATCAGGCCCTCGGCCTCGAGCCTGCGGAACTCGGGCCAGGTCGCCCAATCGCCGACCAGGTTGGAGTTGGCGATGAGCACGCGCGGCGCCCACTCGTGGGTGCGGAACACGCCGACCGGCTTGCCGGACTGCACGAGCAGGGTCTCGTCGGGCTCGAGCTCATCGAGAGTGCGCACGATCGCGTCGTACGCCTCCCAGCTGCGCGCCGCGCGGCCGGTGCCTCCGTAGACCACGAGGTCCTCCGGGTGCTCGGCGACCTCGGGGTCGAGGTTGTTCATGAGCATGCGCTTGGCGGCCTCGGCGCCCCAGCTCTTCGCGGTGCGCTCGTTGCCGCGGGTGGCGCGGATGGAGCGGGACGGATCCGACAGCGTCGGGCCCGCCGGGGTGGTGGTGGTGTCAGTCATTTCGCGTGCTCCTTCGCAATCGCAGCGATGCGGCCGGACTGCACGAGCGCAGCGACGGCCTCCATGTCAGGGCTGAGGAATCGGTCGGGGCCGGGGCCTCCGGCCACGGTGCGGACGAGGTCGCGGACCGCACCGGTGGCGGGGCCGGCCTCGAGCGGCGCGCGCAGGTCGAGCGCGCGGGCGCCGGTGAGGATCTCGATCGCGAGGACGCGGCCGAGCCCGTCGATCGCGCGGCGGAGCTTGCGGGCCGCAGCCCAGCCCATCGAGACGTGGTCCTCCTGCATGGCGGAGGACGGGATCGAGTCGACCGAGGCCGGCACCGCGAGGCGCTTGAGCTCGGAGACGATGCCGGCCGCCGCGTACTGCGCGATCATGAGGCCGGAGTCCACGCCCACCTCGTCCGCGAGGAACGGCGGCAGGCCGTGGCTGCGCGCGGGGTCGAGGGCGCGGTCGGTGCGCCGCTCGGCGACCGAGGCGACGTCGGCGACGGAGATCGCGAGGAAGTCCAGCACGGCGGCCACGGGCGCGCCGTGGAAGTTGCCGTTCGACTCGATCCGGCCGTCGCTCGTCACGACGGGGTTGTCCACGACGCTCGACAGCTCGCGCTCGGCGATCGTGGTCGCGTAGGAGGCGGTGTCGCGCGCGGCGCCGTGCACCTGCGGCGAGCAGCGCAGCGAGTAGGCATCCTGCACCCGGCCGTCGTCCGGGCCCTTGTGGCTCGCGACCATCGGGGAGGATCCGAGGAAGGCGCGCAGGTGCGAGGCGGAGACGGCCTGGCCGATCTGCGGGCGCAGCGCCATGAGGTCGGCCGCGAAGACCGCGTCGGTGCCGAGCTGGGACTCGATCGACATGGCCGCCGAGAGGTCGGCCGTGATGAGGAGGTCCTCGAGGTCGTGCAGGGCGAGCACGAGCATGCCGAGCATGCCGTCGGTGCCGTTGATGAGGGCGAGGCCCTCCTTCTCCACGAGCTCGAGCCGGGCGATGCCCGCCATGGCGAGCGCGTCGGCGGCGGGCACGAGATCGCCCGCGGCGTTGCGCACGTCGCCTTCACCCATGCTGGCGAGGGCGATGTGCGCGAGCGGGGCGAGGTCGCCGGAGCAGCCCAGCGAGCCGTACTCGCGGACGACCGGGGTGATGCCGGCGTTGAGCATCGCGGCGTAGGTCTCGACGACCTGCGGGCGCACGCCGGTGTGGCCGGACGCGAGGGTCTGCAGGCGCAGCAGCTGCAGCGCGCGGATGACCTCGGTCTCGACCTCGGCGCCGGTGCCGGCGGCGTGCGAGCGGATGAGGCTCTGCTGCAGCTGGCGGCGGCGCTCGGGAGCGATGAACGTAGTGGCGAGGGCGCCGAAGCCGGTCGAGACGCCGTAGTGCGGGTTCGGGTCGGCGGCCATGCCGTCGATCACGCCGCGGGCGGCCGCGACGCGGTCGAGCGCGCCGGCGTCGATCGCAACGGCGGCGTGGTGGCGGGCGACGGCGACGACATCCTCGGGGCGCAGCGGCGCCGCACCGATGGTGACGGGGGAAGTGTGGGGCATGAGACGATTCCACACCCTCGCTTGCCGCGCGGACAGGGCGCAGGACGACGTCTTGTCTGGTATTCCAGACAAGGTGCCACAGCCCGCGAGCACAGCTCGAACACACCGGATCCTGCCGAGCGGACGGGATCCCGGCGTCAACGACCCGTGCACCCGGCAGCAGCCCGTGCACCCGGCCAGGGCGGGCGCAAGACGGCCGCGACCACACACGACGCCATCGTGCAAAGGACGTGAGTGTGCGGACTGTTGAACAGATGGTGAGATCAGTGCAGATCGCACATGGTGAGTAGGGCGGCGCGTCACTAGCGTGAGCGGAACCATCCTCTTCCGCCCGAAGGAAACCACCATGGCCCGTATCGCGCCGCACGACGATTTCGCCCTCTCCCGCGTGACTCCCGAAGCGCGAAAGCCCTGGTTCGGCATCGCCGTGCAGCGCTTCGGCCAGGTCTCCGCGCTGTCGCAGTTCCTCCTCGGCGCCACGCTGGGGTACGGGATGAGCTTCGGCGAGGCCGCACTCGCGTTCCTGCTCGGATCCGTCATCCTCGAGGTCATCATGTGCATCGTCGGGTTCATCGGTCAGCGCGAGGGCCTGAACACGGCCCTCCTGGCCCGCTGGACCGGCTTCGGCGAGATCGGCGCGGCGCTCGTGGGCCTCGCGATCGGCATCAGCCTGATCGGCTGGTTCGGGATCCAGTCCGCGATCTCCGCGCAGTCGCTCGACGCGCTCATGCCCGGCGTGCTGCCGACCTGGCTGTGGAGCCTGCTGTTCGGCCTGGCCGTCACCGCGATCGTCGCGTTCGGCTTCCTCGGCATGCAGTGGCTCGCGAACATCACCGTGCCGCTGTTCCTCATCCTCGTGGGCTGGTCGGTGATCTCGGAGCTCAGCCGCCACGACCTCGGCACGCTGCTCACGAGCCCCGCGCCCGGTCCGCACATCAGCGTCTGGGCCGGCACCGGCATCGTCGCCGGCGGCCTCATCGTGGGCGCCATCATCACGGGCGACATGACGCGCTTCAACCGCTCCCGCGCCGACGTGGTCAAGCAGACCGTCGTGGGCGTCACGCTCGGCGAGTTCGTCATCGGCCTCGCCGGCGTGCTCCTCGCCCACGCCGCGAAGTCGGGCGACATCGTCGCGATCGTGACGAGCTCGGTCGGGCTCGTCGGCCTCATCATCGTGATCACGGGAACGCTCAAGATCAACGACTGGAACCTGTACTCCTCGGCGCTCGGGCTGGTGAACTTCGTCTCCACGACGTTCGGCAAGAACCTGCACCGCGTGACGACGACGATCGTGCTCGGCGTGGTCGGATCCGTCCTCGCCGCCGCCGGGATCCTCGGACAGTTCACCCAGTTCCTCATCGTGCTGAGCGTCGCGTTCCCGCCGATCGCCGGGATCATGGTGGCCGAGTACTTCGTGGTCCGCCGCTGGCGCGGAGAGCTCGACGCCAGCCGCGAGGAGGGCGTCCTGCCGGCCTCCGCGCCGCGCATCGTGCCGGCCACGATCGTGGTCTGGCTGGTCTCCTCCCTCGTCGGCTACTTCGTGACCTGGGGGATCCCCTCCCTCATCAGCCTGTTCCTCTCGATGGTCCTGTACATCGCGGCGGGCAAGCTGGGTCTCGTCCGCGGCGTCGGCGCCGTCCCCACCCGTCAGGCCGATCCCGCCGAGGCCGCGGCCGCCTGACCCCGAACTCCGTCGCGGGGTGCGGCGCCTTCCGACGCCCCGCGACGGGACCATTCGTCCCAGACCCTCCGAGAAAGCGAGAACCATGCACATCGGCATCGACGTCGGCGGCACCAACACGGATGCCGTCCTCATGGACGGCGCCCAGACCCTCGCCGGGGTGAAGCACTCGACCACCCCCGACGTGACCGACGGGATCGTGCAGGCGATCGAGGACCTGCGCGCGCACCATCCGTTCGAGGGCTCCGACATCGAGGCCGTCATGATCGGCACGACGCACTTCATCAACGCGCTCGTGCAAGCGAGCCGCCTCGCGCCCACCGCGGCGCTCCGGCTCGGCCTGCCCGCGACCCGCGCCCTGCCACCGCTCGTGGACTGGCCGGGTGAGCTGCTCGAGGCCGCGCAGGCGCGCAGCTACCTCGCGCACGGCGGCTACGAGTTCGACGGCCGCCCGATCTCTCCGCTCGACCCGGATGAGCTGCGCGGGATCGCCGAGGACATGAAGGCGCACGGGATCCGCTCGGTCGCGATCTCCGCCGTGTTCAGCCCGGTCAACCACGACCTCGAGGTGCGCGCCGCGGAGATCCTCGGCGAGGTCCTCGGCGACGACGTCGCGATCTCGCTCTCGCACGAGATCGGCCGGATCGGCATCCTCGAGCGCGAGAACGCCACGATCATCAACGCCGCGCTGCGCGAGCTCGCCTCGGAGATCGTCGACGGCCTCACCGCCGCCGTCCGCGCCCACGGCATCGAGGCGCCGATCTTCCTCAGCCAGAACGACGGCACGCTCATGGACGACGAGTACGTGCGCCGATACCCGGTGGCGACCTTCGCCTCCGGTCCGACGAACTCGATGCGCGGAGCCGCGGCCACGAGCGGCCTGCAGGACTGCGCCGTGATCGACGTGGGCGGCACGACCGCGGACATCGGCCTTCTCGTGAACGGCTTCCCGCGCGAGACCGCGAACGAGGTCAAGGTCGCCGGCATCCGCACCAACTTCCGGATGCCCGACGTGCTCTCGCTCGGGATCGGCGGCGGCAGCATCGTCGACACCGAGACGGCCGAGGTCGGCCCCGCCTCGGTCGGCTACCGCCTGGGCACCGAGGCGCTCGTCTTCGGGGGCTCGACGCTCACCGCGACCGACATCGCGGTCGCGGCGGGACGCGCCGCGGTCGGCGACCCGGCGAAGGTCGCGCACCTCGACCCCGCCTTCGTCGCCCGCGTGCTCGCGCGCATCGCCGAGCGCGTCGCCGAGGCGGTCGACCGCATGCGCACCTCCCCCGACCCCATCGCGGTCGTGGCGGTCGGCGGCGGATCCATCCTGCTGCCGGACGTGCTGGAGCCCTTCGGCCCCGTGCACCGCCCGGAGAACTACGCGGTCGCGAACGCGATCGGCGCCTCGATCGCCCAGGTCGGCGGCGAGATCGACAAGGTCTACGCGATCGCCGCGGGGGCGCGCGACGAGACCATCGCGGCCGTCCGTGCCGAGGCCGTCGACAAGGCCATCGCGGCCGGCGCGAAGCCGTCCACCGTCGCGATCATCGACTTCGACGAGGTCCCGATCCCGTACCTGCCCGGCAACGCCACGCGCATCCGTGCGAAGGCCGTCGGCGACCTCGACATGGGGGCCTGAGATGGGCTGGCAGATCGACACCACGCAGATCGAGGATCTCGCCCGGGGCGCGGCCGTGTTCGGCACCGGAGGCGGCGGGGACCCCTACATCGGATCCCTCCTCGCCCGGCAGGCGCTGTCCGGCGGTCCCGTCCCTGTTCTCGACCTCGCCGAGGTCCCGGACGATGCGCACGTGCTCTTCGTCGCGATGATGGGCGCACCGACCGTCATGGTCGAGAAGCTCCCGAGCCTGGACGAGGTCGTCGAACCCGTGCGCGCGCTCGGCTCGCACCTGGGCCGTCCCGTGACGCATATCGCGTGCGCCGAGGTCGGCGGCGTGAACTCGACGATCCCGGTCGCGGCCGCCGCCGCGCTCGGGCTGCCGCTCGTGGACGCCGACGGCATGGGCCGCGCCTTCCCGGAGCTGCAGATGGTGCTGCCCACGCTGATCGGCGTGACGGCCTCGCCCCTCGCGCTCAGCGACGAGAAGGGCAACGTGGCCGTGCTGCAGACCGTCGACAACACCTGGACGGAGCGGATCGCGCGCGTCGCGACGGTCGAGATGGGCTGCTCCACGATGATCGCGGGGTTCTCGATGACCGGCGCCCAGGCCCGTGCGGGTCTCGTCGGCGGCTCGCTCTCGCGCTGCATCACGGTGGGGCGCGCGATCGCCGACGCCCGTGCGGCGAAGACGGATCCGGTCGAGGCCGCGGTCCGCGAGCTCTCCGGACGCGAGCTCTTCGACGGCAAGGTCGTCGACGTGCAGCGCACCACGACCACAGGCTTCGCCCGCGGCCGCGCCCGGATCGAGGGCGAGGGCGGCGCCGCGCTGACCCTGCAGTTCCAGAACGAGCATCTCGTCGCGGAAGCCGACGGACGGATCCTCGCGACCACGCCGGACCTCATCATGGTCGTCGAGGGCGAGTCCGGGGAGCCGATCACGACCGAGGCGCTCCGCTACGGCCAGCGCGTACGCGTGCTCGCGGCGCCCGCCGACGAGCGCTGGCACACCGCCGCGGCGCTCGCGATGGTCGGCCCCGGCTACTTCGGCTACGAGATGCCCGCGCACCGCTTCGACGGGACGGTCTCGCCCGGCGCGGGGTCGGAGACGGCGGAGCCGGTGCCCGAGTCGTCGCGCGAGCGGATCGAGGCGCGATGAGCTGGCTGCTCACCGCGGCGGACCTCCCCGATCTCGCCCGCGGCGCGACGCTGCTCGGCACGGGCGGCGGAGGCGATCCCTACATCGGCAGCAAGCTCGTCGAACGGGTGCTCGCCGGCGGCGCGATCACGATCCTGGATCCGGACGAGCTTCCGGACGATCTGTTCGTGATCCCGACGGCGCAGATGGGCGCACCGACCGTGATGGTGGAGAAGATCCCGGCGGGCACCGAGCCCACGCTCGCGCTGCGGGCGCTCGAGGCGCACCTGGGGCGCACCGCCGACGCCACGATGCCGATCGAGTGCGGCGGGATCAACTCGATGATCCCGCTCGTCGTCGCCGCCGAGACCGGGCTTCCGGTGGTCGATGCGGACGGTATGGGGCGCGCCTTCCCCGAGCTCTCCATGGAGACGTTCGCGGTGTACGGCGTGCACGGCTCGCCCCTCGCCCTCGCCGGCGAGCGCGGGGAGACGGTCATCATCGACACCGGCGACGACGACCGCCAGATGGAGTGGCTCGCCCGCGCGATCACCATCCGGCTCGGCGGCGTGGGCCACATCGCCGAGTACGCGATGACCGGCGCGGACGTGCGCCGCACCGCTGTCCCCCGCACGATCTCGATGGCGCTCGCCCTCGGGCGTGCGATCCGCGAGGCCCGAGAGCAGCACCGCTCCCCCTTCGAGGCCATCGCCGACACGCTCTCCCGCACCCTGTACTCCCACCTGCGGGAGCTCGCCGTGGGGAAGGTCGTCGACGTCGAGCGGCGCACCACCGAGGGGTTCGCGAAGGGACGCGCCGTGATCGCGCCGCTCGAGGGAGAAGGCACGTTCGAGATCCTCTTCCAGAACGAGAACCTCATCGCGCGGCGCGACGGCGACGTCGTCGCGATCGTGCCGGATCTCATCTGCGTCGTGGACCATGAGACCGCAGAGCCGATCACGACCGAGGGGCTGCGCTACGGCCAGCGCGTGCGCGTGCTCGGCATCTCGACGCCCGACATGATGCGCACCGACGGCGCCCTCGCGGCGTTCGGCCCGTCAGCCTTCGGCCTCGCCGAGCCGTTCCTCCCGGTCGAGCGGCGGGGCGCCTGAGATCGGCGCTCTCCGCACTCGATCCGTCGAGGCCCCCTCTGCGCATCCACGCCCCTCCGCAGCGACGCAATTGTCGGGGGGTCTGGACAGTGTGAGGGGGCCTCGGCGAACCAGCCCCGAAAGCTAGTCTGGGACGATGGCGTGGCGACTGCGACCCGAGGATGTGACCGCGCTCGCGCTGGGCTGCGCGCTGCTCGGCTCGGGCGGCGGCGGCACGACCACCATGCTCGAGCTCATGCTCGCGGGTGACGATGCCGGCCCGCGTCCGCTCGCGGACGTGGACGAGCTGGATCCCGCGACGCCCTGCTTCGGCGCCGCGTTCGTGGGCTCCACCATCCTGCTCGGTGAGCGGATGCCGGGACTCGCGCCGTTCGGGCGCCTCGTGGCCGCCGCGGAGCGCTGGCTGGGCACGCGGATCCCCGCCGTGTGCTCGATCGAGGGCGGCGGCCTGAACAGCCTCGTCCCGTTCCTCTTCTCCGGCGAGCGCACGATCGTGGACGCCGACTGCACCGGACGCGCCGTGCCGGAACTCGACCAGATGTCGCTCTTCGTCGACCAGGTGCCTGGGCTCGTGTTCACGTGCGAGAGCGGCGCCGGCGGCGTCGCGCTCGTCGAGACGGATCGTGCCGTGGATGCGGAGCGCATCGTCCGCTCGGCCATCATCCAGGCGGGAGGCAGCGGCGCGGCCGTGCTCGCCGGCTTCACCGTGGGCGATCTCCGCGAGCACGCGATGCCCGGACACCAGCGCCGCGCGCTCGCGCTGGGACGCGCCTTCCTCGCGGCCCGGTTCGCGGGCGCGGCCGAACTCGCCGCGGCGCTCGGGGCGCGCCTGCTGACCGAGGGACGGATCGACCGGATCTCTCCGCACCACGCGGATCCGCACGTGCAGTCCGTCGAGATCGCCGGCCCCGGCGGCGCGATCGATCGCGTGGTGACCCGCTCGGAGTCCCTCGCCGTGCTCAGCGACGGCGCACTGCTCGCCTCCGCGCCGGCGATCATCGTCGTGCTCGACGCCGCCTCGCGCGAGATACTGCAGGTCACCGATCTCGCCCCAGGGCGGCGCGTGGTCGTGCTCTCGCTGCCGGCGCCGGACTGGTGGCTGGAGCGTCCCGAGCGCCTGCGCCGCGTGCTGCCGTCGACGTACGGTCTCGCCGAGCTGGACTCCGCATGAGCGCCGGGCTCTCCCTCGCGGGGCTCCGCGCGCACCCCGAGAACGGGGGCCTTCACCGGATCGCGGGGCCCGAGGACGCCGCGTGGGACGCGGTCGCCGTCGAGTCGGCCGAGGCGGATCTGCCGACGCTGCCCGACGGCGGCCTCGCGGTGCTGCTCGACCCCGCGCCCGAAACGCCCTGGCAGCAGGACGCGATGCTGCGCCGGATCCGCGAGCGCGGCTTCCGCGGCGTCGCGCTGCCGGGGGCCGCCGGGTTCGACCCGGGTGCGCAGCGGCTCGCGGAGCGCCTGGGGATCTGCCTGCTCGACGTGGAGCGGCCCATCGTGCTCGCCCAGGCGTGCTGGATGCTCGTGCAGGCGCAGGATGCGCTCACTCTCTCGCACGTGCGCAAGGTGGCGCGCTCCTTCGAGTATCCGGCGCGGGATCTGCCGGATCTGCTCCGCCAGGTCTCGGCCACGCTCGGCCATCCGCTCGCCCTCGTGGATGGCACCGACGTGCTGCACTCCTCGGGCGGAGAGCTCGATCCCGCCCTGCATGCGGCGATCGATTTCCGCCCCTGGATCGACATCGCGCGCGCGGGGAGCCATACCGCGGCCTCCGTCCGCGTGGACAGCCCGAGCCGGCCGGGTCTGCGCCTGGTCGTCTTCGGCGAGGGGCTGAGCGAGAGCCAGCTCGCCGCGCTCTCGGTCGCCGCCGAGGTCGCGATGCCGGCCGTCGCGGCGCGGATCCTCATCGACGAGGTCGCGGAGGTGAACGACGTCTCGGCCTCGTCCGCGCTGCTGCGCGACTTCGTCGACGCGCGGGGCCTCGCCGACGACGATGTCGAGCGCCGCATGGGCGAGCGCGGCTGGCGCACGACGGGGCATCATCTCGGCTTCCGGATGGTCGGACGGGGCCGGCTGGACCCGCTGCCGCTGCTGCGCGCGGTGCGCGCCGCGCTCGGCGGGATCGCGGCGGAGGCGCACGTCACGACCGCCGGCCGCGGGCTGAGCGGATGGCTCGCGTTCTCCGAGGCACCGGATCCTGCGACGGTCGAACGCCTCGCGCGCGGTCTGCGCGCCCTGCACCGTGAGGTGGGACGCTCCTTCGCGATCGCGACGGGCGTCGGCTCGCTGCAGCGCGGCGCGGCAGGACTCGCCGTGACGCTCGACGAGGCCGCGGACGCCGCCCGGATCGCGGCGTCGCGCTCAGCGACGGGCTGGTTCGTCCGTGTCGACAGCCTGGGGCTCGAACAGCTGCTGCTGGCCTGGACCGGAAACGACACCTTCGTGCCTGCGGCGGAGTCGCTCCTCGCGCCGCTGCAGGGCGCGACCGGTGATCTGCTGCGCACGCTCTCCGCCTATCTCGACCAGGAGTCGAGCCTGGTCGCGACCGCCGAGGCGCTGAACCTGCATCGCAACACGGTCGCGGTGCGGATCCGGCGGGTGCAGGAGCTCCTCGGCGTCGATCTGACGGATCCCGAGACCCGTCTCGCGATCCACCTCGCCTGTCGCGCCGTGCTGGCGCCTGCGGCGGGCGACGGCGTCACGGCGCGACGCGAGCATGGGATCCTGGGAGCGTGAACGCCGATCGCACGGACCACGGCGCCGGGACGGGCTCGCCGACGAGCGCCCGTGACGACCGGCCTCAGGTGCCCGCGGCCGAGCACACGCTGCGGATCCTGCGCTTCCTGGCCCGGCGCGCGGGCCCGGTCGCGGCGTCGGCCCTGGCACGCGAGCTCGACATCCCCCGTTCCACCGTCTATCACCTGCTCGCGACGCTCGAAGCGCACGGATTCGTGGTGCATCTTCCGCAGGAGCGCCGCTGGGGGCTCGGGACGAGCGCCTTCGAGCTCGCCGGCGGCTACGCCAGGCAGGAGCCGCTGGCCCGGCTCGGCCGCCCGTTGCTGGCCGGGCTGGCCGACCGGCTCGGCGAAAGCGCCCACCTCGCCGTCATGACCGGCCGCGATGTGCTCTACATCGTCGAGGAGCGCGCTCTGCGGCGCCCCGCCCTCATCACCGACGTCGGCGTGCGCTTGCCCGCGCACCTCACCGCGACCGGGCGCGCCATGCTCGCGGCGCTCCCCCGCGAGCAGGTGCGCGCCCTCTATCCCGACGCCGCGGCGTTCGCGCAGCGCACCGGCGGAGGCCCCTCCCGGCCCCGTGAGCTCAACGAGCTGCTGCGCGAAGTGCGGCGCGACGGCATCGCCCGAGAGGACGGCGAGGTCACCGCGGGGTTCCGTTCGGTGGGCATCGCGGTGCGCGACCACGTCGGCTGGCCGGTCGCCGCCGTGGCCGTGACCTGGGGCGAGGAGGCGTCGGTCGACGAGTCGGCGATCGCGGACGCCGTGTCGGAGACGGCCCGGCAGCTGCAGCGCCGTCTGGGCTACGGCACAGGTCATTGAGCCTCCGCTGACCATGAGCCTTCACCGGCCGCCGCTGCGCCGACGGAGCCGGGCACGAGCACGTGCCAGGGCGGGGATCGGCTGAGCGTCTGTGGCTACGCCCAGCGTGACACCACCGACCACGGTCGCAACCCACCAGCGCGTGTCGCAGGATCGAGACACGACCGCGACGAGGCGGCGACACCGGGTCGATAGCCTCGAGTCATGAGCACCACGCAGCACCGCGCGCCTCACTTCATCCGGCGCCCCGCCCTCATCACCGCGACCGCCACGACCATCGCCGTCCTCGCCC
>JAITLM010000024.1 GCA_031277885.1 Microbacterium sp.
CTCACGGATCGTGGTGAGCTGGTCGATCGAACTCGCGTGCAGGGAGTTGCGACCGTTCACGAACCCGATCGCGCCGATGATCAGCGCCGAGACCAGGCTCACGCCGAGCAGCATGATCAGCAGCTTCGACTGGATGCTGAGGCCCCGACGTCCCCCACCCCGGCGCCTGCGCCCCGCTCTCGCCACCGCCGACATGCTCTCCATGCGAACCCCCTCGATCCGAACACGACACTGCGAACGTAGCGGTATACCGGTATCCACAGGAAGAACGGAAGCTGTCGACTCGCCATCGCAGCGTCTTTCCTGCGTCAGGCGCGCGTTCTCGAGGAGCGCACGAAGACGGCGGCGAGCTCTGCACGGGACTTCACCTTGAGCTTGCGGTAGACGTTGCCGAGGTGGACCTCGACGGTGCGGGCGGAGATGTTCAGTTCCGCGCTGATCCCCTCGTTCCGCAGGCCCGCGATCGCGAGCGACAGGACCTGTCGCTCCCGCCGGGTCAGCCCCTCGGATGCATCGTGGATGACGTCGTCGACGGAACGGTGGTCGACGGCGTGCGCGCCGACGGAGTGGATCCGGGTCGCATCGACGGTCACCTGGCCTGCGGCCTCTCCCTCGATCTCCCACGCCGGCGTCGGAACGAGCGCGAGGTCCTTGAAGAGCTGTGCGAAAAGCGGATCCAGTACGCCACCGCTGGTTGCGATCGCTCCGACGATGCTGCCGATGATCCCCCAGGACACCGGGAGCAGCGGAAGCCGGTTTCCGGCCCGCAGCACAGCTTCCGCAGCGACGGGGAATGCACCAGCCTGAGCGTGGAAAGCCGCCTGCAGGGTGCAGATCTGCGCCGCGACGAGGGGCGTGTACGAAGGGGGCGTAAGCGGATCCCACGGCCATGCGCTGACGAGCGGGGGCATGGAGAGGAGGAAGGCCGCGAACATCTCGTCGGACACCGCGCGGTCCTGCTCGTAGGTCTCGATGATCCGCGCGAGGTGCCGGAGGGCTGATTCGTCCCGCGCCGGCGGGTCGAGCTCGCAGATGGTGCCGATGAAGCGACGGGCGGACTCCTTCGGATCGGCCTGGGCCTGCGGGCTGGTGCGCACGAATGCGACGATCTCGAGGGCGGAGCCGCCATTGCCGGTGACGACCGGATGACCCCGCTCTTCGCATCGGCGGAACCAGTGCTCGGCGTCCTCGGGAAAGCCTGCCCAGAACGACGCGAGTCCGGCGATGCGCGCCGCGTCGGCGGCGCACTCCGCGGACGCGGAGACGGCGACGCCCTGGGCCGCGATGCGGACAGCGGTCTCGCAGGCGCCGGCCTCGTACCGGTTCCGGGCAAGATGCACCAGTTGCCTCGCGAGACGATCGTCGCTCCCGGTGACGGAACCGGCGACATGCCAGTACCGGCGCGGGTCGCGCCCAGCGTGAAGCGCCCGGGCGATGCTTCGATGCACCTCACGTACTTCTGCCCGGCTTGCCGTCGCCATCAGCGCGGCGCGGATCGGCTCGGAGATCCTGGTGAAACGGCCACCATGGATGCGGACCAGTTCAGCCAACCGCGGACTCAGCAGGACCCGGATGTCCACGCCCGTCGCGGCAAGCAGGGTTCGCACGCGGTCGTCCGTCGTCACGGACGCGCACAGGAGAACGCGGCGCTCCGCGGCTGTCAGCGACGTGACGACGGCGCGGGCACGGTCCGTGATCGCGGGCAAGGGGTCGGGGAGCGACGTCTCGCCTCGGAGTTGACGGCCGGTGAGGAGATTTGCCGCGGCCCGGAAGACGTGCGGATCACCGGCGGCGTACCTGTTCAGCCTTCCGACGACGGACGGTGCGATCCTGGCCCCTCCGATCATCGACCGAGAAGCGATCATGGAGGACTCGAGGAAGACGGCCGGCGCCGTCGACTCATCGTGCGCGCGCACGAAGGTCGGCAATGGTCATTAGGAACTCCCCCAGGATGGGCCGGTGACATCGATTCGTCAGCGATCCGATGATCCTCACACCTGCCCGATAACAGGCCACTTCACCCTGTTACGCCCGGGGCGGACCTCCCGACGACCACGACCGGAAGGCGACTTCTCGCGGTCGGTCGCCGCTGACGGCCACGGGCTCCGTGGCCGTCAGGAGATCGTCGTCGGCCTCACTCCTGAGAGCCCCACCGGAAGCCGAGGCTCCCAGGCCCGAAATTGCGGCGCACGGCATGGACCGCCGATCCGTGGATCGTCCGTTCGGTGAAGACCTCGCCCTCCGCTCCGTCTTCGAACTCCTCGATCCAATCCGGGATCCCGGCCGGGTGGAACCGCACCTCGACGACCATCTCACGACACCTCCGTCGGACGCCGTGCGCGACGAGACGGTCGATCGGATAGCCCTCCGGTACCGCGACGCCGAACTCGATGACAAAGGTCTCGGGCGACGAGACGGGCGCGTCGAGCGCGAAACGCGAGCCGACCGCGAGGCCTCCCGGATGCTCATACGTGAAATCAACACTCCCCCCGCTCACCGCGAAGTGAACGGGGCGATCCGGGTTCCCGGCAGCACGCGGGATCACACAGGCGAGCGGAAGCGCGTGAACCGTCCCTGATGTGACCTGCATGAGCGCTCGTGTCGCATAGGACTCGACGCTCCCATCGGCCCGGATATGGGCAACCGTCATGGATGAGAGTTCGCGGAACTGGTTCTCCCCCGCGGCGCCGAGACGAGCGATCGTCTCGGCCAGCGCCTTCTCGTCGTCATCGGGGAAGGCATCACCCGGGACGCGGATCTGCCCGACGCGCCTCGACGGCGCGACGAGGGCCTGCAGCGCATCCGGCTCCAGTCCGAGGATCTTCTCGAGCTCTGCCAGAGCGACCATCGACATCGCCCCCTCCGGGTGCCGTTTCGCTGCTCTCCAGAAGCTCAGGGTCGCGGCCGATACCGGACTTCCCGCGCGCACGAGCAATCTGTGCAGGTGCGCCAGCGAGAATCCCCGGGCTCGAATCGCCTGATCGAACGACTGCGAGAAGGGTGAAGGAGCCTCACTCATCGGCCACCCCCGTCTCCGTCCACTCGGGCGACCATATCAAGCACGAGCACCCCGCCCCGCCGGTCAGCCGGCCCGGAGGCTCCCGCCGGCCAGCCGCACGGCCGCGAGGATCAGAGCCGCACCGAGCACCCAGGCGGAGGGCGCGGATCCCGCGACGAGGATCGTGACGACGCCGGCCACACCGAGCAGCGCGGACACGGTCGCGCGCCCCGTGCCGACCGGGATCGCCCTGGGCTCGCGGGCGGCCTCGCGCCGGCCCACGCGGGCGACGACGAGCGCCACCGCGATCAGCACGGCCGCGAACCAGAGCGGGCGGCTCGCCCACCATCCGGCGCTGAGCGGCACCGGCAGGGAGAGCGGCGAGAGCAGGAGCGCCCCGGCGAGCGCGACCACCACGAGCATGTGCCAGGAGTAGATCGTCATCGCCCTGGCGTTGATCCATCCCACCGCGGCCGCCGTCCGCGGCCCCGCGGCCCAGGTGCGCAGCCGCGGGCGCAGGAGGAGGAACAGCGCGGTCTGCGCGATGCCGGCCACCACGAGGATCGCCATCGGCGGGTTGAGCGCCGTGATGAGGTCGGCCGGCGCGGCGCCGGTGAGGATCAGCACGCCCGCCACGGCGATCGCGGCGCCTGCGGTCGCGAGCAGCGGTCCTCGGCGCACGCGGTCGAGGGATCCGTCCGCGACCGCGAAGCCGATCTGCTGCAGCAGCAGCCACACGAACGCCATGTTCACCAGCCCGATCGCGGTGAGGCCGGTCGCCCCGCGCACGATGTCGACGGCGACGACCCCCGCGGCCAGCGCGGCGACGGTGAGGATCCTGTGACGCTCGTGCAGCCGCACCATGAACGGCACGAGCGCCGAGCAGCCCAGGTACACGCCGAGGAACCAGAGGGGCTGGCTGATCCGGAATCCGGCGGTGGCGACCACGTCGGCCGGCACCCCGGCGATCACGAGACCGGCCAGCAGCACGGCGGTCGCCAGGATCGCACCGGATGCGGGGATCAGCAGCCGCCGCATCCGCGCGGCCACGTACTCTCCGGTCGTCGCACCACGCGCCCTCTGCCGCGTCCACTGCGTGTACGACGCGAAGCCCCCGAGCACGAAGAACAGCGGCATGATCTGCAGCACCCAGGTGAGCGGGGCGAATCCGTCCCAGCCCTCCATCGCGTTGCGCAGGACCGGGGATCCGTCGGCGGCGACGCTCACCCCGACCATGAGCGAGTGCAGGAGCACCACGACGCCCAGCAGGATCGCCCGCACGCCGTCGACGGCGGTGTCGCGGGCGGTCTTCGCCGGGGCGGAACCGGGGGCGACGGCGGGCGCGGGAAGCGCCGGCGCGGGAGCGAGGACGGGAGTGAGGAGTGCCATGCCCCTACGGTCGCCGTCGGGCCATGCCCTCCGCGTCCCGCTGCGGTGCCGGATCCACCCCCTACCGCGGTATCACGACGATCGGGGCGGCGCCGTCGGCCGGGCTGCGCTAGGAAGGTAAGGGGGCGCCTCGCCCCGATCAGACCAGGGGGAAGTCATGACCTATCCGCAGGACCCGCAGCCGGGGCCGCCGTATCCGATGACCCAGCGTCCGACGAACGGGCCGGCGTACTATCCGATGCCGACGTATCTCGCGGTGCCGGAGCCCAAGGGGATGAGCATCGCCTCGATGGTGCTCGCGCTCGTCTCGATCCTGTTCGGGTTCACCTTCCTCGTCCCCATCGCGGCGCTGATCCTGGGCATCGCCGGGCTGAGGAAGGAGCCGGCCGGGCGCGGCATGGCCGTGACAGGCGTGATCATCTCGAGCCTGATCCTGGTGGTGTGGGCCCTGATCGTGGTCGTGATCCTCGCCGTGGGCCTGTCGGTGTTCGGCGTCGCCGTCTCGCAGACGGCCTGAGCCGGCTCAGCCCGCGGGGGCGACCAGCCCGGCGTCGTAGGCGAGGATCACGGCCTGCACCCTGTCGCGCAGCCCGAGCTTGGAGAAGATCCTGCTCACGTGCGTCTTCACGGTCTGCTCGGCGAGGAACAGCTCGGAGGCGATCTCGCGGTTCGAGAGGCCCCGACCGATCAGCACGAGGATCTCGTGCTCCCGCTCGGTCAGGCCCTTCAGCCGCAGCTCCGCGCTGTTCGAGCGCGGACGGCTCTCCGCGAAGCGCTCCAGCAGCCGCCGAGTGATGCGCGGTGCGAGCAGGGCGTCACCGGCCGCCACGACCCGCACCGCCTGCACCAGCTCCTCGGGCAGCGCGTCCTTGAGCAGGAATCCGCTGGCGCCCGCCTGCAGCGCCTCGTGCACGTACTCGTCGGCGTCGAACGTGGTCAGCACCAGCACCGCGGGCGGGGTACGGCCATCGCGCTCGGCGGCGGCGATGATGCGGCGCGTCGCCTCGATGCCGTCGAGATTCGGCATGCGCACATCCATGAGCACGACGTCGGGGCGCAGCCGGCGCGCCTCGTCGACGCCCTCGCTCCCGTCGGAGGCCTGCCCGATCACGTCCAGCCCGTCCTGCGACTGCAGGATCGCGGCGAAGCCGGCCCGCAGCATCGCCTGGTCATCCACGATCAGCACCGTCGTCATTCCCGCTCCTCCCGGGGGATGCGCACCTGCAGCACGTATCCGCCATCGCCCGTGACCGCGGCCGCGACCGTGCCGCCCATCGCCTCGACGCGCTCGCGCATGCCGCGCAGCCCGTGCCCGCCGCCGTCCGCGCGCGGGGCGATCGCCCTGGTCGGAGGGGCGTTGCGGATCCGGATCCCCCGCTCCGCAGGCGTCTCGGTCCAGGCGATCTCGGTCGCCGCGCCCGGAGCGTGCCGGGCGACGTTGCTCAGCCCCTCCTGCACGACGCGGTAGGCGGTGAGCCCCAGCAGCGGGTTGCTCTGCTCGTCGGCCGTGAGCTGCCAGGATCCGGTCTCCGTCACCGGCGCGAGGCCGTTCGCCCGGGCGAGGAGCGCGGGAAGGTCGTCGAGCCCCGGCTGCGGGGCATGGTCGGCCTCGCCCTCCTCATCGCGGAGCAGCCCGAGGATCACGCGCATCTCCTTCATCGCCGACCGCGCGGTCGCGGCGACCTCGTCGAACTCGGCCGCCGCATCCGCGGGCAGATCCGGCATCCGATAGCGCGCACTCGCCGCGCGGACCTGGATCGCCGACATGCCGTGTGCGACGACGTCGTGCAGTTCGCGGGCGATGCGCGCCTTGTCCTGCACGGCCTCCCGGCGGGCGAGCTCCGCCGCGGTGGCGGCGCGCTCCGCACGCAGCTGCGCGCGCAGCAGGGACCAGTTGCGGATGCCGATGCCGACGAGCACGGCGCCGAGCGTGACCGCGGCGAACACGATGAGATCCGCGATCACCAGCCCGTCATCGGCCCGGGTGGGCGCGTCCACGGCGACCATGACCGCCGAGAGCACGCTGAACGCCCAGCCGGCGACCGGCAGCCACCAGCGCGCCCGCAGCGAGACGCCGATCCAGACCAGGGTGTACGCGACGATCGTCGAGGCGGCGATCGGCCACGGCCGGTCGGGGCCGGCCTCGGCGAGACCGGACAGCGCGTTGCCGGCGATCAGCGCGAGCAGGGTCGCCCAGACCGGCGCGAACAGGGCGAGCACGATGGCCGCCGCCTGGACGAGCGACAGGATGAGCGCCGCGGCGAGCGGGATGCG
>JAITLM010000053.1 GCA_031277885.1 Microbacterium sp.
TCGGCGACGAGGTCGATGCGCTCGGGATCCAGGAGCCACTGGGTCTGCAGGCCGTCCATGACCGCGATGATCTGCCGCGCGATCTGGTCGGCGTCGATGTCGGCGCGATACTCGCCCGATTCGATCCCACCGCGCACGCTGTACGCCATCGTCGCGCCGAGGGTGCGATAGCGCTCGCGCGCCCATTCCGCGGCCGGATGCTCGACGGTCACGGACTCGCCGACGACCACGGCGAAGAGGCGAGCGAGGTCCGGCACCGTGACGTTGAGCTCGAGCAGGCGACGGTTGTACTCGAGATCCGCCGTGCCGACGGGACGGCCGGCGGCTTCCCAGTTGCGGTCCGAGGCACGGTCGCGATCGCGCAGGATCTCGACGAGGAGCTCGTCCTTCGATCGGAAGTGGTGGCGAAGGCCCGCTTCGGAGATCCCCACCCGTTCGGCGATGCGCGTCATGGTCGAGCCGCGGTACCCGTACTCGGCGAACTCGCGCAGCGCCGCGCCCTGGATCCTGGCGCGCGTGCGCTGGCCGACGGCGTAGCCGTTCGCCCGCGGCTCCGTGGGGGCCTGGGCTTCTTCTGCGGGCATGACTGCGAGTCTAGGGGACCATATAATCTCGTTTCGGTAACAAACCACGATGGGTCACGGTTTTTGCCTCTACGCTCGTGGCCAACCCGACCGAAGGGGGCACTTTTGCCCGAATCTCCCGCGACTACGACCGCGCGTCCGCGACCGACGGCCCCTGCCGATCTGCAGGATCGCGTCGCCTCGCTGAGCGGCCAGGACGGCTGGCGCACCCGCGCGCTCCCCGCCATCGGGCTGCGCTCGCTGAGCCTCTCCGACGGCCCGGCCGGAGTGCGCGGAGGCGCCTTCGGGATCGAGAGCGAGGGCGTGCTGCTCCCGAATCCGACCTCCGTCGCAGCGGGATGGGACGAACACGCCGCCGAGCGCACGGGACGCGTGCTCGGCACCGAGGCGCGCCGCGCCGGCATCGACTGGCTGCTCGCCCCGGTCCTGAATCTGCAGCGCACGCCGTTCGGGGGACGCCACTTCGAGTGCCTCTCGGAGGATCCGCAGCTGACCGCGCGGATCGGCGTCGGGCTCGTCCGGGGCATCCAGTCCGCGGGGGTCGCCGCGACGGCCAAGCACTTCGTCGGCAACGAGTCCGAGACCGAGCGGTTGAGCTACGACGCGCGGATCGACGAGAAGACGCTGCGCGAGGTCTACCTCGTCCCCTTCGAGGCGGCCGTGCGCCGCGGCGACGTCGACGCGGTGATGGCCGCCTATAACAGCCTCAACGGCGTCACCGCGACCGAGAACGACGAACTGCTGCAGCGCATCCTCCGCGCGGAATGGGGCTTCCGCGGCGCGGTGGTCTCCGACTGGGGCGCCGCGCGATCGACCGCACCCACGGCGTCGGCCGGCCTCGACCTGTCGATGCCCGGCCCCGACGGCCCCTGGGGACCCGCGCTGGTCGACGCCGTCCTCCGCGGCGACGTGTCGGAGGAGGCGATCGACGAGAAGCTCGCCGCCCTCGCCCGCGTCGCCGCCCGCCGCGACCGCACGACGGCGCAGTCCGATGCGGACGATGCCGATGACCTTGACGAGACCCTCGCCGCCCTGGCCGCTTCGGGCATGGTGCTGTTGGAGAACGACGGGACACTGCCTCTCGGCGCGCCCGCGCGGATCGCCCTGATCGGACCGCTCGCGGAGCGGCTGACGCTGCAGGGCGGGGGCAGCGCCAAGGTGCGCCCGAAGCCGAGGCCCGGACTCCTCGCGCAGCTGCAGACGGCGTTCGGTCCTGACACCACGATCGCCGTCGAGCCCGGTGTCTCGATCCACCGCAACCTGCCCCCGCTCGCGAACGAGCGCATCCCTGAGGGGATCGCGGTGCGTTTCGAGGATGCTTCGGGGGCGGCGCTTCTCGTGGAGCAGCGCCGGCACGCCGACCTCGTCCTGGACGAGGCGGTCCCCGCCGGCACCGCCCGCATCGTGGTCTCCGCCACGGTCCGCCTCGTCGAGGAGGGCACCCACGGGCTGGCCGTGCGCGGCAACGGCGCCTACACGGTCCGCGTCGACGACGGGATCGCGCAGGCCTTCACCCTGGCGGTCCCCGATCGCGATCCGCTCTCGCCGCTCGTCGAGCCGTACGAGCACCGCATCGAGGTCCGCGGCGGCCGCGAGGTCCTGCTCACGGTCGTGCACGAGTGGGATCCCCAGGCCGAATGGCATCTCGCCGATCTGGGACATCTGCCGCCCACACCCGACGACGACGTCCTCATCGCGCGCGCCGTCGAGGCCGCACGGAGTGCCGAAGTCGCGATCCTCGTGATCGGGACGACCGCCGAGCACGAGACCGAGGGCATCGACCGGGAGAGCCTCGCGCTGCCCGGCCGCCAGGACGAACTCGTCCGCGCGGTGTGCGCCGCGAATCCGCGCACTGTGGTCGTGGTGAACGCCGGATCCCCGGTCCTGCTCCCGTGGGCCGGGCTTCCCGCGGCGGTGCTCTGGGCGTGGTTCCCCGGCCAGGAGGGCGCTCGCGCGCTCGCGGACTGCCTGCTCGGACGGCGTGAGCCCGGCGGACGCCTTCCGGTCGCGATCCCCGCCACCGCGAGCGGGCTGCCCTCGGTCATCCCGGTCGACGGCGTCCTCTCGTACGAGGAGCGCGATCGTTTCGGGTCGCGTGCGCCGGTCGCACCGCTCTACCGGCTCGGATACGGCCTCGGCTACACCCGCTGGGAGTACGACGCCGCCGAGATCCTGACACGCGGCGACGAGCTCGCCGTGACGGTCGCCGTCCGCAACATCGGCAGGCGCCCCGGCCGCGACATCGTGCAGGTGTACCTCGACGAGGACGGCGCCCCGCCCCGGCTGCTCGGATTCGCTCCGGTGACCGCCGAGGCCGGAGCCTCCGCCGTCGTCGACGTCCGGATCTGGCCCGAAGCGCTCCGCCGCTGGACGGACACCGGATGGCGGGTGCTTGAAGGCCCCCTCCGCTTCACGGTGAACCGCTCCTTCGCCGACCCCGTCCTCTCCTTGGACGCGGTCCTCCCCCGTACCTGATCTCCACCCACCCGAAAGGCGAAACCATGGCTCTCAACGACGAAGCCTCCGCTCCGATCATCACCCCTGCGGCGACTGCCGCACCCTCCCGGCCACGACTCGGAACGCTCGCGATCACCCTTCCGACGACCATGATCGTGCTGTTCATGGTGTGGACGGCCGTGCCGAGCATCCTCCTCCCGGTGCAGGTGCAGGCCCTCACGGGATCCACCGACGCCGGCGCGCTCGCGATCGCGAGCGTGCTGGGCACGGTGGCCGCCGCGATCGCGAACCCCGTCTTCGGCCACCTCTCCGATCGCACCCGCTCTCGATTCGGTCGTCGGACGCCCTGGATCGTCGTCGGCGCGGTCAGCGGAGCGGCCGTGCTGCTGCTGCAGGTCGCGGCGCCGTCGATCGCCGTGCTCGGGCTCTGCTGGGCCGCGACCTGCCTGACGCTCAACGCGTTCCAGGCTGCGTTCATGGCCGTCGTGCCGGACCGGGTGCCGACCGCCCGGATCGGACTCGCGTCGTCGCTCATCGGCACCGGACTCAACGCGGGCGTGCTGGTCGGATCGCTCATGTTCGTGGTGTTCCCCGGGCTCGCCGGCTCCGGCGGCTACGCCCTCCTCGCGATCCTCATCGTCGCGGTCGCCGTGCTGTTCGTCGTGGTCAGCCCCGACACCGACTCCCGGGCGCTGCCCCGCGAGCCCTTCCGTCTCGGTGAGTTCTTCGCGACGTTCGGGGTCAGCCCGCGCCGCTACCCGGACTTCGCCTGGGTCTTCATCGCACGCGTACTGCTCATGCTCGGCTACTTCCTCCTGTTCGCGTTCCTCATGTTCGCGCTTCAGGACTACGTCGGCCTCGCGCAGGACCAGGCCGTGCCGCAGGCCGCCCTCCTCTTCGCGATCAACGGCGCCGCATCGGTCGTCGGCTCGATCCTGGCGGCGCCGATCGCTGACCGCAGCGGGCGCCTCAAGGTCTTCGTCCTGATCGCCGGCGCCGGGCTCGCCGTCTCCCTCGTGATCCCGCTCGTGCAGGCCAGCATGGTCGCGATGTACGTCTTCGCGGTCGTGAACGGCATCGCCTTCGGCATCTACATGTCCGTCGACACCGCCCTCGTGAACCGCGTTCTCCCCCGCCCGGAGGATGCGGCGAAGGACCTCGGGATCATGAATCTCGGGATGGTGATCCCGCAGGTGCTCTCCGCCTCGATCGGCGCGATCGTGGTCTCCTTCGTCGGCTACGCGGGTCTGTTCGCGATCGCCGCCGTGATCGCGGTGGTCGGCGCTCTCGCGATCCTCCCGGTGCGCAAGGTGGTGTGAGCCGATGCCCTCCGCCTCTCCGGTCGCCACGACCCACCTGGGTCGTGTGCGGGGCGTCGCCCTCGACGACGGGTTCGTGTTCCGCGGCATCCCGTACGCCGAGGATCCGGTCGGCGAACTCCGGTTCGCGCCGCCCGCCGAGCCCGAGCCGTGGTCGGGGGTGCGCTCGACCGTGGAGTTCGGCCCCGCGGTGCCACAGACCGTCGATCTCGGCCGCCGCGAGATGTTCGGTCTGCCCGACTACACGACGTCCGAGGCCGGATCCCTGACCCTCAACGTCTGGACGCCCGCGGTCGACGATGCCCGTCGCCCGGTGCTCGTCTGGATCCACGGGGGCGCGTTCTCCTGGGGATCCGGATCCGACCCGGTCTACGACGGCCACCGGCTGAGCGCTCGGCGCGACGTCATCGTCGTGACGCTGAACTACCGGCTGGGTGCGCTCGGGTTCCTGGCGCTCCCCGGAGCGCCAGGATCCGGCAACGCCGGGCTCCTCGACCAGGTCGCCGCTCTCCATTGGGTCCGCCGGAACATCGTGGCCTTCGGCGGAGATCCCGGGAACGTCACGGTCTTCGGGCAGTCGGCGGGGGCGGTGAGCATCGCCGCGCACCTCGTCGCCCGACCCTCCCGCGGCCTTTTCCACCAGGCCGTCATGCAGAGCGGAAGCGGCGAGATGGTCCTGCGCGCCGACGAGGCGTCGGCGCGTGCCGCGGAGTTCGCGTCCTTGCTCGGCACCGTTCCGGAGG